>LBVN01000001.1 GCA_000993115.1 Candidatus Woesebacteria bacterium GW2011_GWB1_38_8b
CTTTGGGAGAATACCAAGTTTTTCAAAAGTGAGTTAAAAAAACTAAAATTCGATATCGGTACAAGCACTACACCAATCATTCCTTTAATGATCGGTGATGAAAAGAAAGCAAAAGAAGTAAGCCGCGAACTTTTTGAGCGCGGTTTGTTTTCTGTGGCAATAACCTACCCTACGGTTGCAAAGGGAAAAGCCAGAATCAGGCTTATGAATTCTGCCGCGCATAGCAAATCCCAGGTTAAAAAGGCAGTTGAAACCATTAGTGCAGTCGGAAAGCTTTTTGGTGTAATATAATCTCATGGAAAAAAGGATTGCACTTGTAACCGGAGCTAACGGCGAGGTGGGGCATTTGCTTTTGGGAAAACTCGCCGCCGGGAACTACGAAGTCGTTGCTCTTGATTTAAACGACCTTGACCAGACTTTATCAGGATTTGTAAAGAAGTTCTACAAAGGAGACATTACCGACGAAGCCTTACTATCATCTATTTTTCAAAACGAACATATTGATATTGTTTTTCATTTGGCCGCTGTTCTTTCGACTTCAGGTGAAAAAAATCCCGAACTTGCACATCATGTAAATGTCGGCGGGACCCTAAATATATTAAAATCCGCAAACACAATTTCACAAGCTTCAAAGAAAAAAATTACAGTTATTTATCCCAGTTCTATTGCGGTTTACGGGCTTCCGGACCTTGTCACAAAAAATTCGGCAAGTTTTATAGGAGAGGGCCAATTTACAAATCCAATCACAATGTATGGAATTAATAAGCTTTACGGGGAAAACTTGGGTATTTATTTTGAAAAATATTATAAGCTCCTTGAGAAATCACAAGAGAGGTATATTGATTTTCGCTGTATAAGATTTCCAGGGCTTATTAGTGCCGTAACAGTACCTTCAGGAGGAACCAGCGATTATGCGCCGGAAATGATACACACCGCAGCACAAGGTCAGGGATACGAATCCTTTGTCCGCGAGGATTCTGTTCTTCCTTTTATGGCGATGCCGGATGCAGTTAAGGCTTTACTTTTAATAGCAGATGCCCAAAAAGAAAAACTGACTCAAAATGTATACAACGTATCAAGTTTTAGTGTAAGTGCAAAAGAAATTGCAGAAATAGTTCTTAAAGTTTTTCCTGAAACAATGATCGGCTACAACCCCGACCCAGCAAGACAAAGAATTGTTGATTCCTGGCCATCAAATGTAAATGACACCACGGCACGTCGTGATTGGAGTTGGAGCCCTGATTATGATATCAAAAAAGCATTTGAAGAATATCTGATTCCGGAGATTACAAAAAAATACAGTTAAAGGAAATTTAAATAATCTTATTCTTCAGTAGGAATTTTTTTTGAGAAGAAATTATTTTAGAGGGCAATGTCTTTTTAAACACTTTAAAAATCTCGCCCTGTTCCGATCCCCTTAGAACACCGCTTTTTTTATTGCACAAAAACGCCATACTAATAGTCCAACCTAACCCGCTCGCACCCTGCTCCTTTAAATACTCAATATAACCCAGCATTTTTTCAATCTTTACGTTAACTCCCAATTCCTCTTTTGCAACCCGTTTGACAGCATGTTCAAGCGTTTCGTTATACAGTACTGTTCCTCCAGGAAGATGCCACCAGCCCAAAAGCGGTTCTATGCTTCTTTTTGTTAGAACTACCCCACCATCTGTCAAAAGTACAACCTCCACACAAAGTCTAGGAACTTTACTATAAATTGACACGAATTCAGAATAAGGTAATTTATTAATTTTCATTATGTATCTTTTTAAAATCTCTTTGGTATTATATAACTGTCATCCTAAAGTTTATTCGACACTTTTACATTTCAACTGCGGATTAGTTTTAAAACCTATATAAATCGGTTTTCCCAGTATATCTTTAATCTCAAATTGTTTTTCCAGCTTGTGTTCTTTAGCTTGGCCATCGGAAATTGTCAAAGGGTCGCCGACAATAATTTGTTCTTTGCACGGATCAGTCTCCCAGCTTATTTCCCTGACTTCTATTTTCGAAAACTTGTAACTATTTTCCGGAGGCAGTGAATGGTAATAATCGGTTTTATATTTCGGATCTACCTCACCTTGATATATCTCCGGTGGATATTTAAGGTGGTATAAAAGCAAAATATAATTTCTTGGATTACGGCTGTTATCAACCATATAATTTTTATCCGCGTTGACACGAATATAATCAGCAAGTTTGTCATAACCAAAGTTCCACCCGCTTGAGCGCTCAATCGGAAAAAGTACAAAATATGATCGATAAAGAAGTAACAGTGATAAAGGCAACAATAATATCAGTGTCATTGTACTCAGCACCGGTAATTTTTTGACAAAATAATCAATCCCAAGCCCTATTACTATCATCAGGGGAAGAAGAAAAGGTAACGCTCGCTGAATTGAAATAAATTCACCCGACAATACCGCAGGGATTAGCGAGGTTACAAATAATAAAAGTAAAAATTTAATATTTCTTTCCTTAATTCGACTGACAAGAATAAACAAACCCACCATAAATGGCAACGTCATCCAGTTGTACATAACTGAAATTCCGGGGATTGTGTGTTGAGCATCAATGTCCCCCAGCTCATAAAATAAATTTTTATTTGATAAATAAGATAATGTTTGATTGATAATATTTTGGATGATTCTGCCACCTTCAATAAGCCTTTGGTTTTTTACCCAAAAAGCAGGTGTATTTAATACGGTCAGATGTGGTATCTGTAATAAAAGTGTGGTAACACCAGCCAAAAACAAGTATTTAAAATTTGACTTTTTTAATATTATTTTTCTAAAAATTATTAAACAAAAAATACAAAAAATCGGAACCAAAAATCTTTGTGTATGCGCCGTATAAGTAGCCAGAGAAAAAAATACAAATGAATAAATATAATTTTTGGGTTTATCCAATGCTAATAACAAAAAATAAACACCAATGTTAAAAAGGGTGAAAGCAAGTGTTACTTCATATCCAAGCCTCGCATTAAAGGTAAGCCATGGAGAAATTGCATAAAACAAAGTTGTTATAACATACGACCTCTCTGACGAATATATCTTTAATTTCTTTATGAAAAGGTAGAAAAATACAACGCTAACTAGTGCAGATATCGCCGAAAGTAAACGGAAAGTTGTAATTTGATAACCAATTAATTTAATTGCAAGTGCTGATGTATAAACAAAAAGCCCCGGAGTATACGAGCCTAACAATCTAAAAAGTACAGGGTACTGCTGTCCGAAAGCGTCTTTTCCCGTTTCCAGAATCGAGTAAGCGTTATATGCAACAACCGCCTCGTCTACATAAAAACCACTTGGGATAACATCCAATTTATATAGATAAATAAGTCCGGCAAATACTAATATTCCAACAACCAAAAATATTTCGGTTAATTTTTTCATACTATTTCGTAGTCCATATTTTCTTAACAGCGGTTTCTACTCCAAGATAAATAGCCAAACCTAAAAAAGGAAATATTAAAAAAGGTCCGAATTTCCCGTTCACACCAATGAGCGTAAGAATCAAAATTGAAAAAAGCAAAAGATATTTGTAAGTTTTTTTTGATTGGAATAAATTGCACAGACCGATTAATAAAAACGGTAGAGAGATTAAGTTAAGATAATTTGGGAAATATAAATTTAAGTCGACTGTATCAAAAAAGTTTTGTTCGATTTTATAAAACAAAATTGTTATCGGCTGCTTCTCAAGGTAATAACCAAGTCGTGCAAACTTTGGTTCATAATAATTCATCCTTGTTGTTTGTAAATCAATTTCTGCCGGAGTTGAATTGTATACTTTTGAAATCTTTACTGACTCAAATTGAAAGAAGGAAAGTAACACCCAAAAAACAATTATTACCTTTGTAAATTTCTTTTTAATAAAACTTAAAATCATTAAAGCTGTATAAAAAAGAAAAAGTGTAAATATAAACACATCCTGACTCAGCAACTTAATAACCCATGGATTTAACACAAAAACAATTGCAAAAAGAACTAAGGGGAAAGTTCTTTTAACTTCGCTTTTCCCAGACATTGAAATATCTTATTTAAAGAAGCCGAATATTTTAAATAATCCTGTAAAGTTATTTGTCATACTACTTAAAATAAAAAGTCCTCCAGCAAGAGCTGTAAACCAAAATAAAATAAGAAGAAGTCCTTGTCTTCGCTCCAGATAACTTTTCGGAGGATTTTTTACATGAAACTGTTTGGTTTTTTCGCCCTCGTCTTTGATTATTAAAACACCGCTCATAAAAATACTTTCTTTAAAAATTATATCACTAAAAATATCAATTAGGCCAAGTCCAAAGCCATTGACAAGCCTCAAAGTTAATTCTAACCTGAAATATAGAGATAAGGTCACAGTTTGATAGTCGAAAAACTTCAAACGTGACTCCATGAGACGCGCTTGCGCTATCTCATAGGAGGAGGTGAATATTTATGGATTCAAAACAACTTAAGAAGTTTTTTATTTACTGGGTAGTTAATTCGGTTTTAATGTACCTTGCTAACTATTTAATGCCAAGCTATTACGAACTTGGAAACATGAATTTTACCCCAATGTCTGCAGGGTTGGTAGCTGGTTTTGCATTAACAGTGGTAGGATTTGTTGCAAAAACTTTTGCTAAAGGTGCCGGACTTACAAAACGCGGGAGATATCCAATGTTTTTGTACTACGGTTTTGCCAATTCAGCAGGGATTTGGGTTATTGCCAGGGTTGCCGATTTGACAGGATTCGGAATTTCAAGATTTTATTGGGCGATACTTTTGGGTTTCTTGGCATCACTTACCCATTGGTTGGTTAGACAGGGACTGAAAAAGAGTAAACTGCTCTGATAATATTTAGTTGCTAAACAACAGTTCTTCAGGTTGTGTTTTTTGTGTCTTCATTGAACCAAAATGATATACTTATAGTATGTCAGCAGAAAATATAGAAAAGAAGTCTAAATTGTTAACCGCATGGAAATACTTAAATTATGTAACCCTAGCGATTGCCATTGGTATAGGAGGAACACTGGGTTTATCATTGGCTGCAGTTGATTTAGCCCAAATTGGTGGAATTAAATGGTTTGAGGATCGTAGAAAGATTAAAAAATAACTGAGTTTCCCATCTTCGCAAAGAAATTTAATTTACACTTTTCAGAAGTTTCAAAAGCGGGTCTTTGTAGTTTCCAATTAACCAAACCAGGTATAAAACTACTCCAGGCATTATAACCAGATTCTCAAACCACTTTCCCGTCTTTATCCTCCAGGATTTTATTGGCGGAAAACCAAAATTAATTCCTATAGGAAAAAGTAGAGGAACTCCTTCTTCAGTTAAAGAGTCTGCAAAAAGATGAGATACAAATCCAATCATAATACTGATAAGTAAAATTTTAGGATCTACAAAACCGCTGTTGAAAATTTTCGGCAAAACCCATTCCAATCCTTTGAAAAGTAAATACGTTCCCAATAGTGAGTGAGTGATTGTTCTGTGCTTATAAAAAACACGGCGCAAAATGCGGCTGACAAAATCCCCTCCCGGAAGTAAATCCCAAAGCCTGTTTCCCGCCTGGTCCGCATCGGGGATCAAACTTCCGACAGTGCATCCAATTACGGATGCAAAAAGTGTGTAAAGATTGATATTTTGCGGATGATAATAAACCGCAGTTGTAGTAAGAGCCGCAAATGCAATTAAATCATGTGTCCTGGCAGTCATCCAGAAATTATAACACCATAGCTTCAGTTTAGACTAATCACACCTCGTAAAGAAATTGCTTTAACTATTAAAATCTATTCTTGAAGTGCTAGCATATAGGGAACCACATAATGCTACATATCTTACTTAACTAGCTCCCTCATCCTTTTTAGGATAGCATCTATTTGATCTGGAGGCAAAGGAGGCGGTTGAATCTCAAACTTCTTTTTCGAAGCATCATACCCTTTCCATTTTCCCACCAAACTGATACTATTTAAGGCGATACCATCACCTTCTTTTGGTTTCTCAATTATTTGTCTCAGTCTCCTGACCAGGAACTCGTCTGATAGGCTTCCACTATTGATAACATCCTCAATTTCTTGGTGTATGTTAGCATTTGTTAGCAATCTGTGAGCCGTAACTCTCAGACTTCCATAGGACTGATTAGGGTAAGCCTCTTTTGCAGCCTGTACCCCATTCCCGCCATTATTAATGAATGCTTTTATAAAAATTCTTTCCCTGGGTTTCACCATAAAATTATCTGAGGAGATCGCGGAGTTAGAGGCACATATATTTTAGCAGATCTACTTCTTCTTCGGCACAAATGCTGCAAAGAACTGACCTTCTTTGAGGTTGAGTCCACGTTGAGATTTTTTGTTTACTTTACGCTTTGTCTTGGTTTTTACCTTTTCCTTCAACTGAGCCTCCCTTCTTTGATTGCAATTTACCAATGGTTATAAATGCGAATGCTCCAGTAAGTAGTATAACTGCATCCAGGAAGATCCCCCGACGAAGGACTGAATCAGATACCTCTTTCTGGAATTTAATAACTTCTTCCTTTGTGTACCCATATCCGAAGATTTCGTTCAAAGACTTCCTGCCTGATGGGTTATTACCAGTAAGATTACAGGGTGCGTCTTTGCCATAAAAATACTTGTCATATTTATCCAAATTTGTACACGTTAAACTTGAAATTGCATCTAGTTGAGCAATTGTATCCCAAGTAGTGTACCCCACCAGAAGGACTGTGCAGAGAATAATCAGTATTTGAAGTTTTCTCATAATTAAAAAAACAGCTTGAATCCTTCTCAAGCTGCCTGCGTTTGCGCTCAGCGCTCCATGAAGAACTATAACACAAACTTTCCATATATGGAATGGTGAAATATGGAAAGTTTCAGTGTAATATAGATATGAGAAGTAATACTTACGCTTCCCAAAACCCATTCCAGAGGGAGCGTGACACACTTGGGAAAACGATCAAGAAGTTTCGAGAGAAAAAATCAATGACTCAAGAAGACCTAGCTGATGAGGCAAGTATAAACGTATCGTACTTAGCCAAAATTGAGAATGGATATGTTAATACCACAGTAAGATACCTGATAAAAATTGCTCGTGGATTAAAGATACAAGTAAAAGAGTTGTTTGAATTCTAATTTCAGCTTCAGAAACCATATTCTGCCGATCCCTTCTGTTGTTTTACTATCTTGAATTAAGTATAATTAAGCCTAATTGTTATGCCTGAACTTGAGGAATTACCTGAACTGTTGACGATAAAGCAGGTCGCTAAGATCCTGAATGTCCATACGGAGACCTTAAGACGATGGGATAAAATAGGCAAATTGAAGGCCATTCGAGTAGGAGTGAGGCGTGGCGTTGGAGACAGGCGCTATCGAAAAGAGGATATCTTGAAACTTATCGCTAAATAAATGTAAAAATGAATATGAATACAGACTCAAGGTTTTTCACAAACGAACCAGATGCGACCCTTCTTTCTCGGTTCCAAAAGATCCTTGAGAATAATACTCAGTTTTTTGATGTTTTAGTCGGATACTTCAGGAGTAGCGGTTTCTTCCAGCTTTACCCTTCACTCAAAAATGTCGAAAAGATCAGAATCTTGGTTGGCCTCAATATAGATAAAGTTACTTACCAAGTTCTGAGTCGATCAAAAGATGGCCAGGAGGATATTTTTACTTCAACAAAGCGTGTTGAAGAGGGTTTCGAAAAGGAAGTCACTGAGGAGGTAGAAAATGCTCCAGATGAGAAAAGCACCGAGGAAGGAATCCATAAGTTTATTGAGTATATAAAATCAGGCAAACTTGAATTAAAAGTTTACCCAGAGCACCCGATACACGCAAAACTCTATATTCTTCGAAAAACTGCTGGCAGCGAAGATTTCGGGAAAGTCATTACAGGATCGAGCAACTTCTCTCAATCTGGACTTGTAGACAATCTCGAATTTAATGTCGAGCTAAAAGATAAAGCTGATGTAGACTATGCTCTGAAAAAGTTTGAGGAATTATGGGAAAAGGGAGTCGATGTTACCGACAAATATATCGATACAGTAAAAACTAAAACCTGGATTAATGACGAGATCACCCCTTATGAGCTGTATTTGAAATTCCTCTACGAATACTTCAGGGAGAAAATTAACTATGACCAGGAAATGTTTGCTGACCTTCCCAAAGGCTATCTTGATCTGGAATATCAAAAAGAGGCTGTCGCTGATGCGCTACTTAAGCTCAGAGAGCACAACGGCGTTTTTCTATCAGATGTAGTAGGACTGGGGAAAACATATATCTCAACATTAATAGCTAAAAAGTTGGGAGGACAAACTCTCGTTATTTGCCCGCCTGTCCTTAAGGAATACTGGGAAGATACGCTCAGGGAATTCGGAGTTGTGGCCAAAGTTGAATCTCATGGAAAGCTTGATGAGGTTTTGAGTAAGGGAGTTGATCATTATGATCAGGTCATTATTGACGAGGCACATAGATTCAGGAATGAAATTACTCAAAGCTTTGAAACGCTTCACCAGATATGCGCTGGCAAAAAAGTCATTCTTGTCACAGCAACACCTCTTAACAATCGGCCAAAAGACATTGCCAGTCAGATGTTTCTCTTTCAAAAAAAGAATAACAGCACTATACCGAATCACAAAAATCTAAAGGCCTTTTTTGATGCTCTTGAAAAGAAACTCGATCCGAAGCTAACAAAAGAGGAATATATACAGATCGTAAAAGAAAATTCTCAAGTCATCCGTGAGGAAATACTCAAATACGTCATGGTACGAAGAACTAGATCTGAAGTTGAGAAGTTTTACAAAGAAGACATGACAACTCAAGGTTTGAAATTCCCTAAAGTCCAGGAACCAATCAAGCTTTACTATAAATTTGACGAGACCCTGGATTCTCTATTTTTAGATACACTCTCAATTATCAAAAAAATTGCTTATGCGCGTTATGAGCCTGCCAATTATTTAAAGACCCAGGCACTCACAGAAGAACTACAGATACAAAAAGTTGGACAAGAGAACGTACGCGGGTTCATGAAAGGGTTACTGGTTAAGCGCCTGGAGAGTAGCTTTTATGCCTTTAAAGAAACACTCAAACGATTTATTAAATCTTACGATAACTTTATCGATATGTTTGATAAGGGAACTGTGTTTATTAGTAAAAAGGTAGATGTTTATGATTATCTTGATTGGGGTCTTGAAGATGAGCTCCTAGAATTAGTCGAAGAAAACGCGGTTATTAAATACAGCGCCAGTGAATTTCAACCACATTTTAAAGACCTACTCACAGCAGACAAAAAATACCTAGAGCAACTCATGACTAAATGGGATAAGGTAACAGCCGATCCGAAATTTGATGAACTCGCAAAGCGTCTTGCGACTGACGAACAATTAAAATCAAATAAAATACTTATCTTCACTGAATCAAAGGAAACTGGAAAATACTTATCCGATAAACTCAAAGAGATTTATGAAGATGCGGTTATATCTATCTCTGGTGGTTCGAAAGGAGCTGAGTTTGAAATAGTCAAACAAAATTTTGACCCTCGATCGAGAATCAAAGATGACACCAAGAGAATTTTAGTGACCACTGACGTCCTATCGGAAGGTATCAACCTGCATCACGCCAATATTATTATTAACTATGATATTCCCTGGAACTCCATCCGAATCCTTCAGAGAGTAGGGAGAGTCAACCGAGTCGGAACAAAACACAGTGAAATTTTTATCTATAACTTCTTCCCGACCTCTCAATCTGAAGAACAAATCGGGCTTGAAAAATTAGCAGTGGCCAAGATCCAGGCATTCCATGACACACTCGGTGAAGACACTCAGTACTTAACAGGTGAAGAGGAATTTAATTCCTGGGAGATTTTTACTCGCATCAACTCAAGTAATGTTGCTGACGAGGGATCGGATGAATATGTGGAAAGTGAACTTGGGTATCTTAAACAGATACGAAATATTCGCGATGAAGATGAAAAACTTTACGAGAAAATTCGTAAGCTTCCAGCAAAATGTAGAACCGCCAGAGAAAAACTGGATGCTTCGGGAACCTTAGTAACATTTTTCCGACGTGGATCTCTACGCAAATTCTTTAAGACCAAAGAGAAAGACACATCCGAGATTCAGTTTGGAGAAGCTGCAAAACTGTTACACGCTCAACCAGCTGATTCCAAAACCTCACTTCCCTCTTCATTTTATGATCTGCTCAAGGGAAACATTACTGCTTTTGAAGAAAGTATCAGGGATGAATCAGAAGAAGAAACGGAAAAGCGAGGCAGTGGCTCAGATAAAACCCTGATGCGCCATATTAAAGCGCTCCTAAGTTTCAGGGGATTAACTGAAGATGATGAAGCGTATTTGAATACCCTACTCCTGGCACTGGAAGAAGGGGCAGTCAACAAGCGCTCAATCAATCAGCTCGTAACAAAATTAAAAGAGATGAATAAACCTCTGGCAATTTTAGCTGAAATCAGGAATGCGATTAGTGAAGGATATCTTATAAAAGTACTTAAAACTGAAGATCAAAGGCGACCAGCTAAGCGGGAGATAATTTTATCGGAAGCCTTTACCTAACATGACTTATGCAGCAATATTTTTCAATACTTAAGACAAAATATGACCAGAGTACGTTCCAAAAATTTGCCCACGAACTCTTAAATGACATTGAAATCGGAAGCCAAAAGCTCCCGATAGATTCTCCATTTAAAGACCATATCGATTCACTCACCTATTTAGGTTCCTACGCTGATCCTCAAGGAAAAAATCTCCACATTCTTGACGTATCCCTGAAAACCCATACCAAACTTGAACAAGCCAGAACAATGCAAAGGAATCTGATCGCTCGCTACTTAAAAGATCATTGGCTTGATAGTGCGCTTGTATCATTTCATAACGACAGCTCATCTTCCTGGCGACTATCATTCGTAAAAGTTGAATATAAATATGACGAGAAAGGTAAGCCGAAAGAGGAAGCTACACCCGCAAAAAGATATTCCTTTCTCGTTGGAGAAGGTGAACCAGTTCATACACCACAATCTCAACTAGCTAAAATCTTTGAACAAACAGTGACTAACCCAACTCTGGCTCAACTTGAAGAAGCTTTTGGTGTCGAGAAAGTTACCAAAGAATTCTTTGAAAAGTATCGAGATTTATTTGAAAGCGTAGTCGCAGAATTAAAGAGCAATCACACATTTATCAATGAAGCTTCTAGAAATAATATTGATACCGAAAACTTCGCAAAAAAACTCTTAGGTCAAATCGTTTTCTTATATTTTTTGCAAAAGAAGGGCTGGCTTGGAGTACCAAGGGGTAAATCGTGGGGCGAAGGAGACAAAAACTTCATGAGCGGGCTTTACAAAAAATGTATTCAGAATAACCAGAATTTTTACAATGATTATCTGGAAAAACTTTTCTACGATACCCTTAATAATCCCCGCCGAAATGAAGTCGATCCAAGCTATTCGAAATACTTTGACAGTAGAATACCTTTTTTGAATGGAGGCTTATTCGAGGCTCCTTACGATTGGAATAACAGCTTTATTTACCTGGATAATAAAATTTTCGGCAAGGTTTTTGATGTCTTTGATCTTTACAATTTCACAGTAAAAGAGGATGAACCGCTTGAAAAAGAAGTCGCGGTTGACCCAGAGATGCTTGGTAAAGTATTTGAAAATCTCCTGGAAGAAAATCTGCGTAAAGGTAAAGGCACTTACTACACGCCCCGCGAAATTGTTCACTATATGTGCGAAGAGAGTCTTATCAACCATCTGGCAACCGAGACAGGGCTTACCCCAGAAGATGTCAAAAATAAATACTTCCCTACCTATAACGTTTTAGGTGATGAAAAATTTGAAGCAAGAGATGTGACAGTCAGTGAAAGTATTATTAACAGCCTGGAAAATATAAAAGTTGTTGATCCCGCTTGTGGATCAGGAGCGTTCCTGGTCGGAATGCTGCAGCAAATTACTCATTTACGATACGAGCTAGAAAGTCGGTCAAAACTCCTTGGAAGAAGAGACACTGCCTCCACTGAATACGAGATTAAAAAACAAACAATTCAGAACTGTATTTATGGAGTTGATATAGATCCAGGAGCTGTTGAGATAGCAAAACTTCGTTTGTGGTTATCGCTGGTAGTTGATTATGATCTTGAGCAAATAGAACCCCTACCTAACTTGGATTACAAAATTATGCAAGGAAATTCTCTTCTTGAAGAATTAGTGCTCGGAGACACCAGTATAAAACTTTATGACTCGGAGAGTGTCCAAAAAGCTCTTGGTTCTAAACGGATGAAAAATCTTTTCGATCAAGAATCGCAGATCGGTTTATTTGATGGCGAGAATGATAAGGTGCTTAAAGCTATGAAGGCTCTACAACTTAAGTATTTCAGTACGAGCGATAGCGAGGGAAAGAAAAAACTCAGGAGCCAAATAGAACAGATTGAGCATGAGTTAATAGAGACAAGCGTTAAATCATCACTTCATGAACTCCAGAGTCAAAAATTGAATATCAGAACTTTACCTGGGATTGGAATACTCCCCGAAGATTTTAAACGCCTGGAAAAAATCTCTTCAAAAGAAAATCAGATATTTGCTGTTCTAGATGAACTTAAAAAAACTGGCACAAAACCCTTCTTCCTATGGCACCTATATTTTGCCGATGTATTTGAAGAAAAAGGGGGGTTCGATGTGGTTATTGCCAACCCTCCTTACGTTTTTACTCGTGGGTCAGATTTCACAGATACATTTAAAAAGGCTATTGGCAAACTTTATTCTTGCGGTAAAGGAAAAATAAATTTGTTTTCACTTTTTATCGAAAGAGCATCACACATATCAAAACCGATGGGAATCTATATCTATATAATTCCGAATACTTTCTTCAGAGCTACCAGCTACAAAACCACAAGGGAATACGTTGTAAAAAATAATAAGATTCTTCAGATAATTGATTTACATGCAGGAGTATTTGAAAACGTCACCGCCTCTACTACCGTTCTCGAGGCGCAAAACTTTAGACAACCAAATAAAGAGGTAGAAATAATTGAAGAATTTTCTCAGTTAATAAATCACTCTTACAGTTCTCGTGTAATTAATCAGGAAGAATTCAATAATAATGAATTCGTTTTTTCAATCTATCTAGATAGTACATCAAATAAAATAATTAATATAATTAAACACGACTCTACGAATTTAGGTACTTTTTGTAAAGACATTATTGAAGGAATTGTTACTCCAAAAGGCAAAAATACTTTTATCTCTACTGAAGAAAAAGCTCCAAACTACAAACCTTTCTTAGAAGGTAAAGATATAGATCGTTATCAAATTTTATGGCAAAACAAGTTCATTTTATTCGATAGAAAAAAACTCCATAGACCACGCCCTGACTATTTATGGAATGCACCTAACAAAATTCTTATAAGAAGAATCGGAGGAGGTAAGAATGCTATAGTGGCCACTTTGGATCAAAATAGTTTCTATACATATGCTTCAATTAATAATCTATTATTAAAAGATGACTGTGCTCTTAATTATAACTACATACTCTCCTTGCTAAATTCAAGATTGCTCAACTGGTATTATATTGAAAATTTCACTAACAGATCCACACTAACAGTAAATATTTCCAAAACATATTTAGAAGTTTTACCGATAAAAGAAATCTCACTAGAGATGCAAAAACCATTCATTATCTTAGTAAACAAAATTCTAGAAATTACAAAGAGTAATAACGACAAAAACAATGAAACATTATCAAAACTGATTAACAAATATTCTGAAGACATTGATAAATTAGTTTACGAGCTTTATGGATTAACCCTTGAAGAAATAAAAATTGTAGAAAGTATTTAAAAACTATGGATATACAAAAAATAAAGATTAAAGGCGATTATAAATTGGCAGATATTGTTCATGATATTGAGAAAGGAATTTTGAGGATTCCCCAATTTCAAAGAGAGTTCGTGTGGGATAAACCAAGGGTTATCAAGCTCCTCGAAAGTATATATCTGGAATATCCGATTGGTTCATTTTTCTTTTGGGATGCACCGAGAAAATACTATGACTTTTATAGAGATATCGCGGAGTTGGGACTTCCAAAACCTGACAGGTACGAAAAAATTGTCTTTATTCTCGATGGCCAACAACGTCTTACTTCTTTATATGTCACGGTTAAGGGATTGACTCTATATGGCAGAGACTACAAAAAGATTTGCTTTGATCTGGATGAGATGCATTTTGTTGACAGAGCGCCTGACAATCAACGCTATGTTTCAATTTGTGATTTGCTTTCTAATGAAAGATATGATGTTTATGAAGGTTTAACTGTTGAGCGTAAAAAATCGTTTAACGAGTGCTTCCAGAAATTTAACAACTACCCCTTTTCAGCCATTGATGTTAGAGATAAAGAGTTGGATGAAGTATGCGATATTTTCGAGAGAATTAACCAGGGTGGTCAGAAACTTAATCTATTTGATCTTATCTCTGCTAGTACCTGGACGCCAGAATTTGATTTACGCATTGCAGTTAAAGCAGAAAATGAGCAGTTAAAGACAAAAGGCTTTGGCGATATCGATAACGAGGTTTATCTTCAAGCACTTTCGCTTATTGCTAAAGGTTCATGTACCAGACCAGTTCAGTTGCAGTTAAGAGCCGAGGATGTTAGTAAATTTTGGCAAGAAACTGTTGAATCAATCGCATTGGCTATTGATTACCTAAGAAATAATTTAGGTGTAGTCAACTCGGTCTTTATTCCTTACCGCAGTATGATCGCGATAGTTGCCTATTTGTTCTCCAAAAGTAAGGGGAGAAGCTTAGATCACGAACAATCAGAGCTTCTGGCTCAATGGTTCTGGCAATCAACCTTTTCTGAAAGATACAGTGCTTCCATTTTGACACTCATGACCGAGGATAAGAAACTGATGGATAAAATCGTCTCAGGAGGAGCCAATGTTAAGTATCAATTTTCCTTGGATATAGATTCACTTATTCAAGTCAGGATGTATCGTAAATCAGCAGTTAAAAACGGCGTACTTTGTTTGTTAGCAAAAAAGAACCCTAGGCATTTTAAAAATAATGTTCCGCTCATGCTCAAAGACGGGTATTACTCCGACTTTAATAGTTCTGAAAAACACCATATTTTCCCAAAATCTATTGTTCAAAAGAGCTACCCGATGATTATGGTTCACTCCCTCCCAAACTTTTGTTTTATCCCTGCAGAACTTAATAAGGAGATCTCCAACAAGAAGCCGAGTTTATATTTTTCGGAGTATCAAAATATAAATCCCGACTTTGAAGATACTTTAAAAACTCATCTAATCAAGTATGATGACTCAATTAAACAAGATGACTTTATGTCCTTTTTGGCTTCAAGGGCAGCTCTGTTACTAGAGGAAATAACAAGAGTAACAGGTTCGAAGATTAGTCGTGTAGTAGCAGATAACGTCAATAAAGCCATTGATGATACCGAAAAAAGATTACGGGATTTGATTGACAAGAAACTAACCTTGAAGGATGTTGACTATTGGAAATCGTGCATTCCCAGTGACGTTGTTGGGGTAGTGCGTCAAAGAGTTAATGATTATTTATCTAAAGACCCTTCTAAAACTGTAAGCGATTTTAGACCAAGGAATATGCTTGATTATTGCGATATTATGGATTACTCAAAAATGATTTTGTCGAATTGGGAAATGTTTTCTCAATACTTCCGATCGAAAATTGAAACTGAAAAGAGATTCTTAAATCTGAAGGAGTTCAGAAACGCTGTAAAACACAGTCATGGTGAAATAGTACCTTTTATTCAAAAAGAGGGAGAGGCAGCGCTAGAATGGCTATCAATTATTTTAAATATTGTTGAAAAGCGGGCAAAAAACGAGGCTCAATCTGTTAATTAATGGCAATGAAATAGAAATGTAAAATTGTATGAAACTCTATAAAGTTACAATTAGTGGGTTCTTGTCCGTTAAGGACTCGGAACAGTTACTGATAGACGAGAAGTCTACAATTCTAATTGGCGCAAATGATCATGGTAAAACGAACATTTTGGAAGCTATTAGATGTTTAAATGATGATAGACCAATTACAGAGGATGATAGGAATTGGGACTTAGCGACTGACGCCCAACCTCGAATTGAGTGGTATTTTAAACCAAATCAATCTGATTTAGATGAGCTGAACAAAATCCAGGCACCTGAGAACCCTTCTGAAGGAACCGAACCAGAACAAACCCTAACCGAAAATAAAGATGAGGAAGTTATTTTTTATAGAGAAGGCGTTGGCAACCCTGTTAAAGTGTTTAGCATACCAATAAAGATTCCAGTATCCCAAGAACCATCTGTACTTCAGCTTAGGCCGAGAATTGAACTTTTTACTCCCCCAACTACCAATCTTGTTGATAAGGTTACGTTGGCTGATTTAGACACACCAGCGTTTGAATTTATGCAAGGAATTTTTCGCCTAGCTGAAATCTGGGATAACAAGCAAGACCTATTTAAACAAGACGATAAAACATCTAAGGCACTCGACGATGCTTCGAAAAAACTAACGTCTATTCTTAATGATAAATGGAATCAAGGTAAAGATCTCGAGTGGAAATTCGAGCATACGGGAACAGAGGGTGATCACATCATAATCAAAATAAAAGATCCATCAATCTCGTCACAATACACTAGACCCTCATTGAGATCGTCTGGATTTAGAACCTACTTTCTTTTATCAATGATTACTTATGCCAGGATACAAAACCACAAAAGCAACACTTATATTTACCTATTCGACGAGCCTGGAACCTATCTTCACCCCTACGCTCAATTTGATTTACAACGGAGTTTTGAAACAATATCTGATAAATCGCAGATCGTTTATACGACTCATTCACTTTTTCTAATAAACAAGAATCATCCCAAGAGGAATCGAGTCATCAGTAAAACGAAACTAGGAACAAAAATTGATCAAAAACCATTCACTAAAAATTGGAAATCCGTCAGGGAATCTTTGGGAATACTGCTTAGTAACAATTTCCTCATAGCAGAGAAGACGTTACTCGTCGAGGGGGCTTCGGACATCATCTATATCCTCCAGGCGATAAAAAAATTAAAGGCAGGCAATAAGGTTGACATCGATCTTAACGATTTAAGCATAGTTGATGCGGGTACATCAGAAAATTATTTAGCAATGGCCAAATTGATGTTATCAGAAGGTCGTGAAGTTGTTGCGCTAATGGACGGAGATAAAACTGGGAAAGATAACGCAGAAAAACTTAAAAAGATTTGTGAAAAAGAACTAAAAGACAAAAAGCTCCAGATACACTTACTCTCCGACAATAAATCTATCGAGGATGTGTGTGTCGACATTAATCTTATCAAAGAAGCAATAAAAGCTGTAGCCAACACTCTCATTAAAGACGAAATTAGAAAATTTGCCGATGGGTTAAATATTGATAGCGATATTGATAAAATCAAAAGTAATAATTCTAAATCACTGGGTCAAATTATTGATGAGACTTCAAAACCCTGGTTTAATCCTCCCGAAAAGATTTCAAAATTATCAATCTCTTTAAAATACGAAGATTTAAACGAAAACCAAAGTGTATCTCTTAATGTCGAGACAGAAAAACTCATCAAAGAGATAAAGAAACTTCTGAAGCTTCACGGCGAAAAGTCTGCAGATAGTGGGGTATTTGAGGAAGTCCAATAAAATTGGAGTACTGAAGATTTGAATTATTTTTAGCCCTACCCCTGCAAGATCCGCGAGCACTTAGGAATCCTAGAATTTATGACCCCGCCTGGAACCCTATACCCCCTCCTTTCCCAATGTCATTTGTCTATTGTCACCCATGTCCACAATGTCCACTTCTGACGCTGAATCTGCTGGTGGACTTGGTGGAGTTTGTGGACTTCCTTCCTGGAAAGTAGTTAAAGAGTACCTTTCCTTCAGATACAAAATGACAGGCTGGCTGTATTCGATCTGATAAACACCCTGGATTCTTTTTGTTTTGAAGCCGAATCCCCTAACCCTTAACCCAACAGCCTTTGTAGTAATTTTTTCCTTATCGTCGAGTTCTTTGTTTATACTTTCCCATACGTCTTTTACTCCAACTTTATCGTTATTATCAAACAAATTAACCAGCTTTTCGGCAATCAAAGCCTCCAGCTCAAAACTCCTGTCAGAAAAAATCTGCTCCTGGAAATCCAATGCATAATTTATTAGCTCGTCTTCCATCGATTTGTCCTGAATAACATAGAGAAGAGGAAGTAGAGTTTGTTTGAGCCTAGGCTCGACCCCATTCAATCTTTCTTCTTTCCCTTGGGTCGGAAGCGCATATAAATTGTTAAAACGATATGTCAGAAGTTTATTACGTATTAAAGTAGCCTCTGCCCAAAACGAATCATCTAACATTGTAGGAATATCCTTTCGTTTAGTTGGTTTCATTGGAATGCTCAGAATCCTGGATTCCAGCGCTAGATCTTTAGACTTCCCTCTCGACGTGATTATTTTCGGTGAGAAAGCGTCAAACGTGGTCGGAACTTTTGTTCTGTCACCTTCGACTCTTCCGATATACATTTTTTTCTCGTATCCATTGTTGAGAATAACTGTGATCTGAGCTTGTAAGTCGCTATTAATCCTTTCTAGTTCGTTGATCACCATCGTGCCTTTAACAAGTTCAATCATTCTGAATATAAAAGCATCTGAAGTCGCACCAGTCAGAAAAAATGGCTTGTAGCAGATGGATCCCACCACTTGAGCGAATCTGGTTTTTCCGCTTCCATAATCACCGATTGCCCGAAGATAAGGAATAACACTCAATTTATCATAGACCCATGTCAATAGAACATAATAACTGACGAGTTTCAAATAGAATTCGTGGGGTAAATCAAGATAACAATTGATAAATGACTCAATATCCTTTATCAACACTGCTTCACTTAAATACGGTTCTGCCTGTGAAGGCAAAAGTACTACTCCCTTGGTGATAATATCGCCCGTTAATGGCTGAAGAATCGCTCCATTGTCCAAGATAATATCTGATGCGTATGACACTTTCTTAGTTTCATAATTACATACTGCAAAGCGTATGGAGGGGTCAGGATACCCACTCACTAAAACCTCCTCAACTATAGAGTCACCTGTAATAAAATATGACGCTTTGATTACATTTTTCTTCATGTTTGTTTTTCATGATTACCAATATTTGAATCTTTCGCCTCTTGTCTGAATTTCGTAAAGGGATTTAAGATTCGATTGATTTCAAAAAAATTCACTTCTTTATAAGAACGATCTTCTGAATCTGTCGCAGCTTCTAACGCCGAATTTGTTGTGCTTGCGTGCTCAAGGTCAGATAAATATTTAAGGAATCGTTTGTTATTTGCAGCCCTTTTAATCTCTTTCGGATCATCATAAAACATAGCAACTTCAGACCAGTCTATTACAACAAGACATTTTTCTGGGTGATAACTAAGAAGGTGATGAAGACCAAGCCACTCTCCTAATTCCTCAACTTTTCCACAAAATCTTGCAAAATGATTCCATACTCCAAGTTTCTCCGAAACAGGTAATTTATAAGCTGCATTTAAAAATTTCGTAACATTATCAACTGCTTCAGTAAGAGGAGTGTAAATATGAGCGTAACAATAATCCTCCTTGCCACCAGCACTAACTTCCCCTGTCATTCCAGCGATTCTCCAAACATCTGGAACGTGATTTCTCCCCTCTCGCTGATAATCAGTAATGATATTTCCCAATGCTATGTGGAGCTCACTTCCCCAGGGATATACCAGTAAATCCCTATCCTCTGTCTTGCTAAAATAGGCGTGTGTTTTTATTCGAGACCAATCATCTTTACTTGAGGGTAAATTCATATAGTCAGCGATAAAGGCTTCGTACGAAAACTTAGCCTCCCACCTTTTACGATCGCCTTCAGGAATCCAATATTTTTCAGAAGCTTTTACTGCTTCGTGGTACTTTTTAAAATACTCTTGATCCGTTTTTTCGAAATCTTCTATTGGATGATATATTCTTAGTGAACTCCAATTAGCCATTCTTCTCCTCCTTCTGTTTTTCTTTATAAAACCACTCGTCTATTCCAACCCATTCGTTGTCTTTATTTTCTACAGCGCTACAAATTGCATCTAACATCGCATTGTCCCGACTGTTAATAATTTCATCACTCTCGGTAAAGGCATATAAAACTCTGTGCATTTCAAGGTCTGTTAACCTTCTATCCCAGTTTGCTTCTGCTAATTCCTGGATCATCTCCTCAGTAATTACAAATACAATCGGGTCATCAGCATCTCCATTTTCTAAATGCCACCATTTGAACCACTTGTATTTAGATTTCTTCATAATTCACCTCCTATACCCCTGAATGAATACGAGTTTTGAGCTCGTTAATACTTTCAATTAGATCTCTTGCATCAACCTGCAATTCGTGATTCCAGTATCGGCTGAGTATTAATTCTGCCTGATTATCTGAGTCTTGATTATCTGAGTCTTCAAACACAAATACGAAGTGTTGTCTGTCTTGTTTTTCCAAACGTACTAGAGGAAATCCTGCGGTTTTGAGGATTACGGATTGGTAAAAATCTGATAATTTAAATTCGTTGGATTCCATAGGATTTTTCATTTTTAATTCCATCTAACGCAGCCTTTATTTTTCTTGAGGCTACAGACTTATAGAGAACCTCCACTGCTTCATTTAACTTCTGGAAAAGCACATCATTTTGTGCTTGTGATAAATTCGTTTTTACCTGTAGCTTCTCACTGACTTTCATGAGGCCAGTGTATTTGAGGAGGATAGAATAGGTGAACAGTATAGGGTATTTGTTTTACTTTGGAGAAAAAAGTAGCCCCTATCTTTTTGGGAGTGGTCGAACCGATAATCTTATTCTTTTTACACCCTGACTGCCTATGTTTATTATCGCAACTTTTGCGCCTGCAAACTCTTTCTGAAACCGTTTGTTCAAGACTACAATCATTGCATCTATTCTTCTATTGTCAGGATCTTTTGATCCATATTGCTTGAGTTGCTTGACTAAAAAGCCTGATCCTATACCACTCTCTCCTGCCTCAACAACTAATTTCGACAATAGAGCCCTTTGATTTATTTTTGCTCCCGCAGGAAGGCTTTTCTTCGAAAACACGCATTTACCATAAGGCGAGAGATATAATGTATTTTCCTTTTCATTAAATTGAAAATCTTTATTCCAGATTTCATCTTCATATACATCATGTTTTCCTGAGAATCTCGATTCAAGAGTTTCATTAGTCCATTTTTCAGCAAGGTCATAATCAATTTTAACCAGGAAATATCCTTTGGGAGTGTGGTTAAACATGAATTGCTGAGGTTTAGGTGTATTTGAGATTATCTTTAATATCCCAATCTTTTCGAGATAAAAAGGTGTTTCTAACTGATTATAGGCGTATTCAACTTCTCTGAGGTCGAAAGTTCGAGGCGCCATCGACTCCATTGCAATGTCCCTCAAGTCACCTTTGTCCTTAGTTCTTATCACAACACTACATAAGCGCAGCGCGTCATCAATAATGTTTTTATCTACATTTTCCATATTGTATATTCTATTTAATTATACTATATTAGTTTAAGTTAATATGACTAAGAAAACAATACCATTATTTTCTCCTTCTGATCCTACCACCTGGTCTCCACTTCTAACTCTTTTGCAAGCTTCTCAAATATTAAACGTCAGTCCTTGGACGCTTCGCCAATGGGATAATAAGAAAAAACTTTTAGCAGTAAGAATAGGTACTCGGCAAGATCGCCGATACAAAAAAGCAGATCTATTAAAAATCCTTGATAAAGGTCTGAAATAAACATGGAAAATAAATTTAAGATTCGAGCGGTTGTATACGCTCGAGTAAGTACAAAAGAGCAAGTTGAGGGTAAGATCTCGATCCCTTCGCAAATAACTGATTGTAAGAAAGTAATTGTAGAAAGAGGCTGGGAATTGGCCAAAGAGCCATATATCGATGAAGGAATAAGCGGTCATCTCCTGGAAGAACGCAAAGGGCTTCAAGACTTGCTCAGTGATGCTAGACAGCATCTTTTCGATCTGGTAATAGTCAAAGACTTCGACCGCTTTGCTAGAAACCGCGCTGCTGCAACAATCGTGCGCGAGGAGCTAAAAGAGCTTTTCATCCAAACTTACGCCCTAAATACTCCAGTCGAGCCGAAGAATCCTAAGACATATGATCCCACAGACGATGACTTGGGGATTATGGTCGAGGGATACAGTGATACGATGTCTGAAATTGAGAGAAACAAGATTCGCAGACGAATGATGATGGGTAAAGTAGCCGTAGCCAAGGCAGGAAAAATCCCAAATAACGTACCTTATGGTTACAAAATAAAGCGCTCGATTGATGAGAAAGGAAAAGTGCATCGTAAAGTATTGGTAGATGAAGAAAAAGCCAAAATAGTCCGTCAAATATTTGATGACTATATAAGGGGTAAGGGAGCTCTCAATATCGCCTTTCAACTTACTGAGAAGGGCGTAAAACCACCTAGGGGTCAATATTGGCGAGCACAGGCTATCAAATACATGATCCAGAACCAAACATACACAGGTAAGGTATTGTGGGGCTGGAGACACGCTGATTATAAGAAAAACCAACAGCGAAGGTTAAGAGGCCATCAAGGAATTATTGAAGACAGCACTGAGCACAAAGCAATTATTCCTGAGGCTATTTTTGCGCTAGCTCAAAAGGAGAAAAAGATCAGAGGTAATTCCCAAAAAGGTCGAGGAAAACTCAGTCGAGGCCTACTTACGGGACTCGCAAAATGTATTCGCTGCGGATCTGGTGTAACTTATCTCACTCGTCACCATAATAGGAAGAAAAAGAATCTGAATTGGAATGATACAACTACTTACGAATACCTGTGCGGTGGTTACAAATACAGTGGGATCTGCCAACGCAGGATAATGAGTGCCACTAAGCTTGAAGAGTTTGTCTTAAACCAGATCAGAAACCTGGTTAATAATCCAACAGCCAGAGAAAGATTGATCTTCGATCGCAATATTGCCATATCAGATAACCTGGAAGATGACTACAAGTACGCTGCAAAACAACTTGCTGACATCGAAAGAAGAAGGCAAAGGGTCAAGGAGGCTTATGAGGCGGGTATCGACTCGTTAGAGGTCTATGGAGGCAATTTAAAGCGCTTAGAGGAAGAAGAGAATAAGCACCATGTGGTAGCCGATGATTATCAATTTAAGCTTCAGAAGGTTAACGAGCGTCGCCAGGAACTAGAGAAATTCACTAAATCTCTAGAAGACTTCAATACCTTATGGGATAATGCAGAGTTTGAAGAGAGAAAACATTTCCTGCGTATGATAATTAAAGAAATACGCGCGGGTAACGGAAATATTGAGATCGATTTTCGCTTCTAATCAGCCTCTTTTCCCGTATCTTCTTTGCCATTCTTCCTGATTATTGGAATATAAGTTATAGGCTTCAATCTCCTGTGTTCCTTGCGGTTCCCTATTTATATGGCACTTCTTCCACTTCTTTCCGCTACCACACCAACATGGGTCGTTGCGGCCTAGTTTTTTGGTAGCCGGTTGTGAACTTTCACTAGTGTTTTGTGATGGAGTCGCGAAAGCTTTTTTGCCGGCGGCAGCCGTAATTTCTTCATCCGCGGATTCCATAAGACCGGTTTGATCAAGTTGATCCTCGTTTGTACGAAGTAAATTTGTCGGAATTTCTGGCCGCTGCGAAGCAACTCCAACTCTGAATAAGCTTCTCGCAAGCTGTGCCTCAATTTTTCCCATCAATCCCTCAAACATTTGGAATGCCTCATTTTTAAATTCCGCCAATGAATCTCGCTGTCCATAAACACGAAGCCTAACTCCCTCGCGTAATCCTTCAATCCCATCCAAATGCTCTACCCACTGGTGATCAATTGAGCTTATGTAGGCAAACTTTTCGACCTGTCTCATAACATTCTCCCCTACCTGCGATTCGCGTGATTTATGTACGCTAAGTACAATTTTTTCCAGAGTTTCTTTTATTTTTTCCAAATTATCCTGATTTTTTAGCTCCTTTAAAGCCTGTTCGCGTGAGGCATCATCAAACGGAACTATTTCTACCAAACCCATAACAATCTTTTCGTGATCAATTTTTCCCTCTATATTTTTTCCGAATTCGACAATTAAATCAATCTCTTTATGAAGTATCTCCAAAACTTCATCTTTTACAACTTCTGCCTCCAACACTTTCTTACGTAGTTTATAAATAACTTCCCTTTGCTGATTTGCAACGTCGTCGTATTCAACAACATTTTTTCTGGAATCAAAATGAAATCCTTCAACTTTAATTTGCGCTTGTTCAATTGCTCGGCTTATAAGGCGGTTCTCAATTGGTTGATCTTCGGGAACTTTAAGACGGTTCATCAAAGCAATCATCTGCTCCCCTCCAAAGATTCTCATCAAATCGTCCTCCAACGATAAATAAAATCTCGACTCACCCTGATCCCCTTGCCTTCCACCTCGTCCACGAAGCTGATTATCAATTCGTCTAGACTCATGACGCTCGGTTCCGATTATATAAAGTCCTCCCGCTTTTTTAACTTTTTCGTGGGCAATTTCCCATGCTGTATATTCTTTTGACTTTTTATAAGTTTCTTCTTTTGATCCTTCTGTCCTGTCAGGTTTTGCACCTCCCAAAACAACGTCGACACCACGCCCTGCCATATTTGTTGCAACAGTTATTGCACCAGGTTTTCCAGCACCCGCGATAACAAGAGCCTCAGTTTCGTGGTTCTTTGCATTTAAAACATTGTGTGGAATTTTTTTGCGTTTCAACAAGTCAGACAAAACTTCATTTTTCTCAATCGAAGTAGTTCCAACCAGTACCGGCTGCCCTTTTTTATATTTATCCTCAATGTCACGGGTAATTGCGGCGTATTTTGCAGAAATAGATTTGTAGACAACATCGGCCATGTCATGCCTGACCATCGGCATGTTTGTAGGAAGTACAACAACGTCAAGCTTATAGATTTTTTTAAACTCCTCGGCTTCGGTTGCTGCGGTTCCTGTCATACCGGACAGGTGTTCGTACATACGAAAATAATTTTGGAAGGAAATTGTTGCATAAGTTTTTGTTTCCTGCTGAATTTTTACACTCTCTTTTGCCTCAACTGCCTGGTGCATTCCGTCTCCCCAACGCCTTCCATACATAAGTCTTCCCGTAAATTCATCAACAATAATGACCTGGTCCTCTTTTACAATATAATCGCGGTCAGGTAAATAAAGCGTTCGGGCTCTGAGTGCGTTTTCGATATGGTGTATTGAATCAAAATCTTTTTCGTAAAGATTATCCACCCCGAGAATTTTTTCGACTCGGGTAATTCCGTGCTCCGTCAGAGTTGCGCTTCGCAATTTTTCGTCAATCGAATAGTCAGTATCGGGATTTAGTTTTTCAATGAGAGTGGCAAACTTATAATATTTATCGGTCGGTTCGGTGTCGGGAGCCGAAATAATAAGCGGAGTCCGTGCTTCATCAATTAAAACCGAATCAACTTCATCAACAATGGCAAAGTAGTGCCCGCGTTGTACCATTTCGGGCAAGCTCTGGACCATATTGTCACGCAAATAATCAAAACCAAACTCATTATTTGTTCCATAAGTAATATCCGCCGCATAAACTTCACGCCTTTGCGCAGGTTTAAGGTGAGCAAGGCGTTCATCGCCATGGCTTGTATCGTTATAATCATGATCATAAATAAACGACTTCCCTTCCTGAACAATTGAACCAATTGTGAGGCCCAAAAGGTGAAATATCGGAGCATTCCATCCGGCATCACGCCGCGCCAGATAATCATTTACAGTTACCAAATGAGAGCCTTTACCTGTCAATGCACGAAGATAAAGAGCGGGAACTGCGGATAAAGTTTTTCCCTCACCTGTTTTTTGCTCAGCAACTTTGCCTTCAAAAAGTGCAACGGCTGCCATAAGCTGAACATCATAAAGCCGCAGTCCCAATGTTCTTATTCCTGCTTCGCGTACAAGTGCAAAAGCTTCGGGAAGAATATCTTCCAATTTTGTTCCATCAGAAACTTTTTTCTTAAACTCTTCGGTTTTTTTCTTAAAATCATCTGCTTTGAGTTTTTTTATTTTTTCCTCAAGCGCATTTATTTGCTCGACGGTTTTTTGAAGCCTTTGAACCTCTTTCTGGTTTACATCCAGAATTTTCGTAAAAATATTTTTAAACATACAATCTAGTATTATATCTCTTTAAATGTACTAGTTCAAAACAAAAAGATAAAGCTCCCCACTACCTTACGGTTGGGGTATCTTCTCCCAGTGCTTCGTCGGGAGCGGAATCCCTCCGAAGCAAAATATCTTCGCATTCATCCGCGAGCTTACGCTCGAGGCATTTTGCGAAGTGGGATAAATAGTATTTGACCGCAGCACTCGGAAATATTAAAATATCGCTGAATATGGCAGCAAAAATCAATAAGTCAAAAACAACAAAATTAGTTTCCAAGAAGACCGAATCGGCTTCAAGCCCTTCCTATAAAAAACTTTTTAGGCCGAAAAAAGGCAGACTTTTGGGTGGCGTATGTTTGGGATTAGCGGAATTTCTTGATTTTGATCCGATGGTTGTCAGGCTTATTTTTGTCGTCGTTACCCTTCTCGGAGGATCAGGAGTATTAATATATTTTATTCTTTGGTTAATAATTCCATCGGAAGACCATCCTGGTGAAATTACATCGGAAAATTTAAAAATCAGCACCGATGAAATGAAAGATAAGGCAAATGAGTTTAAAGAAAATGCAAAACTCTATTCCCAAAAAACTAATCCAAAAACCGCGGTTGGGGTAATTCTAATTATTCTCGGAGTATTTTTCTTAATACAAAATTTAGGACTTTTCCATTTTAATTTCATTTGGAGGTTCTGGCCGATAATTCTAATCGCTTTTGCAATTTATCTGATTGGCAAAAATGACTGATTCGGAGAAAACTCAAACAAAACTTTTTCAGGCAAAAAATATAACCTGGCCGATAATTTTAATACTTTGCGGTATTTTACTTCTTTTTAACAATCTAGGAATTTTGTCATGGGATGTCTGGAACGTAATCTTTAGATTCTGGCCGGTTCTTTTAATATTAGCAGGAGTTGAATACATTCTGGGTAATTCACTTCTTGGAAGTCTGTTTTCATTTCTTATAACTATCGCTGTACTTCTTTTCATCTTTGCTTATTCAGTATCAATAATAAGCCGACCGTTTGATCAGTATTTACGAATGACTTTTCCTTTCTGGAGCAATCTCAAAAGAAACATTCCCGAGTCCCGCTTAAGAAATCTCCCATTCCGCTGTTATCCCTTTGAAGAAGATTGCCAAATGTATTACAGGTGGAATTAACTCCTACAAATCAGCATCAAATTTGCTTCCGGAAAAAACCAGTCAACTTTATAAAAATGTTTTTTGAGTTTTTCTCCAAATAGAGCGGCCTCTTTCCTTTTTTCGCCGTAATAAAGCCTGTTAAATACCGCAATTCCTTTTGGAGATAATGTCTTCTTCACTAGTTTTATAAATTGTTCTTTCTCGAACTTATCGGGGTATTTATCTCCGAGATATAAATCAATACAAATAAGATCGAACTTGGATTTAGTCGCAAGAAATTTTTCCGCATCGCTGATTACGACTTTTACTCCTAACTCACCTAATCCCAAATATTTTTTCCCCATCTCTACCATTTTGGGATCTATATCAACCCCTGTAATTTTCGCGACCGGCCAATATTTTCGGATCACTTTTGCAACACTTCCACCGCCTAGTCCAAGGATTAAACAATTACTAATTTCCCCGCCTGCAACACTTCGTGTAGTATTACGGGCAGGTAATTTATAGTTCCTAATTTTCCTAAGTGTCTTTTTCCAGATTTCTTGGAGGATTCCCCCCGATTGGGTCAAATTGCCAACCGATAAATATGTTCCGAACGCCACACTTTTAATAACGGTAATTTCACCGTTTATTGGGGATTCGATTATTTCTTTCAAAAGCGTACCTGTGAGTAAATTTAGCTTTGACATATTTTTGTATATATAAACACAAATTATATCAATTTTCTTGTGAAGTTAGAGTGAATAAATTACAAAGCAAGAAGTATTGCTATAAAGATCAAGAACCCTGCACCTATTGTAAAAATAATAGTAGGGAAAGCAATTCCTGCATCAGCTAAAGTTCCACCGGTTGCTCCCGTTGAACCCGCACTTGCAATAGTTGTTGATGTTGGAGTTGGTGTATTTGTAGATGCCGTACCACCGGAACCGCTTGCGGTTGTTGGTGTTGGCGTATTAGTCGGTGTATTTGTTGGGGTGTTAGTCGGTAACCCACCCGACCCGCTTGCTGTTGTTGCAGTAGGTGTAGGTGTATTGGTGGGAGTTAGTGTTGCTGTCGCCTGTTGTTGGGTAGGAACAGGAGTGCCTGTAGCTGTTTCAGTTGGAATTGGAGTTGCAGTCGCGTTTGCTACCGGTAAAATCGTAAGATTTAACGGGACCGTATTTGCCAACACGTTTAGTCCAACGTCACCTGTGCTAACCGCCGCTACCTTTGAACTTGGTTCGACTGCTATTGTCGCTACTCCTTCAGTAAGTGCAGTGAACGAAATTGTTCCGATACTACCTACTCCTGTTTGTGCTTGCCCGCCTGTCGGAAGATAAATAATGTAAGTTACCGTTCCTGCGGCGTTATCATAAGTTGAAGTTAGAACTTGAGCACCTGGAGGGAATGAACCAAGCGACAAATTATTAATTTGTATAACATCTTTACTAAATGTTAGATACATTTCAGCACCAACTATTTCGTTCGATCCCGTATTTAAATCAATCGAAACATTAAATTGTTCCCCAACTCTAGGAGCCTGATTATCTGGTGTAAAATAAACCGTTGTTTCAGGTGCGGCTTTTTGTTCAAATACAGCCCTTCTCCCAACCAAAGTCACTCCGAGAAACACTCCCAAGCCCATAATTACGACTATAAAAATTGGGATAAATATTTTTGCTAATTTTTTCATTGTAATTACTTTAACGTAATATTTAAGGGTTCTGCAACAATCGTTTTTACGCTATTTTGCCCGGCGGACTTTGATAACTGAGTAAGGTTCACCTCAGTCGTCTCAACCGACTTATCTAAAATCTGGAATTTAACCGTGGCCATTACGTCTCCATCTGCCCGCGCCGATTGAAGTTGTCTTCCAACAGAATATATTAGTATCCCCGGCTTTGTAGTGTCCTTCTGGAGCACCACACTTTTTTCCCAAATGTTCCCCTCGGTTACATCAACTATCCTTAAAATGGCTGGGTCATAAGTTAGTTCAAGCGTATATCCTGCAGATTCAAAACTTTCAGAATCCTGTATTTTAAGTGAAACTTCCAGTTGATCTGAAATAGGGGTTTCCGCAGAAAACTCGACGAACATTTGTTCAGGCACAGCAGTCGGTGTTTGCGATACAGATGTTACCGGTGGTATAACAACCGGTTCATTTTTGCCTTTATTCATTCTATAAAATACAACTATTCCGATTACAAAAACATAAACTACGGCTAAAACTATCCAAATATTTAATTTTTTCATAATATATTTTATGCTACTAATCTAAAGTGTTCTATGTCCAAAATCGTAGTTCAACTCCGGTGCCCAAAGTTGGAGTTCAACTCCGGTGCCCAAAGTTGTAGAAAAGAACACTGTAATCCAGTATATCAACAGCCCCGGCGCTATCATGGTTTAGATTGGCTCTCGGATCGTAACCCACCTGACCGGGTAATTTTCCAAAACTGGCAAATAAAATACTGTAATCAAGGATATCTACATTTCCGTCGCAGTTTGCATCTCCCGACCAACAATTAGGTGTTGGTGTTAAAGTATTTGTAATAGTGACAGGGGGGACAGTCCCTGTTGGCGTCATTGTGGGAGTGGGAGTGGGAGTTGGTGTTCGAGTCGGTGTAGGTGTGAATGTCGCTGTAGGTGTCGGTGTACGAGTCGGTGATGGTGTTGCCGTTGGCGTGGCTGTCGGAGTGTTTGTTACAACAGGATTAAGCGTAAAAGTCGAACCGGTTGAAGCAATAATCTGAGCCTCAGCTGTCATATTTACTATCTGAGAATCACTAACAGTAAAAGCAAGTTGAGAACTCACATTTGTTTGAGTAGTTGAGGATCGCACAGAAAAATTTGCAATCTCGAAAGTTCCTGTCGGGGGATTTGCCCTATCAAGCTCATCCAAACCAAGTGCAATTACAACTCTTCCTGTTGAATTCGCTTCCGCCATTGTCGTTTTAACGATCCAGGGGTCAGTTGCAGGCTCACGATTCTGTCTTAACCTCGTAGTTGTAGTTACTTCACTTGCCAAATTAATTTGTGCAGGATTAAATGTCAATACAACTCTTGTAAAACCAATTAGCTGAGTTCCTGCACTTAAATTAACCCGAACCGTTGCATTCGGAGGTAGAGTCGCACTTGCCGGGGTTGTACTTAAAGTAACTGTCGTCACCGCTGCTTTGGGAACATATTGAACCGCTTTCCTTACAATAAATATAGCGGCGGGAAGTCCGATTAATATTACAAGAAGGAGTGCCAATCTGGCCATAGTACCTTTCGGTAAATAGGACGATATTTTATGGGTAAATTTCATACCTAACTTAAAAAACAATCTATTGACTAAATATGGCAGAATAATTCAAACGCGTCAAGCGTATTTTCAGTGATAATTTGACATCCAAATTACATAATCGGCTCCATCAACTCGTCCCGAACTATTAAAGTCTCCAACAACGCGTCCTTGTGATGTTGTTTGGTTAAAATGATTAAGCCAGATAATATAGTCGACACCATCAACTCTCCCGTCACCATTTGCATCCCCCTGAACCAAAACTGTAGTTGGAGTTGGTGTTGGCGTACGAGTCGCTGTTGGAGTGGGTGTATTTGTTACGGCAGGTGTAGGGGTTGGAGTCGATTGAGTTGAACCAGGCACCCAACCAGCAAGTTGGGCCATTAAAACCCAATAAGCTTTTGCTATTCTTACGTTTGCAGCACCCATACTGAAGTGGCCATTTTCGGTTTCTACTGTGTAATGTTGACAAATTGCCGGCTGGTTAATTCTATCATCAGGCCAATTTTCACAAACTGAGGTATTTTGACAATATAACACCCCGTCCCGGTTATCGTAACATTCCCTACCATCGGGCAGTGTGGCTTCGACATCCGCAAAATCAAGAAGTATTCTATAACGACCATTAGAATCCCGTCCGGAATTGATAAATTGACGCATTTGATTATTAAAATTTGTTGAAACTTGTGTACCAATACTTCTTGCTAGACTCGTTGTCTGAAAGACAAAATATTTATTGCTATGTGCGACCAAACGTCTATCAAGATCGTAGACATCAGCTTTGTCACTGGAGTTATTATAAAAAAAACCACAACGTGGTTGATTACTCCCCCCGCAACTTGTTAAATTAGCTATAGAATCTCCATCCATCACATTCAAGTAGCTAAACTGGTAAGTATAAACATCAAAATCGTTTAAACTTCTCCCACCCTGAACCTGATTATTATCAAGAAAAGTTATGTAATCGTTTGTCATTGTATACCACGTTGAAGCAAACCCTTCATGAATCCAGTTTGCACGATTGTAGCCACCAGTCCTACTCCAATAAATATACTCAGGACTAAGATTATAACTTGGGTCGTTATGTACTAATTTTGTACACGTAAAGCTTGCTTGCGAACTTGATGGTGCTTCAAAGCAAGTTAACGCATCATTAGTAGTTACCCCTACGGAACGATTTCCAAATATTAACCTAATCTTTTCAGCCCTACAGAAATAACTTATTACACCAGTACTATCGTCTATACAGTCACCATTTGAATCAGTAGTTGTAAAATCGGGGATTTGTTCGAAAAGAGCAATAGAATTTCTGTTAACAATTATTGGGGACTGCTGCAAGCGAACGGATAAATTGGGATCTACCTGCGCATACACATTGCTCCTGCCAATCGAAAGTAATAAAAATGAAAAACAGACGGCAATAACCCTCTTGATAACTTTATACATCTATAGATTTTCAATCATCCGGCAGTAATTTGCAACTACTTCGACCGGACAGTATCTCTTAATCAAATACCATAATTATTTAACCAAATTATATAGTCTGCCCCGTCAACTTTTCCGGAATTATTAAAATCTCCGTTACTATAACCACTGGCATTTTGATCGTAATGATTTAGCCAGATAACATAATCCGCTCCATCTACTTTTCCGTCACTATTTGCATCCCCCGGAATGACGGTCGGTGTTGGAGTGAGGGTTGTCTCTGTTGGTGTGGTGTTTAATAAAATTATTGCATCATTTGGTTGAAGAGTAACTTGATTCACAACACCTCCATCGTTATACCTTGCAATGCTTACAACTTTGAAAGCATCTCCTATGACCACGCCTGTACCCAAAGGCTTGATAACAACAGTCGACGTCTGATTAAAGTTAAATTTTCCCAAACTGTGCCAGCCAAGAGAACCCAAGGACTGATCAAGGTTGACATCAACTCCATTAATACTAACAGTGACATTCTTGCTATAGGTAGTTAATGGTGCCACCCATGCCAAAACATCGTACTCTCCCGCATACGGAATTGTAAAATTGTACGTAAGGCTTGCATTTGCATTTGGAGCGTTTATTGAATGAATCTTTAATCCCCATTGGTCAAAACTTGCGGCAAGTATAGACCATGAACCGACAGCTATTGCCTGATCGTCATCAATTCTTTGAAAATAAAGTGGGGCTTGAGAACCGTTAAGTTTCCGATAAGTTTTATCAAGTGTCACGGTTTGCTGCAGAGGCCCCTCGTTTAGAAGTATTGTCCCGTTTTTAAAATGTCTTTGCCATACTCCTCCGACACCCTCCTGAAAGACAATATCGTCAAAGTAAATATCACCGGCAGCTATTCCTAAATCAAAAAGTAACGTACCATTTGTCCCTGTCCCTATAGCCTTCATTACGTAATAGTACTGCGTCCAATCAGTAAAAAAACGTATGTTATATGCAGCTTGCGCTAAATATTCCCATGCACCTCCTGCTCTTTGGATTCTTACCCCGTTATAACGCGAGGTGTTGGCTTTAGCTTTAAAACTTAACGTATAATACTTTCCCGCCTCAACTGAAACATAATTTTCTCTGAAAGTCACCCACCCACTTGATGCTCCTCCTATTTGAATGTGAGCAGAGCCGTTTTCTATATTATAGGTTGCTACAACAGTACTCCCGCTCGTACTTACAAACCAGGGACTAGTACCTGAAGAAAAGTTCCCGTTTACCACCTGATCGGGAGCAGTAATTTGGGAAATTAGCATCGGTGAGTCGATAGACTGTCCCAAGTATCCCAGCGACGAAACCTGACCTCGGGTACCGTATTCGTCATACCACCAGTTGGATCCCCACATATAGGGACCAAGATCATAATGATACATTCCTCCCGCCATCATGGTTGAAACCAACCCAAAGCGCATCCGGTTATAATCAGTGCCATATTCAACCATCATTTCAGGTTTTATTGCCGTCCAGATATTTTGGAAATTATATTTGCTTCTCATTGTGACGCTGTCGGGAGTGTTTAACACACTAGTAGTGTTGGGAGAAATTGTGTTTTTTGATGTCCATACGGAGAAATTATGGATTATTTCGGACCAAGGTCTACCGTAATCATTATCCAAATATCTTTTTATATCCATTTCAAATAATCGACCATTAATCCACTGGCTGAAATAAGGTGGAGAACCATTACAAAAAATAATCATGCCTGGGAAAGCAGCTCGGAGTCTTTGAAAAATATCAATTACACCTGAGGCATGATCGGCGTTTACAGTTGCTATATCATCGGGCACGCCATCAACATTCGCGTCAATATCATTGCCTAGTGTAATTGAAACTCCCGAATCATCAACCAAGTCAACTGTTATGCCATCAAAATGACCGCCACTTAAATTCCAACGATTTATAAGATAATTTACTATAGTATCTCTACAATAAGTGTTACCCAAATTGGCATAGGCAGCATTATATGTGACATCGCGTAAAATTGTCCCTACGGAATTTCGCAATATGCAAGCATAGTCTGGCGAACCAGGAGAAGCATTCCACCACTGAGGTTGGTTATCTAGACCTCTTCCCGGATCACTGGCAGTAATAATTGTAGCCGTAACTAAAACTTTCGTATTTGGATTTAGCGCATGAACAGCATCAGCCCGATCCTTAGATGATTGGCTTGTGCCTGCCGAAGCCATTGACCAAAGATTAAAACCTGCAAAATAATCAGCATTGGTATTCGTATTGTATCCGCCCCACCAATTTAATATACGTGGATAACCTGAATCAGCATAAACATTTTTAGCAAAGCCTAATAAGGCAACCAAACTGCAAACAAATACAAAGCACATCTTGGTTAGACTTGTTATCACAACCTCATTATACAATTCTTTTAAATGTCCAAATATGAAGTATATTATCGGTTTAAAACTTTGGTAGCGGTACTAATGAAGCTATGAACTATAATTGTTAACCCAAATAACATAATCCAAGCCATTAACCACACCATCAGAATTAAAATCTCCGTCCAACCTGCCCCAGGAGGTGTTTTGGTTAAAGTGAGAAAGCCAAATTACGTAATCAACTCCATCCACCCGACCGTCACTATTTGCGTCAGCCTGATTGTATGACGGAATCGGAGTGAATGTTGGAGTTGGAGTTCTTGTTGACGTTACCGTCTGAGTTGGTGTCGCGGTTATTTGTTGCTGTCCTGGGACCCAACCCGCAATCTGAGCAAGTAAAATCCAGTATGCTTTCGCCGATCTTATTAAACCGCCGCCCAATGTAAGGTGTCCGTTGTCTTGTTCAACAGTATAATTTTGGCAAATAGCCGGGTAATTTTGCCCATCATCAGGATAATTTTCTTGAAAGGTAGTCATGGGTGTGCAAGCCACACCTTCTTGTTTACGAACATAAGCCACCCCATCTCGGTTATCATAACAACTCACACCGCCTGGTGTATGAGAAATTATATCTGCAAAATCAAACAGTATTTTATGATTAGAACTGGCAAAGCTTCGCATCTGATTATTAAACACCTCTCCATCTTCAGCACCGATACTTCTCGCATAACTTGTAGTCCAATAAATAAAAGCTTTATTTATGTACTGACTTTCAAGCTCAGTAATTCGGCCAATATGCCAGGGTTCATAGCTGTCATGACAGCCTGCCCTGTTTTGGGTCACCATAAAACCACATAGCGGATTGGCAATATTTGGTTGTTCATTGGTATTTCCTCCAATGTTAAGGTAGCTAAATTGATAGGTAACAATGTCATAACTGGCGATATTTTGGGGAAATAATGTACTTATAAAATTATCAGTTAAACTGTACCAGGACCCCTCCCGAAAAAGATATACAATATTACTGCGGTTATATTTCGCAGGGTCCGGTGTAAATCTAATATCCTGCGGCACCACTCCATTATTCAAGTCTATCTGGTTATACATTCTACTGCACCATTGATTTGTATCAAAATAAGTTTTACGGCAGGAATTTGGTGACATTGCCCAACTTGTTGCTGTTAAACAGTCAAGTGACTCATTTATATTTTGACCAACGGAGCGGTCAGAGAAAAACACTCTGATATTTCTGGCGCGCTGCAAATAGTTTTCAGGGATTTGGTCAAATAAACCCAGTGAATTGTGATCGACTACGATTGGATTTGTCTGAAGGCGAGTTCTCAAGTTCGGGTCAACTTGAGCCTTCGTAATACTTGCAGATAATGAGAAAAAACACACCGCTAAAATTGATAAAAACAATAACTTGAACTCTTTTTTCATCTAATGGTTTTGAATAGGTTAATTAATTGTAATTTGTAAGCCAAATCACGTAATCTGCTCCGTTTACAACTCCATCGTTATTAAAGTCGCCACTGCTTGCTCCGCTAACATTCTGGCTAAAATGACTAAGCCATATTACATAATCTGCTCCGTCCACACGTCGGTCACCATTTGCATCCCCGGGAATATCTACTGGTGTAGGAGTTTGTGTTACCGTAGGAGTTGGGTCGCCGTTTGACGGTGCTTCAATTGCAGCCACCAAATTTTGGATATAAAACAAATCTCCCCTCTCGAAAGCAGGAACATCCAGATACTTGATTAATTCTTCCCTGGGTTCATTTAATATGTAAGCTTTAGCCAAGAAAAGGGCATGATAATTGTAAAGGGTTTGTGTGCCCGACTCGCCCATGTCATTTTCAAAACGGTTCACAAACCAGTATTGATTTAAATATTGGTATTCAGCCAAGGCTGTATTAACCTTAGCGGTAGCATTAGCGGCTAAATAATCACCCAACTCGGGCGTAAGCCATATAAAATTTCTCGCTGTATCGTATTTATGGCGGATAGAATCGGTGGGAAAAGAAAACGACTCCTTGGAAAAAGCCGACGCACGCCAGGTTAGAAGCCTGTTTAATTCATTAGTGACATTAGTCCGCAACGTTCCATCAGTTGAAACCATTCCGGCCAGAGTCTGCAACTGTAAAAAGCCGTTATAGCCGGCGATCTGGCTATTAATGTCATAAGGCGCGTTGGTCATAAAATAACTATCGCTAGTGGCCGGTACTTTTACTTTTGATTTAGCCAAATCATAAATTTGCCTGGTGGTTGGGCGGGCAGATTCGGGAATATTGGCCGCATATTTCCATAAGGCATAAAGATTATGCTGGGGATAATTCCAGGCATGACCATTGGAATAGAGTTGTTTGGGGTGGTTTTGGTAATCGCCAACTACCTCAGGCGGTCTTACCGCAGGATGTCTTTCTTCGCCCTCGGACCACCCTTGTTGGGAGTAAGCAATCGGTGAAAAATATTCTGGCCACACTAAATCCCGTAAGTATGTAGCCACACTAGTTTTATTAGTTTGATTAAGATGAGGATAGGCAAGAGTTAGCGCCATTAATGTGTCGCCGGGATTGATAAAATATGTGGGCAACATCCCATAAGTAGCTATATTACCTTGGCCCTGATTATAGTAACCGGGTTTGAGTAAACCAGCTGACACGATTTTTTGGATTTCATTGTCTAAAATGGAATTTAGGTTGGGAGTAGATACGGAGGTTTGGCTAGATTGGACTGGCAAATAGTTTTTTTTACCCTGCGAAGTTCCCGTGCCTAAAGCGATGATTGCATTAGACCTGTGGATAAACAACCTGCCGTTATGTGGGATGAACGGATTTTGAACACCGTGGCTATTGAAAACACCGTTGGAGGTTTTAATACCATCATCAGATGTGCTGTACCAATCGCGAGCGCCTACATAGGTTCCTTGGTGGCGGGAAATGGCTCCATCCCAGATATACCACATTTCATCATAACCGGGAGCCAGACGGGAAATGGCAGTGCCTGATGTAAGATATGGCCAGTATTCTATGCCCGCTGCTGTCCGGCTAGTACCATATGAAGCGGCTACCCTATCACAGCACAAACTGGTATAAATTCTGTTTCCTCCCATGGAGAGGGAAAGGGGTTCATCCCGGGCATAGTTACGGCTGCCGGCCATAGAAATTTTATTAGGGGAATCCAAATTCCAGCCGGCGATAATGCCTCGGATGGTAAAAGTTCCGATACCTTGGGGCACAGTATAAGAAGTTGTGATGTATAAAATGTTGTTACTGCCAACGGCTGGCGGGTACATTGGGCCGGATTCTACCCCCCACCAAATTACCGGAATAGATTCGCTCAGACCGTCATTATCGGAATCAAAAGTAAATTCCTGACCGTTTGATTGATTAATTACAAAATATTTCTTCCGCCAGGGTTTATGATTCGGGCGTAAAAGGCCAGCCGTGTCACCGATCTGTTCCTGGGCGTTTGGAGTTTCCAAATACTCGCGAATAACGGTTGGCTCGTAAACATCATATCCTCCTGACCAGGATTCGGGGCCAAGATTTACTCCTAAAACATTATCGGGTGCCACCTGATTAAAATCGTAAATTTCGGCGTGGATAAATTGAGTTTTGTTTTCCTGCATGTTCATTGACATAGTTCCGGGGTCATAACCATCGCGGTAAGGAGCAGAAAGGCCAAAAATAACTTTATCCCGCCAGACCACCGGCCAATAGGCACCAAAAGGCTCACCGATTTGGATACCTGTATTCCAAACAACGGCACCAGTACCGGCTCTGAGGGCATAAAAACGGTTATTCATGGCCGATGCATATACAATACCGTCTTTATACGCAGCTGATGTCTGGAATGAACTTTGATTTTGTGCCACGTACCTCCACACAACATTACCCTGACTTGGGTGACCCTGACCGCCTATGGCATAAAAATTTCCATCGCGGTTGCCGATCAAAACCAAAGTTTGATTATTAGTATAACTGTCTTTAATAACCAAAGGGTTGGCACTAAAGCCGGCGCCAGCTTCGTAGGACCAATATAACTGGCCGGTAGCTGCATTTAAGGCATAGAGTTTGTGATCGAAACCGCCGACATAGACGACATTTTCAAAAATAGTTGGGGAATGTCCGAGGGGCAACTGGGTATCAAAACGCCAGACAGTGTCGCCGTTAGTAGCATTAAGAGCATATAAACCCTTTCCCGTTGATACGTATATCATATTATTAAACGCCACCAACTGGACGTGCTGAGGGATGTAAGCTTCAATAGGTCTATACCATTCAACGTTCAAACTACCGGAAACTTCCTGGCTGACCCAGCTTGTTCTTGCTGGGTTTGCTCCTGCCATTGACCAATCCGAAGATGTCTGTGCATAAATCACACTAACCTTTCCACTAAAAAACAGAATTAAAAATAAAAATACGGAGAATATTCTTCTAACTTTTTTAAACATTAATAATTATATTAGATTATATAATTATTAACCCAGATTACATAGTCAGCTCCATCTACTCTTCCAGAGTTGTCAAAATCGCCATCACGAAAGCCTGTTGAAGTGTTTTGATTAAAATGGTTTAGCCAAATTATATAATCCGCTCCATCAACTCTTCCATCTCCGTTTGCGTCTCCTAGAATAACTACCGGAGTTGGTGTTTGGGTTACGGTAGGTGTGGACCCGCTGTTTGATGGCGCCTCAATCGCAGCTACCAAGTTTTGTATATAGTACATATCACCACGCTCCCATGCAGGAACATCTAGGTACTTAATTAATTCTTCCCTTGATTCATTTCTGATCCAGGCTTTGGCTAAAAATAAGGCGTGATAATTATGAAAGTGCTCTGTGCTTGATTCACCCATATCATTTTCAAAACGATTAACAAACCAATATTGGTTGAGGTATAAGTATTCGTCGAGGGCCTGATTAACCTTGGTGGAAATATTATTGGCCAGATAATCAGCCAATTCCGGGGTAAGCCAAAGGAAATTGGCCGAAGTGTCCATCTTGTGTTGGACTCTCATATCGGGGTAAGCATATGATTCTTTAGTAAAGGCCGATGCCCGCCAAGACAATAAGCGGTTGAGTTCTGTTTGAACACTGTTTCTGAATGTAGCGTCAGCGGGTGGTGATCCTGCCATTGTATATAGTCCCAAATAACCATAATATCCTGCTATCCAGGAATTAATGTTATAAGGCGTCGTCGTCATCACGTTGGTATCTGTTGTTGCCGGAACTTGTGTCTTACTCCGAGCCACTTGGTATAACTCCGAAATCGGGGGACGTGAACTTTCGGGAACATTTTGGGCATATTTCCAGATGCCATAAATACTATGTTGTGGATATTGCCAACTATGACCCGAGGCGGTTTGGCTTTTCCCAAAATTGGCATAATCGGCCGTAATTTCGGGGGGTAGGGAAATAGGTTGACGGTCAGCACCTTCGGCAAAGCCGCGAGTTGCGTATGCAGTAGGGTAAAAGTACATCGACCATTCTTCTCGAATATAATTTGCCAGGCTGGTTTTGGAGCCGGAGGAGAGATAAGGGTAGGCCTGAGCAAGGGCCAATAAAGTATCACCAGGGAAAGTAAAGTAATTAAAAATCTGACCCCATTGGGCTAATAATTGATTTTGGACATGGTAACCTGCTTTTAAATGACCAGCATTTATCATTTTCATAATTTCATTTTCCAAAAGAGCAGTAAGATTCGGTTGTACAACCGCCGACTGAGTATTTTGTATCGGTAAATATGTTTCCTTCCCTTGAGCAGTTCCCGGACCAAGGGCGATAATCGCATTTGAACGATGTATAAAAAGTCGTCCATTATGCGGAATAAGAGGATTTTGAACACCATGACTATTCATAGATGCATTTGTTGTTTTGACTCCATCATCCGCTGTTCCATACCAATCTTTAGCACCAACATAACTACTTTGGTGTCGGTCTATTGCTCCACTCATTACCCACCACATTTCATCATATCCAGGTGCTTTACCGCTGCCCGAGAGGGTATACCACCAATATCTGATACCCTGTTGGCCTGATGTTATAGGAAATGAAATAGCCGGACGGTCACAACATAAGCTCGTGTATACCCGATTCCCCGCCATTGAAATTGACAAAGGTTCATCTATGGCATATGAATTACCGTCACTAAAACTTAGTTGTGAGGGAAAATCCAAATTCCAACCCATAACTTGTCCGCGAGAAAATCTGGCCGTAAAATACGCTAAATTATTAGGTCCGATTGCTGGTGGAAACATTGGCCCTGATTCGGCTCTCCAGTACAAAAGTGGAATATATTCCCGCAAGCCGTCTCCATCAGAATCAAAAGTAAACTCCATACCATCATTCTGATTGATCACATAATATTCCCGTCTCCAAGGCTTGTGACCATATCTATTTCGACCAACGGGGTCATTTTGAATCTCCTCAGGTGTTGGCTGTTCTAAATATTCCCTTGCATACTGGGTATCAGTTACGCTGTATCCACCAGACCAGGATGTCGGAGGTAAAATTTCACCGACCGAGTCAACTCCTGATGTATTGTTACCAGGATTTATTGCGTTTATTGCAGCTCTTTCTGCCCCGTTGAAGTCGGTGTAACTTGTGCCATCAGGAGCAATTATTGAACTAGCTCCTGGACGGGAACCGTCCTTAATGTCTGAAGATTTAGAAACAATAATTTTGTCCCGATATATAACTGGCCAATAGGCCATGAAAGGATCACCTTGCCACTGGCCAGAAATCCAACGTGCTTGACCTTGAGTATTACTAGTATTCACATTTAAGGCATAGAGACGGTTGTTCATTGCAGTTGTATAAACCACTCCATCTTTATAGGCTGCTGACATAATGATTGAACTGTTATTTGGTATTGTATATTTCCAAATAACTCTTCCCTGTTGGGGGTGACCATGAGCACCAATCGCATAGAAATTTCCGTCTCTGTTACCTACCAAAATCACGGGTTGATTATTTGTATAACTGTCTTTAATCACAATTGGATTAACACTATATCCCGCCTGTGCATCATTAAAAGACCAAAGCATTTGGCCTGTAGCAGCATCCAAACAATAAAGTTTTTTGTCATGATTACCTACATAAACCTTTCCTTCAAATATAGTAGGAGAGTGTCCCATTGGAAGCCCCGTATCAAAATGCCAAACAGTACTGCCATTGGCGGCATTTAAAGCATATAAACCCTTCCCTGTAGAAACGTAGATAATATTATTATATGTGACCAACTGGACATGTTGAGGAATATAGGCTTCTATAGGCCTATACCATTCTACAATCAAATTACCATCGACTTGTGTATTTACCCAACTGGTACGTGACGGGTTTGCCCCCGCCATATACCAATCGGATGATGTTTGAGCCAAAGATTCGGCGGTTACTGTCAGCAATAAACAAAAAGAAACCAAAACTGACAGATACCATTTCTTAAACATAACCATTTATATCAAAATATGTGAGCTAAAGAAAGTAAAGATTACTATGAAGTGTAGTTTGTAATCCAAATTACATAATCAGCGCCATTTGTTACTCTATCGTTGTTAAAATCACCATCACGCGCTCCATTTCCCGTGTTTTGGTTAAAGTGAGAAAGCCAAATTACGTAGTCCACTCCATCAACGCGGCCGTCACTATTTGCGTCACCGGGTATAGGTATTGGAGTCGCTGTAGGTCCACCTGATGATGGAGCCTCAATTGCCGTAACAAGATTCTGAATGTAAAACAAGTCTCCCCGCTCAAATGCGGGTACGTCTAGGTATTTTACTAACTCCTCACGGCGTTCTTTTAATAACCAGGCTTTTGCTTGAAAAAGCGGTCCATAGTTCCAGAGGGTTGAGTGAGAAGATTCTCCCATGTCGTTTTCAAAACGCGAAACGAACCAATACTGGTTTAAATACTGAATTTCAGTCATAGCTTGATTTATCTTGTCGGGGATTTGTTGGACTAAATAATCTGCAAGTTCTTGAGTCATCCATATATAGTTTCGGGGTGTATCCAATTTATGTTGAACTGAACGATCATAGGCATATGAAGAGTCTTTTGAAAAGACTTGTGTGCGCATTGGCAGGATTCGGTCAAGATTTGTTCGTGCTGTTGTACAAGAAGTTTGCTCAGTTGATGGTAAGTCAGTACAAGCCGAATTAGAACCAAGATTGTAAGTTAATCTTTGAAGATTAAGATAACCAATATACCCTCCAATCCATCCATTATGTTCGTACGGAAACTGAGTAAAATACTCTTCCAGAGTTGCGTAATATTGAACAGGCGGGTTAGGAACCGCTCGTACTTTAGATTTCGCTATCTGGTAAAGCCGTTGGTTTGAAAGACGCTGGGACTCGGGAACATTTTGAGCGTATTTCCAGAGAGCATAAAGGTTTATTTGAGGATACTGCCACAAGGCCGCATTGGTATTTAAAACTTTAGGAAAATTTGTAAAATCCCTCTCAACTTCAGGGGCTTGTGGAACCGGATGACGGGATACACCTTCAGTCCACCCACGAGTGGAGTAAGCTGCAGAATCCCAGTAGGCTGTAACTTCTTGGGAGAGATATTGAGCAAGTTGGCTTTTAAGATTATCAGAAATATGCGGATAAGCCAGTGATAAAGCCAATAAAGTATCCCCTGGATTTTCAAAATATGTTGTAAGGTTTCCAAAAAGTGACAACGCAAACTGTCCCTGAACATGATATCCAGGTTTTAGTAATCCTGCTGATATCATTTTCTGCACCTCTTGATCTAATTTTGATGTCAAATTCGGAACCTTAACGCTTGAGGTAGCAGTGGTAACTGGTAGATATGGAATTTTACCTAAAGGGGTACTAGTCCCAAGGGCAACAATTGCATTTGATCGATGAATAAAAAGCTTCCCGCGATGGGGAACAAGCGAATTTTGTGAACCGTGACTATTATATGTAGCGTTCATGGTTTTAATTCCATCTGAAGAAGTTCCGTACCAATCAAGTGCTCCAACATAAGTAGATTGATGACGATCGATTGCAACAGGCATAACATACCACATTTCATCATATCCGGGAGCTTTGCCGCTTCCGCCTAATGTATATCGCCAAAAAGAAAATGGGCTAAACAAACTACCTAAACTGCGGTCTGTAGGAATAGAAAAAATTAGACGATCGCAACAAAGGCTGGTAAATAGTAGTCTCCCGCCCATGCTAATAGCATTGGGTTCATCACGCGCATAATTCTCGTTATCAGCATATGCCAACATATTTGGAAAACTTGGATTCCAAGCACTTACATAACCCCTAACGCTACCATTGGGGGGAGTACCAAAATAATTTGCCCCGGGTATATAAAGAAGTCCATTTCCACCAACGGCGGGTGGGTACATAGGACCAGACTCGGCTCTCCACAAAAGAACTGGTAAATATTCAGCTAATCCATCATTATCAGAATCCCATGTATATTCACTACCATCAGATTGATTAATAACAAAATATTGACGGCGCCAAGGTTTGTGACCATAACGATTCATCCCCGCCGGATCTGAAATACGCTCCGCTTCGGTTGGCTCCTCCAGATATTCTCGAGCATAGATCATATCAACAACACTATATCCCCCAGACCAGGATTGAGGACCTAGATTTGTTCCAAGGGTTCCATCCGGACTTAAACCCGCAACATCACGTCTCTCGGCATGGCCGGTTTGCTGACCTCCTGTAGCATTCAAAGACGCCGAACCTGGACGATTACCATCGCGGTATGACTCAGATTTCCCAAAAACAACTTTATCCCTGAATACCACAGGCCAATAAGAAGCATAAGGTTCTCCCAGCTGTGGCAAAGTGACCCAAACATCACGATCACTCGCTGACGGGCTCACTCTTAACGCATAAAACCGATTTAGTAAATCGGAAAAATAAATTATACCGTTGGCATATGCAGCCGAAGTCGTTAATGGACTACCCGCACTATATCTCCAAACCACCTGACCCGCTTGGGGATGTCCTTGTCCTCCAATAGCATAAAAATAGCCATCACGATTACCTACTAATACTAAAGTCTGGTTATTTGTATTTTGGTCACGAATAACAATAGGGTTTGCACTAAAACCTCCGTCAGCCTCATGGGACCACAATTTGACGCCACTGTTTGCATTGAGTGCGTAAAGCTGATGATCAAAACCACCAACATAAACTATCCCATCAAATACTGTTGGTGAATTACCTAATGGTAACTGAGTATTAAAAGTCCATACAGTTTGTCCGTTATTGGCATTTAGTGCGTATAGCCCTCGTCCCGTTGAGACATAAACAATATCATTAACCGTCACCAATTGAACATGTTGAGGAATATAAGCCTCGATCGGACGGTACCATAATACATAATTGCCATCAAAGTGGTTGGGGAAAGTGGGTTCTTCGCTAACCCAACTGGTTCTTGCCGGGTTTGCTCCAGCCATATACCAATCTGAGGATGTTTGGGCATACGAAGTATCAATTCCAAAAGCGGATAAAAAAGATAACAAACCAACTATGACAGAAAGCGCTATTTTCACCCTCATGTACATAATCTCACTTTACAATAATATGAAGCTGAATGAAATACCAAAAACTGCACTCATATATAATTGGTTAACCAAATAACATAGTCTGCACCGTCAACTCTCCCATTATTATTAAAATCACCATTACTTGCCCCCCCAACGTTTTGGTTGTAGTGGTTTAACCAAATAACATAGTCTGCACCGTCAACCTTTCCATCCCCGTTTGCGTCTCCGGGAAACACCGTCTGTGTGGGTGTGATTGTTTGAGTGGTAGTTGGGGTCGTAATGGAAATTGTGTGATTACCTTCTGCCACCCTTATTCTTACAAAACCATTACCAGACGTAAGAACTGTTGGACTCAAATTATCTATCAATAATCCCATAATTCCCGGATAGTATATAGTAATATCATTCTCACTCCCCGAATAAAATTTCCCATTAGTGCCTTTTAAGTGGATGCTTAAATCCTGAGTGGATTCAAAACCTATTCTTTCTGAGCCGTAAGAAAACGACCTTCCTTTCCTGACGAAATAAAAATTAAGCGACTGGTTATTTTTTCTGAAAATTGCTGCGGGTCCTTGAAAACTTGCTCCCTGATAAGTTATGAGGTTGTTTCCTTTTGATTCCAGAAGGAAATCATTGACTCCGCCTCCATGGATCAACTCTGCTCCACTATAATTATTACCCTGAAGTCTGTTCATTTGGGGTTTAAGATGGTTTGCATCTGTTGGAAAAAGGACAGTCACAATATTTTTCTTATTGTCCGAATCCAACTGATATGTTGAAAAGAGATATTTACCAATTATTGATTTTCTCTCGTCGTAATTATCCCAATGACATAAAACTCCATTTAAAATATCCACCTGTTGCGGTTGCGTTCCAAGAAATAACGAAATTCCTGCCATAGAATTATTAAACACGTTTGTTCCAAGCGGTGCCAAATATTCAGCTTTATCAGTTACAACAGAAGTGGTTTCTGAATTCGGGTGCAATACAATATTGGTAACTCCCGACGAGGTTGCAGTTACTTCATCAAATAATGCAAAATAACCGTTTTTTGAGTCCTGTGGATGAATAAAGACAAAATTTCTGATATGAGTACCATTTGGTAATGCGGATCCAGAATTTCCTGAAGCATAATCAAAAAGACCACCAGTAATTCCCTCAATAATCCCCAAACCGGATTTTCCCTGATGATCATTTACGTTACTAGGGTCGAGAGGGTTTCCTATTTGATAATTTATTAACGCAGTATTATTTGATACGGCTCTATGGCTTAGGTAATTAGGAGTATAACGCTGATTTTGTGGTAGGTAGTCCGGACAACTATCCGCTCCGGCGTTTGTGCTCGCACCACCAAATCCCCCATTCACCAACAATGGCTCTCCATAACCAGCAATATAAACTGAATTAATATCGTCATGCATATGAAACTCGGGGCTGTTCGGATTTGGGATGTTAACATTCCAAAGCACTCCATACAAACTACCATCAACAGAGTTAGATTCAAGAAAAAAGGATCCTCCGTTAGGGAAAATCCTGCTTTCCGGTTTTTGGGCAACAGAATTATCTCTTAACAAAACATAATTAATTAATCTACCCTTAAAACCCAAGTCTAAATCAGGTCGTAATCTACTAGCCGTTTGCCATTTCCAGTATGCATATTGTCCTGCGAGATTCGAATATTGATTAGCCCCCGCGATATGCGCACTCTCTATTAGCCTTGATCCATTGCCAAAAGACCATAGCGGATAATAGTCCGAAGTATCACCAAAAGATGCTTCAACAGCGAATGGTGTACTGGCATATCCATACAACCACTCATGCAGATTTTTAAATCTTGAATTGTTATAATATCTGTTATCGACACCCGTAAATTCCAATACATCTGGAAGCATTGTTCTCTCGTCTCGATTGTGTCCCCAGGCTACATATCCATACCCAGGACCTTCGTAGTAGACTCCATCCGGACTAATACGTGCGACCAACTCTGGCATAAATCCTGTAATCGGGCGACTATCTCCCGGACGTCTGCCTCCATTTAATAAAACCCGGATATATGGATCGTCTCCCTTTTTACCAAGATATAAGCTCCAAATAATTTGCGTACTTTCCCAAAGCGGGGGTTTATCTGAAAACGCGTTATAGTAATGATTGTATTCTTGGGTTAGCCAGTACTCACTGTCCAACAAATCCTGACTGTTAAGAGAATCATGTATTACATCCAAAGCTAAAATACTATGAAAGAACGCAGTGGCAGGATAAACATATGCGTCTTGAGAATAGACAATATTTCCATCTGGAGGGTGTTGGAAATTTAATATATCACTCCATTTTGGATAACTTTCCACCAGTTTTTGTTTATAAACTTCTTGATTATTTTGATCCAAAATAAAAGCCAAACTACAAGAACTCATAATATCTCGCATGGTAAAGCTTTTTTTACTTCCAATAGGAGGATTGGAAAGATCGTAAACAGTATTTTGACAAGTAGCTACGGCGTCATCCTTCATCTCTCTCCAAGGGGACTGTAAAGTTCGGTTTCTCAAAGATGCAAAATCACTCGCTTTAACAATTAAAAATGGGTGCTGAGTCTGTGCAAAAGCTTTCTGAGGGATTTTAACCAAAAAAATTGACGTTAAAATAATTGACAATAATAACTTACATGTCATCTTCACATTACTATTTTACAATGTTATATGAAAAATAAATAACTCTGTTTCCAACTAAGAGGTCAAAGGATTCACTGAATTCTTTACTTAAACTGTCTGGAAGTTGTTAAGCCAGATTATATAATCCGCTCCATCAACCACTCCAGAATTATTAAAGTCACCATTTGCAGGACCAGTGACATTTTGGTTGTAGTGCGTAAGCCAAATTACATAATCAGCTCCATCTACTTCTCCATCACCATTTGCATCCCCAGGGATAGGAAGTGGGGTAGGTGTTATCGTGGTAGGAGACTGATCCTGATAAGCACCAATTCCAAATTCCATTGGTGAAGTACCAGCTTCGTGAGCACCCATGTCAGGTGCTAAACCAGTGTATCCACCGTTGAAGTTTGGTAAAACTATCGCCTTATCATAACCGCCACTAGTCGGACTTAAATAAAATGATCCCAAACCGTTTGCCCGATCAAAATTCTGTGTCGCAAAATCGGGATCTGTGAATTTTAAACTATGCAATGGAACATAATCGACGTTATTAAGAATAATTTTGCCATTATAAAAATCGTAATCAATATCATAGTTTTGTATACCTCCACTATCCCGGATACTATTCCAATAAATACTTCTGATTTGAAAAATGTTGTTACGAGTAACTACATTGGACATATCGCCACCAGAGTCAAGAATACCACCAGTCACACCGTTCGGTTGCAAAGTGGTATTATGAAAAATATAAACTCTACCACCACCTTCACCACCCTTAGTAAAATTGTCTCCTCCAGTTTGTCCAGAACCTTTATCTGCGCTCCCGCTGACATTGCGGAAGATATAGAGTGGGCCAATATAGTTACCTGCATGAGAAATTTTGACGTAGGTCTTTTCAATATAATTTTCCCAAATTCTCACATTTCGCCCTTGTCCATCGGCCTCAATTGCGTCATCCCAACAATTTGCCAGATAGTTACCATAAATATCGGTATCAGGGCCGGGAAAACCAGTGCACTGCGACAAATTCCCACATTGTGTCTGAAAGTTTGCCCCCGCCCCTAAAATGTCATTATAATAGTTGCCATTATCCGAATATATTTCGTTATATCGAATAATATGATTACCTCCACTATTGAAAAGCACAATTCCCTGTGGTCCAGATGGATGCCCTGTCGACCAATCGTTTGAACTAAATCTTGGGTTAAATATTTTATTTCGCTGGATGATAATTCGTTTTAAATTAGGATTAGTCTGACTATAATTACCTCCACCGAAAATCGCACCCTGAAAATTTGCCCCTGTCCCCCAATTTGAAAGTTCGTTGTTCTCAATTACCACGTCATGAACATCGGGATTTAAATATACAACACCATAAATCCCTCCGACCAGTTTAAGACCTCTGATAATTACATAAGATGCATTAACATTAACTACATAATTTTGACTGTTCTGAACATCTATTGTAATAGATTTTCCAGGCTCGGGAGTATAAATAGAGTAACCATTCGAAGTACCCGAGTCGCTGACTGTTAAAGTATTTGAAGAACTAGCATCCAAATAATGTATTTTGTTTGGGTCAACTGGATAATTATCATTCCAAGTTGTAACTATCAGATTGGTTGAATCATTATCTGAGGCTAAATGAATTTCGTATGTCGTGTTTGGTATTAAATTAACCAAGCTACCTCGACATTCACCGTTTCGCGAGTCAAACCACAATGGATATCCTTCTTTCCAAGTTGAAGATCCCAGCATACGGTAATTGACCTCACAATCCCCAGTGCTACCTGAGGACCAATAAAGACTAATTGAATTAAAGGTAACTACAGAGTTTGCTGCTGCATATACTTCTGCGGGTCTTATTAGCTGAAAAACAGAACAAATGAAAACTAAAAATAAAAAATATTTTACGATTTTAACCATTATAGTTTGTTAACCATAAAATATAATCAGCTCCATCAACCACTCCCGAATTATTAAAATCGCCGTTTGAAGGTCCGCTTACGTTTTGGTTGTAGTGGTTAAGCCATATTACATAATCTAAACCATCAACTCTTCCATCCCCATTTGCATCACCAGGTGTAAAAATCGGAGTTGGTGTCTGATTATTAATTATTGGAAAAAAAGGATCAACATCCTGACCGAAATAATTAGTGAGGGCACTGGCAATACCGCAACCGGCAGGAGTTTTATTAGACTCAGTCAGATAGTTACTTTCAAACATACTAAATCCTTTAATCCCCAAATTTCTCATCTGGTCAATCTGGTTAGTCAATATTGGAAGTTGATTGCAGTCTGTAATATTTAACGGACCAAGCCCGGGGAAAACTCTTTCCTGATAGTTTCTAGATGTTATCCAATTTGTCAAAGCCGTAAATTTGGTGCTATCAAGCGTATATTCCATTGGAATTGCGTAGTCGAGATAATTATTGTCAATCCAAAGTGGCCAATTTTGGTGGACACCGATTTGTCGGCTATCTTGGGCCGGAAAAATTGCGGCGGAGATTTTCAAATTCGGTTTGATTTCCCGGATTTGACGGGCAACTTCGGCAACGACAGCGGTAATTCCTTCCTCCATATATAACTGCCATTTAGCTATGTAATCTGTTGCCTGCTCAATTGTAATCGGATTAGGGCTGGTTAAACCTGATACTAACCAGTGACTCTGGACAGAAGTAGGTATTGAAACAACACCGCTTTCCCGGCCACGGTTACCGATATATGAATCCGATCTGGTAGCCCCAATAATACTGCGGAATAGTGTTATCAGCGTATATCCGGTCCTGGTAGACGCGACTGCCGGCGTCGGCCCATCAATAAATATAACATTAGCACCTTTTTTTAGATACGTATCCAGCGCCAAAACGGTTTCGTCTGTGAAGTAATATATTTCCGGAATAACCAATGTGGAATTGGCTGGCAGAGCATTGATATTGGCCGCGGTAAAGTCGATTTTAGTAGAACTCACGCCAAGATACGACAGCCAGCTTGGAGTCTGTCTGATCGCATAATCGTTATAAGTACCGTTTTTCAGGATATAAACCGGTGCAGCATTGAAATAATTAATTGCTCTGGAGAAAACAGTATCCATAACCTTGAAGCTGATTTTTGACACCTGCCAGTTAAATGTCAGGACCTGACCGTGTTTGCCTGTTGTGTCACCGGTATAATTATTAAGAATTATTGCAGGTACATTATCATGAAACATAGCTATGGCTGTAGCAGTTGACGTGAGTCCAGAAACTCGGTTTCCCCAGACGGTTCCGAATGCTGGAAAATTGTCTCCCCTCATAATTGCCGGGTCAATACCATTTCTTTGAGAAAATTCGCTTAAATTATGATCGCTAAAAGAATAATTTCCTGAGTCATAACGGATATAATCATAGTGAATACCATCCGCGTTATAATTATTTGCCCAATCAACCATAACCTTAATCGAATTTTGCTGCACTTCCGGAATGCTAAAATCGATCCATCTTTGTCCCAAAACACCTGGGTAGTTAAGACCGCCACGAGTCATTCCATTTGGCAACTTGGCATCCCAAGTGTCTTTTCCGGAAGAAAAAGCAGCACAATCCCTCCAGTGACCTGCACAAAGATAAGCGTTTGCATCCCATAGGTGGATTTGCATACCTTTTGAATGAACCTTATCAATAATGGTCTGAAGACTTAAGCTTCTTGCTCCCCAGACGCCGAAATAAATAACATTAAAGTGCATATCCTTAAGCTTTTGTAGTTTATTATCCAAATCAACATCATCCTGAAGCCATACACCCCTATTTTCGGATTGTGATGTTTGCGCTAAAGTGGTTTTTACGTGTCCAATAAATAACGTTATAAGTAAACAAAATAATAGTAGTTTTTTATACATTATAATTGGTTAGCCAGATTACATAGTCAGCTCCGTCAACTACACCATCAGAATTAAAGTTACCATTTGACGGACCTGGGATGCTTTGATTATAGTGAATAAGCCAAATTACATAATCGGTCCCATCAACTCTCCCATCACCATTTGCGTCACCTGGTTTTAATATTGCGGGCGAAACGCAATTAGGTGAAAGCGTACCGATACAATCATCAGTAATTTTCTTAAGCATTGCCCAGCGGTCTTTTCCCTCCGGATCAAATTGTCCATTATGCAGCGTTTTGGTATAACCACTGTATGACCTGTCCCAATCGTACCAAATCATCATATCAACAACACCGGACCTGGCAACCCGACAGGCTTCTTCGTACATCTGATCAGCTGTTGGTACATGAGCATTATTGTAACCGACATTCTCAAAAGCTTGCAGAAGAACCCCGTAGTTGGCATTTTCACCGACAACAGCTCTATCCCTTTTCATCTTTTCCAGGCCATAACCGCAAGTTCCTTCAGGGCCATAGCATTTATTACTGCAAGAACTAGCCCACTGATTAAGGCAGCACGAAGGGTTGGATGAGTTTGCTATTTCACAGGTTAATGACTGGCAGGTGTTACCTCCGCTACCTTGATAAAAAGGTATACAGTGGGTCCAGGAAATCGGCCAATCAATAGCATCCGCCCCTATCGCCTGCCATTGCGCTTTGCTGCTAATTCCTGTATCAACAACGTTATCAATCCAATTGGCTATCGGCAAATTATATTCACTTTTGATTTTATTAGTAAGAGCAACCTGCTGAGCCAGTGTAATTCCATCGTTACGGGGTTCCTGAAAGGTGTTAATCCCTATAAGAAGATCTCTGCCACGTCCGGTTTGATACCACTCCCTTATACGGTTTAGAATGGGTTTTTCTGCCTCATCTATTACCCATACGCCGTTAACCAAATTCCAGGGTATGCAGTCAGACCCGCAAAAATGAGGGCCGTTTGGCCATATAATCAGATACATATTGGTCTCTTCAGCTTTTTGGATATAAGAATTGAGTTTATTTAGATCTCCTTCATTAACGATTGCCTGAACAAGGTTAATTCCATAGTTTCTGAGAACAGTAAAATCGTTGACATTACTAACATTATCGACTCCATGATAACAAACCTTACGAGTTGGTGTTTGAGCCAATAGGTTATCAGTAGCGACAAGTGCTATTACGAATATTACCAAGACAACGGATAAGATATACCTTAGCTTATACATTATAGCTTACTAGCCAGATAACATAGTCTACTCCGTTTACCGTTCCGTCTTCATTAAAATCACCATCTCTAACTCCATTTCCAGAATTTTGATTGTAATGATTAAGCCAAATTAAATAATCCACCCCGTCAACTTTTCCATCACCATTTGCATCCCCTGGAATCGTAGTCGGGGTTGGGGTTTGTTCAAAAACAAATTCATAAGCTCCGATATCAAAAGCCGACCCTTGAGGCCGTATGGTTCCAATATAATCATCCGTAATACCTATTGCCGATAAATCTGCTCCGGAATTGACAGCGAGTGAGCTTGTTTGCAGGGAATAATCATTTATTGCCGGGTTTGTAAATTTTACTTGGGAAATATTTAGTGTTGTTAAGTTATTTGAAACGAAAAACTCACTACTTTCGGCACTGGGAATATTAAAATACCCGGAGGACCCATAGCCAGGATTAATAATAATATTATTCTTTATCACATTTGCGTTTATACCGTTGTTGATTGCAAAAGTGATGCCATATCCAGCCGGATTAACTATAGTATTATTAACAACAATTGTGTTGCCGTTATGTTGGTAACCTGTTGGCTTTACATATACATATATTCCGTCATGCCAATAAGAACTGGCGGTATTATTGGCAATGACGTTATTATAAATTCTGCCCCCGTCACCTCCATAAGTAATTCCATGACCCTTGGTATTGGTAATTAAATTGTTGTAAATATCACAAACACTACCCGGGTTGATATTAATACCGTGAACATCTGTGGCTATGTCTTGCCCACCCTTATTTATCGAGTTGTTGTAAATATTGCAATCTTTTACGGCTGATCCAACTTGTAGTGTTTTGTCGCCAAGTGTATCAATAACATTGTTGTAAATATGGACACCTTCGATTACGGGATTGACTACAACAACACCTGTTGTTACTGATCCATCAGGGTTGTTACAACTTCTGGTATAGGGAATAGTAGAATAATTTGAATTCCCAATATAATATGCCAGTTGTAAGCTTGAGGTGTTGTCGGCTTTTGTAAATCCATGAAAGTAATTATCATGAAAAAACAAATTATGTTGTGTAAAATTATCACGACTAACTACATCCAACTCATTATATAAACCATCTCCATTGTAATCCCAATCGTCATTATTAAGGCGGATTGCCTCATTCGCTCTTGAAATCGCCGGACATGAAGCGTTTGTGATTGCGTGAACAGCAATGGTAGACCCGAGAAGTTCCGTAAATTCCAAATGGTCAATCTCAAAGTATTCGGATTTCAGTCCCAACAACAAACCAAAAGTCAGGGCTTTTTGAACAAAAATACCGTATTTAAAACCCGGACTTCCAGTTCCAGTTATTCGGAAATGTTTGGCATTGGCAATGAAAAATCCATATCCTGAAGAAGTATTGAATATTACTTGTCCTCCAGAATTAATAAAGGTTATTGGATTTGTTACTGTACCACTAATATTTTTAATAGTTAAAGTACCTCTAGTTCCTGAAGAAATACAGACAGTATCACCTGGCTGAACTTGATTGTATGGTGAAGACCTACCATCAAATACGGAAGTGGACACATTGACAGTAAAATCACAGTTTGGAGTTTGCGCCCATAAACCATCTACAGCAATCAACGAAATTGCATATAATATTAATGCGCTAAACACCGCATATCCTAATTTATACATTGTAGTTCGAAAGCCAGATAACATAGTCAGCTCCATCAACTTTTCCATCAGAATTTGCATCACCCGAAATAAGCGTAGGGGTTGGTGAACTCCCTGAAGAATTAAGCAGTACTATCGCGTCATTGGGTTGAAGAGTAATTGAGTTAACAGTACTGCCATCGTTATACCTTGCAGTACTTACAACCTTAATTGCATCGCCTATAACAACACCTGAACCCAAGGGTTTAACAACAACAGTTGCAGATTGGTTAAAATTATATTTTCCCAAACTATGCCAACCCAAAGCACCAACCGATTGGTCTAAGTTCACGTCTGCCCCATTTATATTGACCGTAACATTTTTACTATAACTCGCAGACGGTGCTACCCAAGCCAAGACTTCATATTCACCAGCATACGGTATTGTAAAATTATAAGTCAGAGTTGCGCTGGTATTTGGAGCTGTAATAGAGTGAACTTTTAAACCCCATTGATCAAAGCTTGCACTAGGATTAGTCCAAGAGCCAACAACCGTAGCCTGGTCATCATCAATTCTCTGAAAATAAAGCGGTGCCTGTGTGCCGTTAAGTTTTTGGTAAGTTTTGTCCAGTGTTACTGTTTGCTGCAATGGTCCTTCGTTTAATAAAACAGTTCCGTTATCAAAATGCCGCTGCCATACCCCTCCAACACCTTCTTGAAAGGCTATATCGTCAAAATAAATATCTCCTGCGTCAATGCCCAAATCAAATAGTAGCGTACCATTAGTGCCTGTACCTGTAGCTTTAAGTACATAATAATATTGATTCCATTCAGGGAAAAGACGTATATTATATGCCGCTTGTGCCAATGTTTCCCAAGCACCTCCGGCTCTTTGAACTCTTACCCCGCCATTACGGGAGGTGCTAGCTTTTGCACGGAAACTAACCGTATAATATTTTCCCGTCTCAACCGAAACATAATTTTCCCTAAAAACTGCCCAGCCGCTTGCCGCACCTCCAAGATGTATATGGGCTGAACCGTTTTCAACATTATAAGTTGCTATGACACTGCTTCCGCTTGTACTTGCAAACCAGGGGCTGGTTCCTGAGGAAAAATTTCCGTTTACCACTTGATCGGGAGAGGTAATTTGACTGACAAGCGTATGTGTATCGGTAGGTTGTCCAAGATATCCAAGTGTTGAAATCTGACCTCGAGTGCCGTATTCGTCATACCACCAGTTAGAATTGCCATACATATAGCTCCCTAAGTCATATGAATACATAACTCCAGCCATCATCGAAGAAACCAAACCGAAACGCATACGATCATAATCAGCGCCGTATTCGGCCATCATTTCCGGTTTTATCGCAGTCCAAATATTCTGGAAGTTATATTTTGTCTTTATCAAAATACCGTTGGGAGAGTTCATCAAACCTGTTGTGTTTGGGTTGATTGCAGTATTCTGAGCCCATACAGAAAAGCCATTAATAATTTCCGGCCAAGGTCTGCCGAAATCATTATCCAAATACCTTTTCATATCCATTTCGTATAAACGCCCGTTTACCCATTGACCATAATAAGGCGGAGAATCGTTTGCATGAATAATGATATTAGGAAATGCGGCTCTTAATCTTTGAAAAATATCAATCATGCCGGCAACATAATCTGCATCGACCGAAGTAAGATTGTCCGGTATTCCATCAACGTTGGTATCTATATTATTACCTAAAACCCAACTAACACCCCCGTCTCCGGCTTGATCTACCTGCCAGCCATCAAAATGACCGCCGCTGGCATTCCACTTTCCAATAAAATAATTTACTAAAACACCACGGCAATAACTATTTCCTAAATTATTGTAAGCGGCGTTGTAACTAACATCCCGCAATACTGCCCCTGAGGAGTTCCGCAAAATACATGCATAGTCAGGAGTACCGGGAGTGGCGCTCCACCATTGTGGTTGAACATCCAAACCACTCCCCGGGTCATGTGCCGGAATAATATCTGCAGTTACAAGTATTTTCGTATTAGGATTCAGAACATGTATCGCATCCGCACGACTTTTACTGGTGGAGTTGGATCCATCGCTGTACATTGCGTAGAGATTGAAACTTGCAAAGTACCCGTTGTCTACATTAGCTGTATAATTCCCCCACAAATTATATATTCGCGGATATCCACTGCTGTCTGCAAAGGTGTTTTTAGGATTTAATAAAAAAAATGCAAAAAACAAAAGCACCGTTGACAAGCGACAACTAACAATCAGTAATTTCTTACACCCCATAATTATTCAACCAAATCACATAGTCAGCCCCATCAACATTTCCTGAATTATTAAAGTCACCATTTGCAGGACCGGTGACATTTAGATTGTAGTGATTTAGCCAAATTACATAATCAGCTCCATCAACTCGTCCGTCGTTATTCGCATCTCCTAGGATTGGCGTTGGTGAGATTGTAGGAGTAATACTTATCGATTGATTATAATTCCCGATTTTTACTCCAACATCTGTTGTTACCGAAGCCAAATTATTTAGATTTATTATCAGTTCACCTTGATTGTTCGTTGGAATTTGTGAACTTGTTTTAGCTAAATTCGCACCATTGTCGAATTGCCAATATTCTACTGGCAGGGTTTCGTTTACAGAAAAACCTGAAATTGTAACACTCCCTGTTAATCTACCTAAATCCCAAGTCTGGGAACATCCGGATATTCCACCCACTACTGCGCACCATGTGTGTTTTTTATTTTGAATCCAAAGGTGCGCCAATTTCTTTTGTATATTTTTCTGACCAATAACCCGAATCGAATTATTATCATATCCCAAGGCTCCTATATCTGTATAACCTCCCTGATTTAAAGGAATATTTACTAAAAAGTCGGAAAGGGGTTTAAATCTATCCCGATGGTCAAACGTCAAAGGACAAGGAACAACTCCCCCGGGACAGTCATAAATATGAAAATTTTCAAACCAATAAGATTCAATTAATCCGCCAGAATTAAGTCCCGCCCAAAGAAAATTATGAAGCCAAACCCCATTAGTATCCTTTCTTATATCTGAATCCTGAACCAGGTTGTTATCAACCACAAAACCGGTTTCCCCCCTTACTGTCGGCCAGCGTGTGTTTGATTGCGTACCCCACTGCGAACTGGCATCAATAGTAGCTTGTGCCTCGTCATAAAAATCAGTCAATGGCACACAAGGATTTCCGGATCTTCTTATGTAGCAGTGAACATCAGCAAAATCAATACCGGGATAATTATTTAAATTCCAAGAGGATGTAGTCCCTGTCCAAACTGAAGTTGACACCATTTGATGCGGGGAAAATTGACCCATATATTCCCCCATCATATTAACCGAAATTCTGTGGCCAGAATAACCCGGATCACCCTCGTTCACATATTCCCAGGAATGTATATTTGTCGAATATCCCCAACGGGCCTCCAGATATCTCCACCAAGCTTTTTGTAACCACCTTGTTTTGGTAATGGAGGTGTCTGAGGGTCCATAAAAATAATAAGATACGGGGTTAAAATCACCTGTTGGATTCCCGCTATGGTCAATGTGTGTAAATGTCCACTCTCTGTGGTCTCCAATTACGGGACGAAGGTAAACACTGTTCTGTTTAGCCAACTCAACAACCTGATCAAAAGAAAAAGAATTTCGCTGGTCAAAATATCTATGGTGATCCATTTTAGGTTTTTGTAAAATATTTGCACCAACCGCAATATTGTTCTGTAATTCCTTTATTTCAACCTCGGAAACTCTGACACTTCCTGAAGTTATATTCTCGAGTTGTAAAAAAAGATGGTCTATGAAATCCTGATTTCCGGTCGTAAAAGTTCCCGTCAACCATTGCCAGGAAGCGTTTGCTCCCTGCCTTACATAAGGTGTAATTGCAGTTGCCGAATTACATCCCTGCCAAGTACCCAGTTTGGCTACAAATCCCCCCTCCCCAACAATATTATCAGGATAATAAAAAATTCTAATTTGGTAAGTAGTGTTTGGTTTTACAGCAATTGGAGCGTTTTGGTATGGGTCATGAAAAACACAAGGGTACACTGTTCCTACTTTTAACGCCAGTTCATGATCGCTTTCCAAATACTGATTAACGTTCGAGGTTAGAAGTTCCATCGGAGGATCGCCCCCTGTATTTCCAAATGCTTTCCATGGATTCCAACCTGCACCAAATATTGACCACTGAGACAGCCAAACGCGAATCAGTTGAACACCATTTTGTCCCATACTTTGAAAATTGGATTGATTTTGTGAAATCGGATTTACCCAGTTTACGTGGTTATAGTTCATGTTATATCCAAGACCGGCAAAATATGACCCATTATCAAATTCAAAATAGCGCTTATCACTTTGGGCAACTCTAATAAATCCCTTACTGCCTGATGCGACAACACTAAAGCCACTGATGTTTGAAGTTGAACTGCCTGATGCGTCTCGCACTTTTATTCTGTATTGCCAGTTTCCGACTTGGTTTGGTGCGTAACGAACTTTCCAGGAAAAATTTCCGTTTGGATATATCCAGTCTCTAGTCCCGTTGTTTTTGCTTAACATTGAAAAATCCTGATAATAAAAAGCTGGTTGCGTATAAGCATTGTTCCAGTCTGTTTCGCCTGGAGGAAGAAGCTCCGCGTCTACTGAAATTCCTAAATCGGCTTCTTTAAGGCCTGATGGCACAGGAGGTTCATAAGGAAGCTGTAAATTTTGTGCAACAGTATTTGCAACCTGAAAAGAAATTTCCAGCTTTTCGTATTTTGGAATTTGAGAACCCTGATACGATGACCTATTATCGGAAATACTATTTATCGTAGGTCCCTGCTGGGCAAAAATATTTCTTGGATACACCAAAAAAAATCCCAAACATAGAAATAGTGATGTTAGAATTAATAGTCTTCGCATACTACTTATCAGTATATCAGCCAACTGGACTCTCAATCCAGAAAAAAATTTGTGAATCTAATTAAATGCAGACTGAGTTTTTTCTTTTTTGGATAATCGGCCGAGGAGAAATGCAAAAACAGAGATCAAAAACATAACTACCGCGATCAAAATAAAGACAAAGTAATTGGTATGTTTTTGTAAGACCGGGATTTCAGTCGTCCCCTCTCCTAACACCTCCGGATTATTTTCGGAAATATTGCTTGGAAAAACAAATTTTTCTTCATTTGATTTGAGAGTTCTTTCTTCTTGATTCGATGCGAGGATCTTATCTACGGCTTTAGTTGGTTTGGGTTTTTCATTGTTTAAAATGGCATTGAGTGAACTTGCATTTGTAAGTGTCAAGCTATTTACGCTTTCCAAAACATCAATTCCGGCCTTATTTACAACATTTGTATCGTTTGTCATTCCGGCTTCATACGTAAAGGAAAAAACTGATTTCGAATTTTCCGATTTGCTTTTAAAATATATTGTTGTAAGTCTGGCGGTGCTACCCGAAAAGTATTTTCCAAAGTCGTTGGAAAAAGCAACCTTTAATTTTCCTGAATTGTTATCAATAATTTCTTTAGCTTTGTATGTTAAGAGTCCGTAATCGGATATGTTTGTCAGTTCGATATTATTTGGATCGAAACTCATTACCAGATCAACACCAACAATTTCTTCTTTCCCCGGGTTAAGATAGATATCGACTGAGCTGTTCGAGTCTTTTTTTAAAGAAATTGAATCGGGAGAAAAAGATAACGACGGAATGCTATCCGCTTTGACGGGTGAAACACATAACCAAAACAACAAAACCGCAATATTTATACTGAAAAATTTATTGAATTTACTTGCGAAATCTACGGACTTTAGTCTGTAGATGAAGCAAGAATCTAATCTTGTCGACAAAATACCATGGTCTTCAGCCTGTGGTAGTTTATTCATCTTCCCTGAAGAAATTATTGACTAAAATCCAAAAGTCGTAAGAATTTACAATTCCGTCTTTGTTGTAATCAGATGGTCCTGTCAAAAACCAATTCTGATACATTATTGCGACATCGATATTATTAACAATTCCGTCATCGTTTAGATCCCCTGCAACTAAATTTCCGAAATTCAAAACGTTTGTCCCCTCAAGAAGAGTCTGCGAAATTCTTCTCCTCAAAAATCCCGATGATTTAAGCCTAAAGAAAAGTTCAGAATTTAAATAGGTATAATCAAGTTGCCAAGTTTGTGAATTTCCGTCATTATCAGTTGTAAAATTTTGCAGCCAAGTGTCATCGACTATTTCCACCGACCCTGATGCAACGTGTCCAATTGCAAGATTTTCGGAAGGAGTCTTTAGGTTTAAATAAGCAAATACATCTAATCCCAAAATATCCAAAATTGCACCGTTTGTAGTTTGTAAGATATCCTCTCCGTTTGTTGCAATTACGTTACTTTCAGATTTATCACCGAGAGTAAAATTAAAATTAAGCTCGGTTAGTCCGATTATTTTTGGTTTAACTGTTATACTCGCAACAATACCTCCTGAATTTATACTTTGTTGAGGAGTTTGGGTTGCCGAAATTCTTAAAATTCCGGGGGAACTGTTATTAAAAATAAAATTTCCACTAAAAAGACCGCTACTTGAAACGTTTATAATATCAACAGCCAGCGGATCGTAATTAATAACCGCGTCAACTCCAATTATCGGTGAAGATATTAATAAACTCAGGTCAACTTGGGATTCTTTCGTTATTTTAAATTCCCCGTTCGGAAAAAGCGATAAAGTTGCAGGCTGATTTGCTATCGGAGTAGGAGTTGGGGTAACTGTCGCCGTGGGTGTTGGTGTTGGTGTCTCAGTTTGAGTTGGTGTAACCGTGGGTGTAAAAGTCGGTGTATTTGTTGGAGTAAGTGTTGGGGTAGGAGAATCAGTTGGTGTTAACGTTGCAGTCGGAGTTTGGGTCGGGGCGTCAAATGAAATGTCAAAGTTCTGACTCCCAACAGTTAATTGTTGGGCAGCCATGTTAACAACACTAAAATTTTGAGTATTGAAAGTCAAAGAAGTACCACCTGAAGGTGTTCCTGTTTTATTAAATTCCAAAGTTGCCAATTCAAACTCTCCGCTTGGAGGATTGGCAACGTCTGCCGGCGACAATCCCAATACTATTGTTACTACCCCATTTGCATTTGCATCGGCGACATTTGTAACAATTATTTGGTTTTTTAAAGGTCCTGTTGCCGCAACCGGTGCTGATAAACTCAGCTTAGTTTTGTCAAATGAAATTTCCACCGAAACAAATCCAATTAACTCGGAACCTGAATTAAGCATAATTTTGTAAGACCCACTTGTTAAAGTTGATAAATCATTTGGACCTGTAATAAAAAGATTCGCTTGCGGTGTTTGCGCAGAAGTATTGATAATTTTTGTAAGAATTACAATTAAGCCAACAAAAACCAGCGCATAAAATTTCTTACCATGTAAATTCTTCAAAAAATTCATTAATTATCGAAGGCAGTTTGGGGCAAGTACTATCCAAAATCCATAATAGCAGAAATATTATTCAGGTCAAGTTTTGGAATCTACACTCATATATGCTTTTGCCTGAAGATTAAAAAGTCTTGAATACTTTCCACCCCTTTTCATTAATTTATTGTGATCACCCTCCTCAATAATCTTTCCTCCGTCAATCACGATAATTTTATCTGCGTCTTTTACGGTCGAGAACCTGTGAGATATAAACAGTAAACTTTTATCCCGGTAAAGCTTGTGAATATTACTAAAAATTTGATGTTCTGCCTCCGCGTCAATTGCACTTGTCGGCTCGTCAAGAACTAAAATAGGAGCCCCTTCATAAAAAGCCCGTGCAATTGCCAATTTCTGCCATTGGCCTTGCGATAAATCAGTACCTTCCTCGTATTCTTTCCCCAATTGCTGGTCAAATTTTTTAGGAAATTTTTCTATAAATTCATAAGCTCCGCTTTTTTTCGCCGAGTCAATAAGTTTATCTTCATCAAATTTCGAGGGGTCTCCCAAAATAATATTTTCCTTAATCGTAAAACTGTATTTTTCAAAATCCTGGAAAAGTGTTCCCAGACGTCCGTACCAATCGCTTAATTTAACATCTTTAATATTTACTCCATTAATTAATATTTCGCCTTTGGTTACGTCGTAAAACCTGCAAAGAAGCTTAACAATTGTCGTCTTTCCGGCACCATTTTTTCCGACCAACGCAACATTTTCCTTTGAATTAACTTTAAACGAAATATTTTTTAAAACGCTTTTTCTCGCTCCCTGATATTTAAACCATACATTTTTAAATTCAATTTCCGGAGGATTCGGAGTGACCGGTAACAAGGTTGGTTTAACCTTCTCCTTAATAATCTTGGGCAAATTCAAAATTTCAAAAAAATGATTGACGTATAAATTGTTTTCATACATCCAACCAAGGTTTCCAACCATTCCGCCAACTGACTCTACAGTTCTACTTAGCATTTCAACGAAAAATGAAAAAGTACCAACGGTCATTGCTCCCGACAAAACGAGAGGAAGTTGTTTATATGCAAAGGTAAATATGACAACCGACTCAACCAGATTCGGCAATGAAGCAAGTGTCACATATTTTTCTATCGGCTTTTTATTTCGCTTATACAATTCCTCCTGAATACTTCTGTATTTCTCAAGAAGTGCTTTCCCTGACTGAAAAATTCTTGATTCGATAATTGACCTTTGCTGTTTAAGGAGCCATTGCAAATACCACAATTTACGGACATTCTCTGCACCGCTGCCCCAAATGGACCATTGCAAACTTCCCATTTTTGTCCGCAGATAAATTCTGGGTATAGCAAAAAAAGAAACAATTATCGGGTAATACCAACCAAATCCCAGAAGCAAAATAAAAGACGAGATAAAAGAAACAAAATTATTAAATAGATAAGAGAATGCCCTTAAAAAATCCGGTGGTCTCCAGGTCAATGTATCACTTGCTTTTGTAATTAAATTTTGCGTTTCAGAGTTTTCCAAATGTTGCAAGTCAAGATTGGACATTTTTTCCACAAAAATAATATTCAATTTGTTTTGCAATCGGTATCGAAGAAGATAATCAAAATAAGTTTCTTTTAAAACCCAACTGGTTAAGTCCCAACACCAATTCGAAACATATCGAAGTGCCAAAATCGAAATTAAAACCGTAGGTATACTGACTGCAATTCCTTGGTTAGAAACTACACCATCAATCAATAACTTAAAAATATAGCTGGCAATAATCGGAAAAAAAGCACTTAATCCGGCAGTCGCGTAGTACCCGACAGTCAAGAACTTATCGGCTCCATAAGAAAGTGAGAGCATTTTGTGTAAATTTTCCAAAACGTTTGTGATTGTTTGATACCATTTTTTGGTCGTCATACGACAAATTATAATTCAAATTATTAAACAGGTTAAGACCAAACAAATACTTCGGTAATTGTTCGGATTGTGTTAAAATCTTCTCATGCAAAAGCCACTTCCTGATTTACTTCGGCCAAACAAATTAAGTGATTTTATCGGGCAGGAACATTTGGTTGGAAAAGATGGAATTATTACTAAATTGCTAAACGACAAAGCAAACAATAATTTTGTTCCGTCAATGATTTTTTGGGGACCACCGGGAGTCGGGAAAACGACACTGGCAAGAATTATTGCCAACACCCTAAAGCGCGATTTTTACGAATTTTCGGCTGTTAACACTTCAAGTAAAGAAATCCAGAAAGTTGTTGACAAAATCCATGGAATCTCTCCATTTGTTTTTATTGACGAAATTCACAGATTTAATAAAGCCCAGCAGGACAGACTTCTTCCCCACGTCGAAAAAGGAAGCATTATTTTAATCGGTGCAACGACAGAAAATCCAAGTTTCGAAGTTATAGGACCGCTTCTTTCAAGAACCAGAGTCATCGTGCTTCATCAATTAGACGAAAATAATCTAAATAAAATTCTAAAAAAAGGGCTTGCGTACGTTAAGAAAACTATTGATAAAAAAGCTAATAATTTTTTGATTGAAGCCAGCAACGGTGATGCAAGAATTTTGTTAAACACACTTGAAATTGCGGCTTCGCTGTCAACAAATCGTCAGCTAACTACTTCAGATATTGAACTTGCCCTCCAAAGGCGATATTTATCGTTTGACAAGCAGGGTGAGGAGTTTTACAACGTAATTTCAGCTTTTATTAAATCAATGAGGGCTAGCGACGTTAACGCTGCGCTTTATTATTTGGCCCGGATGGTTGCGGCAGGGCAGGATCCTTTATACATTGCAAGAAGAATGGTTGTATTTGCGTCTGAGGATGTTGCCTCACCTACAGCTTTGGTTGTTGCAAATGCAGTGTTCCAAGCCTGCCAGCAAATTGGGTATCCGGAGTGTCAGGAAAATTTGGCAGCAGGAGTGGTTTATTTGACAACCGCAAAAAAGGACAGACGGGCATATGATGCATACATGACAGCCCTTGGTGATGTTCAAAAACTGGGAAATTTGCCCGTTCCCATGAACATCCGAAACGCTCCTACAAAATTAATGAAAGAGTTGGGATACGGAAAGGGATATGAAAAGTACACGAAGGAAAGCTTACTTCCGGATAAAATAAAGGGTAAAAAGTATTATATTATTGAAAAATAGCTAAAGTGAAAACTAAAAATAATACATTGGAATCTAGTATCCAAAAAATAAATGATTTCAATAAAGCCCGTGGTTGGAATCCCTTACCCTCCGATCTGGCAAAATCTATTGTTCTTGAAGCAGCAGAACTTCTCGAACATTTCCAATGGGATGACACAAATTCCAAATCAAAAAACGAAATTTTAAAAAATAAAAATTGGGAAGAGATCGGCGAGGAGGTTGCTGACGTATTTTGGTATTTAGTTAATTTTTGTAATAAGTCGGGTATCGATTTAAATAATGCAGTTTTGGATAAGCTTGAAAAAAACGAGATAAAATATCCGGCTAAAATGTTTAATGGCAAACACAACGAAAAATTCTATCGGGAACAAAAAAGAAAATATCGCGAGAAAAAGAAAAAATAAAGATAAAAAATTAAGGGTTCCAAAATTAATACTTTTGATATAAAATTACTAAATAATAATTTGTTTGGGTGTCAAACTTTCGGAAATAAAAACTTCTTTCGGATTTAGAAATAATTTAGATAACTAAAAAACCAAAAACCTTAAGACATCTTTACAAATCTGTTATATTCTCAAATATACATGGCTGATTCAATTGAAAATAAATTGGGTGAATTAAAAGAAGTAGCTGAGAAAATGTTTGGTGTTATTCCAACAGGCACTTACGTAGAAAGACGAGGATGCGGATTGAATCCAAAAGACTGTGGATTTCGAGGTCATTTGGTTGGAACCAGAAATCGGGGAGTATTCCCTACTTGCATATCTCATCTAAAAAACGGAAGCAACCGTGAAATCGTGACATTAATTGATTTAAATGGGTACGTAGTAACAAGACAGCAGGATATAGTTTTTTGTAGTGTGAAAAACGGCGAGGAAGCAAAAAATGAAGACTCTGATCCCCTCTTACGAAAGTTTAGAAAATATTTACCAAAACTGACTTCTGACTTCCAAGGTCTAACTTCCTACTTCAATTTTCTCTTTCCTTATTCATTTTCTTAATAACCATCACAATTAGGACTGGTAACCATGCTTATCAGCTGCACCCTTGTACCACTACCTAAACTAACCCTTTTTCCTCGACAATTTTTCACCAAAATTCGATTATTGGTTGATTGTTTTGTTCCTTCGGGATAATCCACAACTCGTCCATAAAACTCCTTATGGGGATGTGTACCACCTTTTGAACGAGAGTGAACAACAACTTCATCGCCAGGATACAATTCGCTCGCTTCAATTAAATTTACTTTTGCCATTAAAACTTCACCTCTTCTCTACAAACTATCTTGCTTTCTGACCTCAATCTTCTCTTTTCCAATCCATTTTCTCAAAACTTCGGGTACGGTTACTGAACCATCTTCGTTTTGATAATTTTCCAAAATTGCAATAACAATTCTGCCGATCGCAAAGGCGGTGGCATCGTTCATATACACAAACTCAGTTTTATCTCCCTTTCTAACCTTAGTATTCAATCTTCGTGATTGGTAATCTGTCATGTAATCAGAAGTATGAGTTTCTCTATATTTGTCTTGCCCGGGCAACCATGTTTCAATATCCATTTGTCGGTAATCCGGCCCACCCATATCCCCGGTACAAATTTCCACAACTTGATAGGGAAGCCTTTTGTATCTTTCCCGTAAGAGCCCGCTTCCCTTCTGAATGCCGTTGAAAAACCAATATATCGAATTGGTAAATCTTTTTCTAAAAGAGTTTCGTCCATGTGCAGTGGTCCTAATGTATGTTCAGCGCTTCCGATTAAATAGACGTCATCTGAGGGAATATAGTATCGTTCTTCTTTTGGATAAAGCCTACCCATCCGATCGAACACCTCAGGTTTAATCATTACAGGCGGAACGACAGGAATAAAAGGTTTAGGGTTATATCCTTCCTCAACCTTATTTGCAATTTCCCTCAGGGTGCTTTCATTTGTTAATGTTTCAAATACAAGTTGGACAATCGCGTATTCTATTAACACAGCCTCCCCCATTAGATATCCAAATCTCGTTCCGGTAATTTTTCCAGCTTTCTCAATATTTATTAGACCCAATTTTTCTCCAATTCCTACATGATCAAATGGTTTGAAATTAAATTTGGTCGGTTCACCCCATTTTCGAATTACTTTATTTTCGGTATCATCCTTCCCAATTTTTACATCATCAGCTGCAGGATTTGGTAATTTTTTCAGAATTTCAAAATACTCAGAGTCGATTTTTTCCAATTCCGGTTCCAACTTTTGCAGCTCAACCTTTAATCTTTTACCCGATTCAATGTCCTTATTTTTTGCCGCAGTGTTTCTGTCGGCTCTCAATTTTTCAACCTGACTTAAAAGCTCACGTTTCTTCCCATCCAATTCCAATACTTTATCAACTAAAGCAGGATCATAATTTTTATCAGTGACGCCTTTTTTTATTTTGTCCGGATTATCACGGATAATTTGTATATCTAACATATTTGTATTTTAACTCCTTTTGTTTCTAAATTCTTTATTAATTTGAGGCTACATTCTTTCAAGAGAAACTGAAGGTTCTCAAAGCCCTAAATACCCACTTATCCCCTGCATAGCGGTGAGTGCAATTTCTATAAATTCGGAAAGAGGAATTCCAAGTCTTTCACTGCAAAGCTCAATTTGTCTCCTATCAACACCTGCGCAAAAACTGGGGGAATTCCATTTTTTCATAACGGAATCGACAGTAACTGAAGCCAGTTTTTTATCGGGTTTAACAAGTGCTGTTGCAACTATCAATCCTGTCAATTCATCACAGGTATAAAGCGCCCACTGCATTGGTGTAACCGGCTCAGGTGCATTTTCCAAATATCCCCAGGCATGAGAGGCAATTGCGCTTGTAACATCTGAGTGAACATCAAACAGTCGGAGCCACTCCAGAATTTTTTTTGTGTGATCGGTTTTTGCTGTTTCTTTTGTAACTTCATAATCCGCATCATGCAAAAGTCCTGCAATTTTCCACCTCTCGCGTTCTTCATCTTTATTCTCGACATTAAGTCGGTCGTAAAGTGCCCCCATTACTGCCTCAACCGCATAGCAGTGCTTGCGCAGGTTTTGATTCCGCATATTCTCATGCAGTAATTTTATTGCTTGTTCTCTTGTCATTTTTTTACTTTAACAATTCTTTGCACAATATAAATGGTGACTGCCGACATCACAAATAGCACTGTAAACCAAACACCAGTGTTCACTATAGCATCTACCATATTACACGGAATCAACTTAGACGAGCACATGGACGAACAAACAACCTCGCCGTACTGATTTCCCCAACAATCACCACCCCATTCGAAAAATAATTTGTTTGGAAATTGCGTATAAATTCCAGTTGTATATGACAATATAAACAAAACAAAAACATAGCAAAAACCAAAAAGTATTTTAAATCGACTAGTTATTGTTTTCACCTTTCAATGAAAATACTTTATTCTTTGTTTCCAGGCTTTAAAGTCGGAAACAAAATTACCTCTTTAATCATCCAAGTATTTGTAAAAAACATAGTCAATCTGTCAATCCCAATTCCAATTCCCCCAATTGGCGGCATTCCGTATTCCATTGCCTCAATAAAATCCTCATCAACCTGCTGTGCTTCTTCTTTATCCTTGCGAGCCGCTTTGACATCGTCTTCAAATCTTTCTCTTTGGTCAATTGGGTCGGTTAATTCGCTCCATCCATCGCAAATTTCCTTTCCCCCAATATAACCCTCAAATCGCTCTACCCAATCACCCACCTCATCTTTAAGTTTGGAAAGAGGAGATACATCGCGTGGGTAATCGATTATCCAAGTAGGTTCCATCAAAGTTTTTGAAATTAGTTTATCAAAAATCAAAAATATAAGCTGACCTTTAGTTTCACCACCAACCAAATCTAATCTTTTATCTTTGCAATAACTATTCAATTCATCTAATGACATCGAATTAACATCTATCTCCAGATTATCTTTTACAATATCGACCATCGAAATTCTCGGCCAACTCTTTCCAATGTCAATCTCATTTTCATCAACCTTGATTTTCATTTCTCCAAAAAGTTTTTGAGCTAGGTGTTTAAATAACCCCTCAGTTACATCCATTACGTTTTGGTAGTCAGTATATGCGGCATAGTATTCAATCATTGTAAATTCCGGGCTGTGCACCTGGTCAATTCCCTCATTTCTGAAATCTTTACATATCTCATAGACTTTTTCATAACCGGCAACTATTAGCCTTTTAAGGTAAAGTTCGTCAGCAATTCTTAGATAAAATTCCGAATCGAGAGCATTATGGTAAGTTTTAAAGGGTTTGGCGTTTGCCCCACCATAAAGCGGTTGTAACGTTGGTGTTTCTACTTCGCTATACCCCAAATCGTCTAAATACCTCCTGATTTCTCGAACAAGTTTTACCCTTGTATCAAATCTTATTTTGACATCAGGATTAAACATAAGATCTAAGTAACGCTTACGATAACGTTCTTCTACATCTTTTAATCCATGCCAAGTTGACGGAAGCGGACGGATTGACTTTGAAAGAAGTTGATAATCGATTACATCTACAGTTGTCTCTCCCGCTTGGGTTTTGAAAACTTTACCTTTTGCGTACAAAAAATCACCCACATCCAGAAGTTTTAACGTTTTGAAATTGTCTTCAAGAGTTTTTTTCTGGAACAAAAGCTGAATTTTTCCGGATTCGTCTTTCAAATCGGCAAAAATTATATTTCCATGTTCACGATAGGACATTAAGCGTCCTGCAACCTCGACAAAGTCGTCCCGCGAAGCTTCAGCGAAGTGGGACTCTCTAATATTAACTATTGGTACGGTGGTTCCTTTAGTTTTTGAAGGATATGGGTTAATGCCCAAATCATGAAGCTTTTGAACTTTTTCCAATCTTATTTTTTTAATTTGTTCCAGTGTCTGCTCAGCCATACCTAGTGCAAGTTTATCAAAGAAGCATAGAGTAGTAAAATTTCCCTATAAATATAAGTCGAATATTTTTTAATAGGGAAATCTTTGGCTCTAAATTCAATCAATTCTCGCAATAATATTGCGCGCGTTTCTTGAAATTATAGTAAATTATTCAATCGACAATATTTCGTAAGATATTTTTCCAGCTGGAGCGTCCACCTCAACTTTATCGCCAATCTTTTTTCCAAAAAGTGCCTGACCAAGGGGAGATGTATGGGAAATCTTTTTCTTCATAGGATCAGCTTCCCAATCACCAACAATCTCATATACCAATTGGTTACCATTGAACTTAAGTGTCACATGCGTACCGAGGGCGATGCCTCCATTTTTTGCTCCCTGTTTAACCACGGTTGCGTATTTCAAAACATCTTCTAACTCCGATATTCTGCCGTCTAAAAATTCAAGTTCGTCCTTGGCATTATGGTAATCGCTGTTTTCCGACAAGTCTCCCTGCAGCCTTGCGTTGGAAAGTCTGTCAACAACTTTTGGTCTTTTGTTTTCAACTAAATCGTTAAGCTCTAACTTAAGAGCATCCAGACCTTTTTGTGTAATTTGTAATTGATTATTTTTCATATTTTTAATAATTAAATACCTAAAAAAACTCTCCTTCTTTATTTTAGTAGGAGAGTGTCATTTTTATTTCTCCCACCAAACTAGCGAACCTTAATGGAAAAGGTATTACAAACGCCAGAGTGGAGGTAGAAATGGAAACTCATGGAGGAAATTGTATATACGAATTAGTCCTTTGTCAAGCATAGTGAGAGCTTATGATAACTATTTCAAAATTTTATTGCATATCTCTTGCGAAATCCAAACTTGGCGACAAAAACTACGCACTTAAGTGCGTAGAAGTTTATTTTTTTTCAAGTATAATTGTCTGATGCGTAAGAAAATAACAGTGTTTACCCTACTTCTGCTGGGATTGTTTTTCATTTCTGTTTCTGCATCTTATCTTTTTTTTATATATAAAAAGGTTTATGTTGCTCCCGTTAGTCCTCCACCAAATGCAACCCCTACTCCAACGCCTGACCCAATGGCACCTAAAAATATACTGCTTTTAGGTTACGGTGGTGCGGGCCATGAAGGAGGCACTTTAACTGACACGATGATAGTTGCCCACTTAATTCCGAAAGAAAAAAAGGTATTTTTAATTTCAATTCCGCGTGACATTTGGGTACCGATCCCGATGAAAAACGGTACTCAAAATTTTAAAATTAACCATGCATTTTCAATCGGAGTTGACGAAAAACGTTTTCCCGAAAAACTTCCTCAATATACAGGAATTGCAGGAGCGGGTTTGTTATCCCGCGAAATGGTCGGGTTAGTAACCGGCCTTAAAATCGATAATTTTGTATCGGTAAACTTTGAGGGCTTTAAAAATATAGTAAATATTTTAGGAGGAATTAACATTTACGTTCCTTATTCATTTAAAGACGAATATTATCCGATTAAGGGTAAAGAAGATGACACTTGCGGGCTAACCGAAGAGCAATTGACAGCCATTCACGCGACACTTTCGGGACAGCTCTTAGAGCAGGAATTTAAATGTAGATTTGAAACCATAGAATTTACAAAGGGATTAATTTTGATGGACGGAGAAACTTCGCTTAAATTCGTCCGTTCAAGACATTCCGATATTAACGGGGGCGATTTTGGCCGATCGCTCCGACAACAGGCGTTTATCGTCGCTGTTAAAAATAAACTTCTAAGTTTTGGCAGTTTTACAAAATTAATCCCTGTAATAAACAGTATTTCAAAAAACACTCAAACAGATATCGATATTAAAAGTGCCCTTAATTTTGTTTCGTCAAATTTTGAAATCGGAGATTTTGAAATAAAAACAGTAACACTAACTACCGATAACGTATTAACAGATACAATTTCTTCCGATAAACAGTACATTTTGATTCCAAAAGCCGGTGAAGGAAATTGGGACGAAATTCATAAATTTATTTCTGACGCAGTAACTCAAAAACCTACTGTCACTCAAACTCCGAAAGTCACAAATTAAATTTAATTTAGTGTAAAATTTGATAGTATGAAGCTACTGAAAATCCACGTTTTAACCTTAGTACTTTGCATTTTTGCTGCACAATCGGCAGGACTTATCGGCGCTATATTTACATTTTCGGCAATTGATTCTTGGTATTTAGGTCTCAATAAACCGTTTTTCAATCCTCCCAACTGGATTTTTGGGCCGGTTTGGACTATATTGTATTCACTTATCGGTATATCTTTATACTTTGTAATAATCTCCAAAAACAAACTTCGGTCTAAAACTTTGAAATTATTTTTTATACATCTCGTATTAAACGGTTTGTGGTCAATAATATTTTTCGGATTGAAAAACCCCGCGGTTGCGCTTATGGAAATTCTAATTATGTGGACTACTTTAATTTATCTGATGTATTTATTTAATCGTTTTGAAAAAAGAGCATTTTATTTATTCATACCATATTTACTTTGGGTAACTTTTGCCTCTATTCTTAACTTATCGATTTGGTATTTAAATTGAAGTCTACTTCGTGGATTTAACAATACCTTCAATATAGCTTGGAGGGACCAATTTCTGAATCAAAGGAATGGAATCAACTGATAAAACGAATCGGTAAAATAAAGCAATTACCCCTCCGGCTACTAGTGTAGCTCCAATTGCGGTTCCGATTCCCTGTAGCAGGGATAACAAAAATGCTCTTTTAAAAGAATTTTGTTTTGAAAGTGTCTGGTTTAAAATTTGAATATTCTTATTGATTTCCGAAAAATCATTCATTATTTATTGTAACAGTGTTTTTTTAATTTATGAAAGTGTTACTATTAAATATGAAGTCAAGATCTAAGATAGAAACAGTTTCAATTGTTTTTATTTTGGTATTATTTTTTACTGCAGGTTTTTTAGTGTTTTCAGGTCTTTTAAATTTGTTCAAAGGTAAAGACAAGACTTCGCAAATTATCGCTGATTTGAAAAAACCTGAAATCACTATAAGCGGAATTATCTTCACAAGCGGTCTATCGGACGATGAAAAAAATACTTTTAAAATAAATAGTGATTATCAACTCATAAAGTCAGCTCCGGAAAATAGTTGGGAAGATCCTGTTAATACTTATTTTCTTTATGCGAATGGGTTGGATCTTTCGAAATATCTCGGTAAATGCGTTAATTTGACCGGGTACTTATATAGCGGTTGGGAAAATATTGACAAAAATAATTTTTTAGTTAACGGAAGATGGACCTACGACCGATCGGCATTTGCAATCGGTTCTGTAAGTGAGAAAGGGTTGACCGAGTGTATAAACGATTTTGACAATACTGTAAAACCTGCTGAAGGAGAAAAAATTAAACACCTAACTTTTACCGGAATATTAAATATTTCCAAGAGACCATCTCCGGATATAAACTATGATTTCCAGTTACAACTGGACAAACCGTTCATAGATGACGTAAACCCAACCGGAGAGTTGGTTGGACAAAATGAATTAGTTATACTACCTGCAACTGATGAATTATTAGTTGAGTTTTTGGGTAACGTTGAAAAACAGGTTGAGATTGGTGGCTATATGCAGTGGGGTTATTCCGAATCAAGGTTTTTAACGGTTGATAGTCTTAAATCGTTGTAGATTAGATTGGCATATGCCCACGAAGAAAAATTTATTTTATTTACAAACTTTACTTCTTTTCTCGGGCGTTGTTTTTTCCTGGGGAAATGTTTTAAAAGAATTTAAAATTTATTTTGCAGCGGGTGGACAAATACTTCAAACCGCAGGATGTCCGGTCACAAACCCGATTATAACTCCGTGTTTTTGGGGAGCAACGGCTTTCTTAATCGCCTTAATCTGGTCTTCATATATAATTCAGGCAAAATCCACAGGACAAATCTCAAATGAAATTAGATTGAAGTGGTTTTTGGTTGCATCTACAATTTTCGGTTGGGGAAATGTAGCCTTGGAATTTTATAAATATTACGCTTCAAAAATGCAACCGATTGTCTCCTGCACTGGAGTTATAAAAAGTCCAATCTATGCACCATGTTTTACTGGGTCAATAATTTTTCTTGCTTCACTTATTTTTACTTCAATAATTATTAAAAAGTTAAAGTGACCCCACCGGGATTCGTGTGCATGATGTGCAACACATTACTTGTTCGCTATCGATCCCGAGGTGGAACGAGCTGCAAGCGAGTGACCTCGCTGTCCAAGAAATGGAACACCTTACAAGATTACTTTTCTAAACTGTATTTTACCTTCCAAGAATTGAACCTACAACCTCAATTAGAAACCAACTTCGCTACAATCTAAACAGGGTTTTTCTATTAATTGCTACAACAACTTCAAGGAATAGCGGGTGGTGTGGGTAGTAAATTAACACCCCAACCTACAGAAAGAGCATTTATTGCTGCCCAAATAAGGAATACTAAAATTAAACCTAATAATCCTGCTGGTAACCCTCCAAATGATATCATCAACCACCTATTCAGCTTCTTGTTATCCTTATTCTTTTTTGTCAGTTTAATAATCAATAAAATTATCCCAACAGGAATAGATAAAATCATCCAAAGAAAAAAAGCAAGAGATAATATTATTAAAATAAGAGTAACAAGCACAGATATGATTTTTATAAGTATCACCCCCTTCTTAAACTTAAAAGTTTAACGAAATATTTACCTACCTATGATTTTACCAATGAAATTATGTACCCTTACAGTAGTATCTCCAATTTTTACTATTATATTTTCATTACAATTTGATTGAATTTTTAATTGATTACAGTAAAATTTATATACCTCTGATAACGAAAATGATAATAAAGAAAATCCTAACAAAAATGCCATAAGACCTCCCCATATCTCTGAGGTACGGGAAAGCTTATCAGTTCTCATTTTCAACTTAGACCAAAGAGTTCCTGTCATTTCAAACTTCCTCTCTGTAGCAGTTATAAATTTATTACCAGTTAAAAAACCTAATCCAAGAACAAGAAAAAAGATTGAGGCAAGTGGAATTGCAAGGACAATTGAGGTTAATATTGCAAAAATAAAAATAAATAAAAATGTTTCTGAAATGCTCTTAGGAAGAAAATCCAAATTATATTTATTAATATCTAACGACTTGAAAAATAGAAAAAATAGCAAATTAAAAATTACAAATATGATATTAGCCAAAAAGTAATAAATAGGATACCTGATTGACCGCTTGTTGTTCTTCCACAAATTCTTAAATAGAGCAATTGTGAAAATTAGGACTGGAATAATTATAATAATCAGATAGAGGAAGTTTTCTGATTGGTTAAATATAGTCCTCATAATTAAGAGTATATTAACTATAAGATATAGTACCACCCAAAGTAGAATCAAACATATTTAGCCTCAGTTTTGTACTAGAATTGGTAAATTTCGAAAACAGTCTCTAGTGACCCCACCGGGATTCGAACCCGAATTACTAGGATGAGAACCTAGCGTCCTAGCCATTAGACGATGGGGCCAATTACGAATATTTTATCACAAATCGAAGCTAATTTCTTATCCGGAGATTGGTAGAGGTTTTTTCAAAGCAGTTGCCAATACGTCATCAAGCCGATTGAAAAACAAAAATTTAATTTCTTTTTTGACCTTATCCGGAACGTCTTCCATGTCTTTTTCGTTATCGGCTGGAAGAATTATTGTCTTTAATCCAGCACGATGGCCAGCGATGACCTTTTCTTTAACTCCCCCTATTTCCATAACACGCCCACGAAGAGTAACTTCTCCAGTCATACCTACATATCGCTTAACGGGAATTTTGGTTAAAGCCGAAACGAGTGCTGTTGAAATTGCAATTCCTGCTGAAGGACCGTCTTTCGGAACCGCACCTTCGGGAACGTGTATATGAACATCCAAATTTCTTCCGAAATTTTCTTTTAATCCAAGCTGTTTCCAATGTGACCTTGCCCATGTAAACGCGGCTTGGGCAGATTCTTTCATTACATCACCCAATTGCCCTGTAAGCATAAGTCTCCCTTTACCGGGCATTAATGCCACTTCAATAAATAAAATTTCCCCACCGGCAGCTGTTACTGCAAGTCCTGTCGAAAGTCCTATTTCATCACTTTTTTCAGCAATCATTGAAGATACTTTTCTCGGACCTAAGAATTTCCTTATGTCATCTTCCTTTATTGTGGTGGGAAATTTTTTACCTTCCGCAACAAGTCTTGCTATTTTTCGCAAAGAAGATGCCAAATTCCTTTCCAAATTTCTAACACCTGCTTCTCTTGTATAATGCTCAATCACTTCCGTTAATGCACCCGATGAAAGCTTAATTTTTTTATTCTCAAGCCCATGAACCCTAAGCTGTTTTGGCCATAAAAACTTTTCTGCAATATTAAACTTTTCATCCTGGGTATATCCGGGGAAAGAAATTACCTCCATTCTATCCCGCAGTGGCCCGGGAATGTTTTCCAAAACGTTTCCTGTACAAATAAACATAACTTGGGATAAATCAAAAGGGGCTTCCAAATAATGATCCGAAAATTCTTTATTTTGTTCCGGGTCAAGTGCTTCCAATAAAGCGGAACTTGGATCTCCACGGAAATCTACTCCTAGTTTATCGATTTCATCAAGCATAAAAACGGGATTATTTGTTCCGGCATTTTTTATTCCTTGGATAACTCGACCCGGGAGCGCTCCCACATATGTTCGTCTGTGTCCACGAATTTCAGCTTCGTCCCTAATTCCTCCAAGGGAAACTCTTACAAATTTACGGCCTAAAGACCTCGCAATAGATTTTCCAATCGAAGTTTTTCCTACACCCGGAGGGCCGATAAAACAAAGAATGGTCGGCATTTGCTGAGATTCTTTTTCATCTTTTTTACTTTTTTGGGATTTCTTACCTTTAATTTTCATGACAGAAAGATACTCAAGAATTCTCTCTTTTGCTTTTTTAATTCCGTAATGATCATTTTCCAAAACTTTTGCAGCGTGTTTTATTGAAACATCATTAGGAGAACTTTTACTCCAAGGCATATCACAAAGCCAATCCAGGTAATTTCTGATGTATCCGCCTTCCGGATTGTTAGGAGACATTTGGGTCAGCCTTTTTAATTCCTTTTCTGCCTTCTCATGAACTTCTTTCGGCATACCCGCATCTTTAATTTTTTTCTTATATTCTTTCAGTTCTTCTCCGCTTAAATCCCCTTCTTCGATTTCTCCAAGCTCTTCTTCGATCGTTTTTTTCTTCTCGCGTAGCATCGCTTTGCGCATTTGATCCTCAAATCTTTTTTGGGTTTTTGAAGAAATCGTTTTTTCAAGCTCTAATATATTTACTTCTTTTGACAAATACTCATGGACTTTGTTAAGACGAAGCTTTAATCCGTGGGTTTCGAGAAGCTGTTGTTTTTCGAGAGTTTTGACCTCCAACAAAGATGCGACCTGGTCAGCAACTTCAATCGGCTCAATATTTCCCGAAACAAGTCTCATGACCGTCATTATTTCTGCCTGTTTTCCAAGATTCACCGATTTTTTAAAGAGGTCTACTAATTTATTGGAAAGAGCTGCCGCTTCCTCACTTTTATCAAGGTCGGGAGCAACTTCTTCAACCCTGCCGATTAAATAAGGATCAGTGGAAATAATTTCCAAAAGTTTTGCCCTGACCTGACCTTTGACAACCGCGTGAATTTCTCCCTCCGTTGACATCATCTGAGTAATCGTTGCAATGGTACCTAATTCATAAAGATCTTCTTTTCCGGGATCTGCGGTTTTGGGGTCTTTTTGTGTAAAAATAGCAACAATCCTATCCTGCTGGAAAGCGGCATTAACCGCCTCAACGCTTTTTTTTCTTCCGAATGACAAAACCGCGTCGGTATAAGGAAACACAACTGAGCCTCGAATAGCTACAATGGGGATTTGTCGTGTAACAATAGTGTCCTCTATTTTTTCTCCTTCCATGATATTTAAAAGCTTTAGCAGTCTATTGCAGCTAGTGCTAAATGTCAAGCACTAAATTATTGCATATCTCTAGCGAAATCCACAACTTTCAAGTTGTGGATGAAGCTAGAATCCAAACCTGGCGACAAAAACTACGCACTTTAGTGCGTAGCAGTTTATCTTAGAGCCTTAAATAAATGCAGCTTTTGAATTGTGTGTGCAACCGCGATCCCAATAAGGCTACCAACTATCACATCGGAAATCGAATGAACGTTACTGAAAATTCTTCCCGCTGATATTAAGATAGCGCAGGCTATAAAAAATAATCCGGCTTTTTTGTTATGCAAATATACGCTTACCGCCAAAGCAAACGAAATTGCAGCGTGGTTTGATGGAAATGAACCATCGCCGGGAATTGTTAATGTAAGTGGTGGTCTTCCGTCAAACTGAAATGGACGAAGTGTCGGAAAAAGCGTTTTTATTAGATAAACAATTGAACCGGCAATTATAATTGAAAATATTGCGTGAAGTGCTTGTTCTTTTTTTATTTTACCGTCAATAAACCATAATATCCCAACACCAATAAACATCAGCCAAATTAATAAACTTGCAACAAAAGTTACGAAAAAAGAATTTTGTGCTGATAGGACTTCTGGATTCATGATTTGTTAATTACAATTTTTGCTCAGAAATTATTTGTATCAGGATAAAAACTCTTACCCTTTCTCGTCTTTACATATATAGATTATATAGCCAACTCAAAATAAAATAACAGTTTTTCATATAAATGAGGCTATATATCAATGTTTACAAGTGGTTTCAAAACCTACTTGTACAGACATCTAGAACAGCCTGTAAAACAAAATAAAATCAAACATTTTGTTTTAAACTTGCTATAGCAGTGATAATATACATACAATGGGACTTAGGCACGATACTGCAAGAAGTTTTAAATATGCATTTTCCGGTATTAAAACCGCTTATAAAAATGAACCGAATTTAAGAATCCATACTTTTTTTGCCATATTTGCGATTTCTCTCGGAGCCGCACTTGGAGTCAGTATTATTGAATGGCTCCTTCTTACATTTACAATCTTTTACGTCATTACGCTTGAGCTTTTAAATACTGTCCTTGAGGCTATGGTAAATATGGTTAGCCCGGAAATTTCGCCTTATGCTCGGATTGCGAAAGATGTATCCGCGGCTTGTGTTCTTCTGGCGGCGTTCATGTCGGTTATTGTAGGATTTGTAATATTCCTCCCAAAAATAATCTCTCTTTTTTACTAAAGGGATAAAGCAATAACAATTATTCCAAGCACCAAAGAGTAAACGGCAAAAAACTTAAACCGTCCCTTTTTGATAAATTCCATAACCAGTTTTATTGCAAGTAATCCAAAAACAAAAGAAAAAACCAGACCGACCATATAATTTCCGTAATTTATTGAGCTGCTTCCGCCATATTTTAAAAGCTGCAGTAAATTTGCACCCATTACTGCAGGCAGTGACAAAATAAATGAAAATTCTGCAACTTTTTCCTTATCAATTCCCAGAACCGATCCAGCAAAAATTGTTGAGCCCGACCGGGAAATTCCGGGTGAGATTGCTATAGCTTGGGCAATACCAATTAAAAAAGAGTTTTTTAAATTTATTTTGACACCGCGGTTTTTTACAACAGAGATTATATAACTCATTGCCGCATTAACTAGAAATTCAAATCCTACATATAAAGTACTGGCAAAAAGTTTTTCAAAAATATTATCAAATAAAAGCCCGACAATTACGGCAGGAATTGTAGCAATAATTAGAAACCAAAAATTATCAAAGATTAAACTAACGAGTTTTTTTCTAAAGTAAATTACAACGGCAACAAGTGTTCCGAAATGAAGTACTACATCAAATAATATTCCCGGTTGGGAAAACCCGGGAAGTATTTTCTGGAAAATTACCAGATGACCGGATGAAGAAACCGGTAAAAATTCAGTCAGACCTTGAACAATACCCAAAATTGCCGAATTTACAATTTCCATCATGTTCTACTATATATCAAAAGCAAAACTCTTCCAATTCTCCGGATTTAATTCATTTAATAAAACAGCCTTTTTCAAATTATATTTCCCAACTTTAGTCCTTACCAAATCAGACAAATATGCACCAGTTCCGAGTTTTCTCCCTATATCTCGGGCCAAACTTCTTATATAAGTCCCGGATGAAACTTTAAATTTTACCGTGAGGATGGGAAAATTATATTCCATTAATTTTGTTTCATAAACCGTAATTTCTCTCGGTTTTAGCACTACGTCCTTCCCGGCCCTGGCTAATTTATACGCTTCTTTACCCCCTACCTTTATCGCAGAATATATTGGTGGTGTCTGCATTTGCTTCCCCATAAAACCCTTTAAAGTAGTACGTATTTTGGAAATTGGAATTTGGGATTCAATTAGAAATTCAGAATTAGAAATTAGTGATTTTCCGTCTGCATCCTCTGTATCCCTTTCTTCCCCTAAATAAATATCAGCTAAATACTCTTTATCCAACTTTAAAAACCTATCCAAATTTTTTGTTGATTCACGTCCAATTCCTAAAATTAATAGTCCCGTTGCGTTTGGGTCAAGAGTCCCCGCATGTCCGACCTTGATTCGCCGAAGCCTATGCAAAGGCGATTCATCCATAGAAATAATTTTTCTAACTTTCGCCACAACACCGTGCGAAGTAATCCCTTTCGGTTTATTAACTAAAATAAACATTAGCTATTTTAACAGATTCAAAAAGCTATTCCTCAAACACTATCGATTCTTGATTTGCTCCCAATTTTCCGAGAATTTCCTGCATACTCTCAACCATTTTCCACGGACCGCAAAGGTAAAAATTTTTGGAGAAATCATTAACGTGTTTTCTAAGTAAATTCTCGTTTATCCTTCCATACTCATAATCTTGCAATTTCTCCTGCGTCAAAACAAGGATCAAATTGCCTGTAGGAAATATTTTTCTTAACTCTTCTTCGTAAATAATATCTCCATGCGTTTTATTTGAAAAAACCAGTTTATTGTTTCCAACTTTTCCCTCAGTCTTAAGCTGCCTGAAAATTGAAATAAACGGAGTAATACCGGCCCCTCCTGCAATAAAAATACCTTCTTTCTTATAATGAATCGTTCCGAAAGACTCGCGAAGTATAAGCTCGTCTCCGACTTTTAATTTATGCAGTTCCTCTGTCACACCTTTATGATTCGGGTATTGGCTAACAGGGTAACCTTTAATCGTAAATTCCAGATTTTCCCACTGGGGTAAAGAAGTAAATGTAAATGGATTGTGCTTATCTCTAAAACCATCCTTGTTAATTGCCAGCTCAACCGCTTGACCTGGCGTAAATAAATAACCTGAAGGTTTCTCCACTAAAAACCGTTTTACATTATGAGTTACTTCGGTAATATCTAAAATCTTTACAACAGATTCCATTTTAAAACTAGTTGTGATGCTCTGTTTTTTCGGCGGTTTCCGCTTCCTCTTTTGTCGCGTGCACTGTCCCATCAGGGTGATTAGGTGGGGCGTAAACTGTATACAGTTTTAAATCGGCGTCGGGAAGAGCATTAACAACATTATGCGCAGATCCTGCAGGAACAATAACCACATTTTCCTGTCCAGCCTCAATTTCTTCACCATCGATAAAAAATTTTGCCAAACCCTCTTCAACTCTGAAAAATTGATCCACGCTGTCATGTACTTCCATCCCAATTTCCTCTCCGGGCTTTAGGCTCATTACAACCAATTGCAAATGTTTTCCTGTATATAAAACTTTTCTGAAGTTGGAATTTTTCTTTGTGTCATCTTCAATATTTGTATGAAATGAACTCATATAATCACCTCCACCTAAGAGATAACTCCGAAGGAGTATCTCATGGTGCTACATTTGATGGCATAGCCTATCAAATTGTAGCTCTCAACTTGGTTTTAACTAACCGAGACCTTCAAACATTATAGTACATATGCTAAATTAAAATATGGGACTTAAATTTCGTAAAAATAAAATCGCAAGTGCAAAACTCCCCAAAGACAAGCATATTTTTGTAATCCTATTTTTAATTGCTGCAATTGGAGCAATGTTATTTCTATATTATGGCAAAATTCAATCGCTACAGAGTAGCTTGTCCAGCGCATATTCCGAAAAAGATAAAAATTACCAAGAGCTCACAAAAATTGCTACTGACCTCGATACTCTAAAAAAAGAATATGACACCTTAAAAAACGAGGATCAGAAAAAGAAAAATGATGAACTTAAAAAAAATATAGATGAGATTGAAAAAACTTATGACAGGGCAGTTGGAATTTATGAAGATATTTTAGCTCTTAAAGAAAAGGGTGGAAAAACCACTGAGCTTGATAAATTATTTGCTGAGAGCTTAAAACAATTATCCGATCAAAAATATGCTGATGCAGATAAAACTTTAACTACACTCGCTACAAAAATAAAAGAGGAGGAAACAAAATTTGCGGCTACATTCACAATTCCTGCTAACGTTGCTGCAAGTAATACTCCTCCGGGAACGGGATATTCAAGGCAAACCGTTTCAACGGACTCGGGAAATTTTATGGTTTCAATGGTCGCAGGTGACTTGGGATCAACTAAAGTAATTGTCGATACCGCATCGGACTCAGACTGCAGCAATAATTGTCCTGTTCTTCCTTTAGCAACTTATGTTTCCAGAAGCGGTGCATACGCCGGAGTTAATGGGAGTTATTTCTGCCCGGCAAGTTATCCGACATGCGCCGGCAAAACCAATACTTACGACCTGCTTCTTATGAACAAAAACAAAAATTATTTTAATTCCGACAATAATGTTTACAGTAATAACCCCGCAGTAATTTTTGGTGGAAGTTATGTTAGATTTGTGGGTGCTGCTTCATCCTGGGGCAGGGATACGGGAATTGATAGTATGATTTCGAATTACCCACTCCTGGTGTCGGGGGGAAATATAGCCTCAGGAAGCGCAAGTGACCCGAAAATGACAAGTAAAGGAGCGAGAAGTTTTGTCGCCAATAAAGGAAATACTGTTTACATAGGTGTTGTTCATAGCGCAACAGTACCCGAATCGGCAAAAGCCCTAAAGGCCTTGGGTATGGAAAATGCCCTTAATTTGGACGACGGTGGTTCAACCGCTTTATGGTCAGGGGGTTACAAAGTTGGTCCCGGACGGGAACTTCCAAATGTAATACTTTTTATTAAGAGGTAGCGTGAGAGGAAAGATAAGCATCAACTTCTGCAACAATATCTTTTGGTTTATAGTTGGCTTTGAGTAAATATTCGTTTGCACCCGCTGCGACAACTTCATCGATAACCACTTTGTCATCATTGTTGGTTAAAATAAATACAGGTGTTGTAGTATTGTGATTTTGGGTTGAGCGGATCTTTTTTAAGATATCAACTCCACTCATGTCGGGTAGCATCATGTCCAATAAAATTACACTGAAGGGTTCTTTTTCAAGTAAGCTTTCTGCCAAGTTACCATTATCGGTTGTCGATACTTCGTATCCGGCGCCTTGAAAAGCTCCGTCGTAAAGCTTGCGGATAAAAAAATCGTCTTCAACTATAAGTACTTTTTTCACTCGTAGGTACATCATATTATTAATATTTTTGAAACACAAGAACAAGTTATTTGCATCCAAAGTAGTGATATAATTTGCTTTCGGATATGAAACAGGTTTTTTTCGATGTCGAAACAAAAAAATTATTTAACGAAATTCCCGACCAGGATCCGGGAAAACTTGAGGTTTCGGTAGTGTCTCTTTATTCAAGAACAGTGGATGAGGAGCAAAATGAAATTGAAGGAGAAATGCTGTCTTTTTGGGAGTCTGATTTTGATAAAATGTGGCCTTTTTTCCAAAACACCCAAAGAATTATCGGATTTAATTCATTGAATTTTGATGTCCCTGCACTTCAACCTTATGCAGCTTTTCCTTTCAAAAAACTTCCTCATTTTGACATTATGGAAAAGTTTAAAAATAAATTAGGGCATAGGATTAGTCTTGATGCTATCGCAAAAGAAACTTTAGATAGGCAAAAAATTGATTCGGGGTTGGACGCGGTTTATTACTGGCGCAAAGGTAATAAGGAAAGCTTAGATAAACTAAAGCGCTACTGTGAAGACGACGTAAAAATTACACGGGATATTTACGATTTTGTTGTAAAGAGAGGATATCTTCTTTTTAAAGATAAATGGAACACGCTTCAGAAAGCGGAATTGGATTTTAACATACCGAAAGATGATACTGCAGGAAATCAGGCGGGGCTTTTTTAATACTTCAGCCCCAAAATTCTGGTATAATTGAGCCTGAGAATATATATTGGGGATCGTCTTCCGATCTTCCGACATTAAGTCGGAAATCGTGAATACTCGATCAACTTTAGTTGGATCGGTATATGAGTTATTGTTATGTTTTGCAGTGCGTTTAAGAGATCATCGTAAAGGAAGAGTAAAATTTACAAAAGGAAAACGACCAGTTAAGATGATTTTTCTTAAAGAATTTGTAAATTACAGTCAAGCGTATCAATTTGAAAAGAAAATAAAGTCATGGAAGAAAAGAGTTTCGATCGAACGTATGCTTAGCAAGTCCGATAATATTGCAGATACAATCTAAATATAATTTTATTTTGGGGGATCGTCTAACGGTAGGACGACAGAATCTGGATCTGTTAATCGGGGTTCGAATCCCTGTCCCCCAGCCCAGATTCCAACGAGGTGATCGTGGTCTCTAGAAAAGCCCATGGTTACCTCATAAGTTTGAAATATTTCCTCTTAGATTCGTACCACACCCTCACTGTTCGGAAATTTACCCTCAAGAAAATAGTTCAACGAAGGATATGTTGAAAGAAATAAATTATCCCATTAGTGAGCCCGAAGCGAAGTTATATTCCCATTTTGGACAAATAGCGGAAAATTGAAAAGTTTGAATAGTTCCCTTTTTTCTTCCGCGTTTTTGTTTGAAAGTACATATTTTGCATAATCCCTGATGTCCCAAATTTTGGAATTAGGATTGATGTCTTGTTGCAGGAAAAGTGCTTCCCTCATGTTTTCAAATTCTTCTAAACCCTCCTGGATTTTGTCTGTTAAAAATAATTCTTGTGGATGAGCTATATACATAAAGTTTATGAGCTTAAGCAAACTTCTTTCCAATTCATCTTCGGAAATATAAGGTTCTTTGCAACTATTATCAACTTGTTTTGTGCAATGATAGTAAACATGATACCTCGGCTCTTTATTCAACCTTTCTCTATATCTATCCTCTCCAATAACACTAGCCTTACAATTAGCACATCGAAGAAGTCCTTTGTAGGTAAACACTTTTGATCCCCATTTGGATTTAAGTGGAACTACTAATTTTTCCTGCACTTTATTAAAAACATTCTTTGTAACAAGAGGAGGGTGTGATCCTTTATACCAACTACCGCTTCCAACCGGATACTCAAACTCCCCGTAATAAAATGGATTTTTAAGCATTAAATAAATTTGGCTAAGTGATACTTTCTTGCCTCCGCGCGTTGTGAGACAGGTGTCCAACCATATTTTTAGTTTTCTTCCGCTATCTCCGTTTTTTACCACCCTTTCAAACATTTCGGTTACTATATGTCCGCGATCAGGGTCAATGAT
>LBVN01000002.1 GCA_000993115.1 Candidatus Woesebacteria bacterium GW2011_GWB1_38_8b
AATATTATCTTTAAAAAGCCCGACAAAATTATTTATAAACAAGCTCCACCTTGTTTGCCCGTCAGGTAAAGTTGAAAAATTGCTATTTATTATTGAAAGAAATGTTTTTACCCCAAGAAATTTATTTTTCAGTTCAGCCAGGGGATATGATACAACAGGCAAAAAACCTAATGTTAGAATTTTAAACCAGTCACCGAACTTTAATTTCCTTACCTTATCTCTTAAGAGAATCAACAAAACACCGACAACTAAAAATGAATAAGAAAGAATTAAATCGAACTGAGCGATAAAAGAGGTGGAAACTATCATCAAAAATAAGCCTGGCTTAACTTTTTTCGAAAAACTGCTAATTAATCCCGCCCCAATAAATAAAACCGGCCAGAAAATATTTGATAGCGCAGGATTTCCTGTAAAAATTCCGTAAATATATTGCTCATACGAAAACGCAAAAAGAAGCGATGCAAAAATTCCCGCAATTTTTCCAAAATAAGTAGTTCCGACAGCAAAAACCAATAAAACCCCAAGCGAATTAATTAGTCTAAAAATAATTGATACAAAGTAAGGGTCCCCCCGCCCGAGCAAAAATAGGGGACCGATAAAATATAAATAAATCGGTCCGTGGTTAATTCCTTTAAATGCCGACGCGGGAGGACCTGATATTTTCAAATCCCCTTTTGTATAAATATTTATTGAGTCGTAAGCATCGCGTGCTTCATCATAACCAAAATAAACTGATTGTCGAAAGTTAATCATCCGGACTGAAAAAGAAATAATAAAAACGCAGGTCAAAAAGAGAACGATTATTTTATTTTTCGCAATGATTTTATAAAAATTTTGAAGTCTCACTCACTGATTTTACACCGAGGGTATTTGTTAGGCTACGCGTTCTTTCAAAGCACTATAAGCAAAGCTTGGCATTTCGCTCAAGCAACACGTTCCTTGAGCGCACTGTAGAATTTTTGAAGGTAATCTTCCGCACGATCCCAATGTTCATCTCCCATTCCCCGCTCCGCCATATTTCTCTCAACATTAGCAAGAACTCTTAAGTGCGCCAATTTTGTCGCCTGAAACCTTGAAATTCTATATATTTCAGAATAAAGATCACGCGCTATATTTTCTGTTTCCGCCGCTTCCTGAACATTACCTTTAGCTCCCCAGTCCTGCCATAAATTTACTTCAAGTGTCGCAGCCAATGACGGCTCAAATGCCAATTTAAGTTCACTCTTAATAAGTTTATAAAACTTAACAAGCGTTTTTTTAGATTTAATCCATTTACTTTGTTCACCTGAAACAACGGCAACCGTCAAATATTTTGCGGCTTCGACAGCCAAACTTGTTGAAAGCCCAAATTGCTCCTTTAAATGGTTGATAGCGTAATCGCGAAATTTCGTACCCTCCGGAATTTTTCGAAGTCTCCACCAGTTAAGCTCCAAGTTCGCTGTGAGTTGAGGTTTAAATTTAAAGTGAAATACTTTGTCTTTTGCGCCGAACCTTCTTCTTCGTCTTGAATAGTCAATTATTGCTGCGCGCAGTTTTTCGGGAGTCATATCCGGTAAATGGTCCGGTTCAAAATAAAATTCTGAATAGACCATTTGCCAAGGAAGATACCCACTTGTACGTAGCTCACCCGAAGTACGGATAAATAAATCAGGGTTTGGGTATGGTTGACCTGCAGTATAAAGATATTTTTCAAATAGATTTTCGTCGATTTTGTCGGACGGTATATTGTCGGCAACTATTGCCTTTACCGCCTGAAGAATTTCTTCTCTCCCCCCATAATCCAAAGCCACGTTTAAAATATGCGTTTTATTATCTTTAGTTTTTTCTTCGGCGTCCAAAATAATTTTCATCAGATCTCTAGGCAACCTGTCTTTCCGACCAATATGAATAAAACGGACATCTTCCTCCATTGCTTCTCTTAACGTTTCCCTAATAGTGTTTTTTACAAGCTCGAAGATCTTCATTTTTTCATTGTGAGGTCTTTTCCAATTCTCCGTCGAAAATCCCCAAATAGTTAATGTGTGTACTCCCCACTCCCGAGACGCACGAATTACAGATTTTATGGCTTTTGCCCCGGCCTCATGGCCTTTTGTCACGGGAAGCCCACGGGAACGTGCCCAGCGGCCATTACCGTCTAGAATTACGGCAATATGATTTGGAACAATTGTACCTTTCGGAAGAGTAACCTTTTGGGTCATGAGTGAAATTATAACATATACGCTACGCTTTCCTAAACGATTGTTCAAGGTTATAATTCAAGCATGTCAGAGGACCAAACTGCGTTAGAAATATTGTCACACTATAAATCATTGGTCTGGCCTGTTGTAGATAAATACATTAATGTTCCTGATTATCCAAAACAATTTCGAATTCCATCAAAATATCAGAACTTGGTTGATCATCAAATGGAAATTATCAATGATTATCCAACGCGAAAAGGTAAGTACCTTAGACCTACAATTTTAATTCTTACTTGTTTGGCCATGAATGGAAAAATAGAAGAGGTGTTAAATACAGCTGCAGCAATGCAAATTTCAGAAGAATGGATTTTAATTCATGACGACGTAGAAGATGACTCAGAGGAACGAAGAGGACAATTAACATTGCACAAGAAATATTCTTTTGGCCATGCTGTAAATGCTGGAGATGCTCTTTTTGCAATTCAACAAAAAGCAATTACTAATAATTTTGGTGTATTGTCACCTAAAATCGCAAAAAATATTGCGGATGAATTCTTCTTAATAATGTCCCGTACAACAATAGGTCAAGGAGTGGAAATCTCCTATATCAAGGATAAAATAGTAGAATACTCAGATGAGGATTGGTTTTTCATTGCGGATAGTAAATCATCTTATTACACCGTGGCGGGACCAATTAGATTGGGTGCAATCATTGCAGGTGCTACTGAGAACCAACTTAACGATTTAGCAGAGTTTGGTAAAAATCTCGGCAGATCGTTTCAAATAATCGATGACATTCTTGATATAACATCAAACTTTAAGGGGTTAAAAAATCAAAAAGGTAACGACGTCTACGAAGGTAAAAGAACTTTAATTCTCGGTCATTTATTACGTACTATTAAGGGAGAAAATAAAAAAAAGGTAATTGAAATCATTTTAAAAAATCGTTCATATAAATCGGCAACCGAAGTTGATTGGGTAATCCAACAAATGCATTTGTACGGAAGCATCGACTACTCTAAAAAAATTGCATTAAAGTTCAAACAAAAAGCAGAAATTGTACTAGATAATAAGTTAAAATTTTTATACAAAGAACCTTATATCAATGAACTTAGGACATTGATGAACTTTGTATTAGAACGGGATCATTAAAATACGAGGGGTCACTCAATCACTTCAACCTTAATCTCCTTTGGAAAAAGAAGCATGAATGCATAACCCTGATAGTTTCTTGAAATTTTGCCGGGACTAAATCATTTAAAAAATCAGATATTTTCTCTGGCTTTATATGAGTTTTAAGTCAGCCAGCTTGGTTTTCCTTCAACATTCACACCTAGTTTTTCCATAGCCAGTATCACTCGTTCGCTGGCTTTTAGACGTTCTTTTACCTCCTCCAAATTTTGGGGGTCAACGCCACTTTTTTCTGACTTGAGCTTACTATCTTGCCTTTGCCATATTAGTTCTGCTTGTTGATCAAAATTGTCCGCATCGGGAACAACATATCTGACGGAATCAGGAAGAACAGCCTTTACTTTGTGTCGAGTTAGGGCAACTATCGCACTGTCCAGGTTATCTCTTAATTCTTCCCACATTAACCATTTGAAGGTTTGCTCCGAATCCACCACAACATTATTACCTTGCTTCGCCAGCTCATACACCGTTTTATGAAGTGCTAATGAAATTAAACCAAAGTATCGAAAACCGTCATTTTTGTATCTCTCTTTCAATCTTTCAAGTCTTTCTTTATCCCCTCAGGAATTGGCCATGACTGAGGCTGAGTGCCTTTAATAAGGAGTGTTTCCGGTTTCTCTCGGACTAGTTGGTTAGCTAGAAAGCTTTTGCCTCCACCATCAGGTCCCACCAAAACCACAACATGTCCGAATCCGGGTTCCTTTTCTAATAACTTTATGCCTTCTTTAACTTCGGTACTCATTTTAGCTAGAGACTCTCGTACTCTACTTCCTTGGGAAATAATAATTGGAAGGGATAACCCACATAATTTATCGAAATTTTCCCTGGGTTAAATTCTTTCAAAAATTTAATCATCCTCCTCGTTATTTCTGCGGGTTTTACTTTTGTAGGCTTTCCTTTATATTCTACTTCCACAAAATCTCCAAGTCCATTAATAGAGTCCACCGCAATTTCATAATCCTCATATACCCATATTTTTCGAGTCTTTTCAACAGTTACAAGTTTTTTCATATTTAATGCCCTAAATATATTTTTAAGCTGCTTTAAATCCGAAATTTCGCTTTCGTATTCGTCGCAGAAATGACTCCTACCATCTTTTTCAAGATGCCAATTTTTATAATTTATGGAATATTTTTTACCAGATTTTCTAAGTCTTAACCATTCCAGAATTGGCCGCACGCCGGTAAAATCCCTATAAGCCGGAGTGAAATATGTATCGACCTGATGTTGTTGCCCAACAAATTTTCCATTTTTTTCCAAAAAAGAAATTAGTTTATTACTGCGCTGGATTTGCACCTGTATTTCGATTTCTTTATTTTTCGCCATGTAAGAATATAATTTTTGTACCAATATCTTCTCCTGTCAGGGCTTTATATACACTCCCCTTAGCTAACGCGTTAAAAATATGACAACTTAACGGACGGGTTTTTATTTTGAATATTTCCTCTAATTTTCCCCGCATTCCTCCGGTTACATCTAAATCTCCCGAATGACTCACCAATTTAAGAACGGATTTGTAATTGCTATCATTTATATCGGGGATATGGACTGCGTTTGTGTTTTTATTCGGATCATTATCGTAAATACCATTAACATTAGTTCCAAAATATAGTTCATTAATTTTTAATCCTTCCATAATGTATGGCGTAATTTGATCGCCGGAAAGGATGCTGAATTTATAGTCCGAATCAATCACGGTATCTCCCCACAAAAACGGCAGTAACCCACGATTTAAACCTTCTGAAATATTTTTTGTGAAAGCCTTCTCAATTCTTCTTTTTTTTAATAAAAAAACGGATGATGGCATTATAGGAAACAAGGGTACTTTGTGTTTATGAAATATCTCAGCGATTTGAATTGACATTTTTTGCATATTTGTAGTGGTTAAAGTAAATCCAATGTTGCTTTTAATTTTTTTGGAAGAGTTTAAATTGAATTTATGCGCAAGCGGGTGACCAAAAGATCCAGCTCCGGACACTAATATTAATTTGTTAACCCTGCTTTCTTTAAGCCATAAGGAAATATCTTTTGCAATACTTTTGACAACATCGACATTTAGCGCAGAATCCTTATTCTTATAAGTCACAACACTTCCACCAATTTTAAGAACTTTGATATTTTTTGCCATTTAAAACAAATGTTTGTTTGTTAATTGAGTACCTCGACAAGGTTTATTAGAAATAGTAAATAATACTTCAGGAAGTCTTTTAAACCTCGAGTTTAACTTAGAAACATCTTTTGCCAGACAAATTACGTGAACATTAGCCCCGGCATCCATTGTAAAAAAACCTGTTAATCCAACTTCTCTCCACTTTCTAATTTTGTTCATGATTTCAACTGTGCCTTTATTCCAATAAAATATAGGCGGGTTTGATGTCATTGCCATAACATGCAGTTCAATTGCCTCTTGCTCAATAAGCTCACCCAATTTTAAAAAGTTTTTCTTTTTAATTGCACCAATTACCCCAAGAGTTCTTCGTTGAAGATTTTTTTGACGTGTTTTGAAAAAGGGACTTGTAAGCGCAACACCATGCCCTTCAGTAGAACTTTTCTTTTTCATTTTCTCAACAACCACCACGATATCTCTTAAGTCCCAATAACTTTCAGGGGCAATTTGAGCAGCAAAAGAAGTAGCATTGTTCGCTCCTTTTTTCCACCAGGCAAAACCATCGACTATAGATCTTGATGCAGATCCTGATCCGATTCTGGCCAAAATTGATAACTCTTTTTCTGATAGCGTTAAATCGGATGCAACACTTCCTGCCAGTGCAAGCGCAGAAAAAGCTGATGCGGACGAAGCAATTCCTGAGTCGGAAGGGAAATTATTTTTTGACACTACTTTAACGCCGTATGAAACTCCGGATTTTTCGCGGATTAAATCAATGATATTTAACACCCGAAGTTTTTTATCTTCCGCCAATTCTTTCCCATCAACAATGACTTTATCACTTCTGAAACGCGGGTTAAATTCAACAGTTGTTGTTGTTAAGCATTTATCCAAATTCATCGAGACAGAGTCATTGAAAGGAATATTAAGCTTAGAATTTTTCTTACCCCAGTATTTAATAAAAGCGATATTTGCAGGGGATACCGCTGTTGCTTTGGAGGTTTTAGATCTTCTTAAAATTCTTTTTCCCATAGATATAAGTTATATATACAGGAAATTAATTCTCATTTCATCCCTTGAAGTAAAAGTTATCGCTTTGGCGATTGTTTCTTTCGTCTTGCCTTTCCACCTGTTCCGACTTTGCGTCGTTCTCGGATTCTTGCATCGCGGGTTAAAAGTCCTGCTGTTTTAAGAGGTTTTCTGAATTTTTCTTTATCTTCTTTAACAAATGCTTTGGAAATTGCGTGAGCAACGGCTTCAACTTGTCCCTGTTTTCCACCGCCAATTACCCGAACAGTTACATAATATTTTTCGGAAACATCTAAGATTCTAAATGGTCTTGACCAAATATCCCGGTTAACAGACCCCGGGAAATATTTTTCTATCGGCATGGAATTCACCGTACTCTCACCTTTTCCTTTAAAAAGGCTGACTCTGGCGGATGCAGATTTTCTGCGTCCAACGGAGTAAGAATAATTTGTTTTTTTAATTTTTGCCTTTACCATTTTATTTATTTTCTCCTAAAAACCTATTTTCATAAGGGTGTTCGCTACCTTCGTAAACTTTAAGTCTTGCCATTCGCTTTGCAGTCAAACGATTTGTTGGAATCATACCATAAATTGCCTTTTCAATTATACGGGTCGGCATCTCGTCCATCATCTTTTGCACTTTTACTTCTTTAAATCCCCCCGGGTGTCCCGAATGGCTTTGATAAACCTTATTTGCCATTTTTGCCCCGGTTAATACGATATCTTTCGCATTGATAATTACAACATAATCACCCATATCCAAATGCGGGGTATATATTACTTTATGTTTACCGATTAAAAACTTTGCAGCTTCTGTTGCAAGCCTTCCCAATACTTTTCCTTTTGCATCAAATAAATGCCAAGTTCTTTTAATATCTTTTGCTTTTGGTTGATATGTTTTCATAAATTTTATTTTTTTATGCTAACTTTTTTAGTTTCGGTTTTATCCCTCTTTGCCAACCTGGCGGTTAACTTAGTTTTAAAATTTTCTTTTTTCGGTTTTTCAGTTACCACTTTTTTCTTACCGGATTTACTCACAGCTTGTTTTTTGTCGGCTACTATAACCGTCTCAGTCCACTCAAGTCTTGCAAGTTCTGCATTGTCTCCGCGTCTTCTCGGAAGAAGAGTCATTTTGGTAAATCCGCTTGAACGAGAACTAAATCCGTTTGCAATTTCAAAAAGCCGATTTGAAATATTCCTGTCGTTTGCTAAAAAAGCATATACTTTCCTTCTTTTTGACAGATCAGCTTTTATCGAATCGCTAACCAGCTTTTCAATATCTCTCTGGACAAATTTTACTTTTGATTTTGTTGTTATGATTTTGCCGTTTAGGACCAGTGCTCTAATTAATGTTCGCCTAAGCGCCATTCGGGCACTTCTTCCACGCGACAACTTCATTCCAAAAACTTTCTTTTTCATATATTTTTAAAAACTATCGAATCAGAGTTAAAATGAAAAATTATTAACCGGTTATGGCTAAGTCTTTTTCGCCCAATGCTGCTTCAATAATTTTGACTGACTTCTCACCTAAATTGCGAACTTTGACTAACTCGTCCCTCTTTGCTTTTACTAAATCTTCAACTGTTTCGTGTCCTGCTTTAATAAGCGCGTTTGCAACTCTTGTGGGAAGACCAATTTCTTCAACTGAAAGTTTTCCGACAGCTCCTAGTTCATCGACTTTCGCTACTTCCTCTTTCACAACTTTTTTCGGTGAAACTATTTGCTTAAAGTAAGCGATTACAATTTCAGCAGCTTTTGCAAGTGCATCTTTTGGTAAAATTGTTCCGTCTGTCCAAATCTCAAGAATTAGTTTATCAAAATCAGTTAATCTACCAACACGAGTTTCCTCAATTTTATAATTAACTCGTACTATTGGTGAATAGGCTGCATCGAGTGTGATAAGTCCGATTTCGTCTGTCTTTCGATCTTCGGCTGGCGAATAACCGTATCCATATTCAATATCAAGTCTGGCTTCCAGTTTTGCATCTTTTGCAAGTGTTGCTAAAACCAAATCCGGATTTGCTATTGTTACGGTTGCGTCGGTTTGGATATCTCCTGCCTTTACCTCACGCGGACCTTTAGCTGATATCGTACCCTTTACACTTTTTTCACCCTCGTATTTAATCCTGACTTTTTTAAGATTAAGCAGGAAGTCAACAACATCTTCGCGCATCCCCTTTAGGGTTGAGAATTGATGTTTAACTCCGGCGACTTTTGCCGAAGTTATAGCTGCTCCTCCTAAGCTCTCAAGAAGTACTCTTCTTAAGGCATTTCCGAGAGTTTGACCATAACCACGAGCAAGTGGTGATATAACTAGTTTGGCATAACTGCCGTTTTCTTCTAATTGTTGTATTTCAAAAATTGGTTCGTTCATTAAGATTCACCTCCTTCCAAATATATTTACCTGGAATAAAATTCAACTATATCCTGTTCTGAAATGGGTTCAATAATATCTTCTTTTAGCGGAAATCTTACTATTCTACCAGCCGCGGCCTTTCTTTCCAACCACGAAGGTAGTTTTGTATTTTCCTGATCTAAAAGTTTCTTAATATGAGGAATCTTCATGGCAATTCCGGAAAGTATAACCGTATCTCCGATTTTGACTTGATATGAAGGAATGTTTAATCTTTTGCCATTTACCAATACATGCCTGTGGGAAACAAGTTGGCGTGCACCCGGTCTGGTTTGTGCAAATCCAAGTCTGAAAATTACATTATCAAGTCTTCGCTCAAGCTGCGAAAGTAACATTTCTCCTGTATTTCCACGGGTCTTAAGAGCATTTTCAACATAAGTTCTAAATTGTTTTTCCATGAGACCATATAATCTTTTGACTTTTTGTTTCTCACGAAGCTGCCTCCCGTACTGCGACGGTTTTCGACCACCTCTGGGTCCGTGCATTCCTGGCGGAACACCAAGCCTTGTGAGTTTTGATCCTTTTCCAAAAAGATCAAATCCCTCACGTCTTGACAGTCTATCTTTTGGTCCTGTATATCTTGCCATACTTTATGCTCTCCTTTTCTTTTTCTGCCTCGGTCCGTTATGCGGAATAGGCGTTAAATCAGCAATCATAGAAATCCGAAGTCCACCGGCACGAATAGCTCTAAGTGCTGCATCCCGTCCTGGGCCTGGGCCTTTAACATATACCTCAACTTCGCTTAACCCATGATCGGCAGCTGCAGCTTTTATGGCTTTTTCAACAGCAGTTGTTGCGGCAAACGGGGTTGATTTTCTTGTTCCTTTAAAACCGCTATTTCCTGAAGAACTCCATTTTAAAGTTTTTCCTTCCTCGTCCGTAACTGTAACGATAGTGTTATTAAAGGTCGCCGAAATAAAAACTTTACCTTTTTCGGTTTGCTTTTTAATGTCTTTTTTAGTTTTTTGTGCCATATTTTATTTATCTTTTTGAGCTGTAGCCATTTTTGTAAGAACTTCTTTCTTGAATGCTCCGACTGTTTTTCTTTTACCTCTTTTTGTTCTGGCGTTGTGTCTGGTCCTCTGACCTCTAGTAGGAAGGCCTCTTGCGTGTCTTACGCCTCTGTATGAACTTATAGTGCGAAGACGTGTTACGTTAGTTCTTACTTGCCGAAGTAAGTCTCCTTCAACCAGATATTTTTCAATTGCCGAAGTGATTTTGTTTATTTCCTCGGGTAGTAAATCAGAAATTCTTTTAGTGTCTGCGATTTTCGCCTCTTTCATCACTTTTCCCGATAAAGTCCAGCCTAAACCCTTAATGCGAGTCAGTGCATAATTGACTTTTAGATGATCTGATAATTCGATGCCTGCAATTCTAGCCATATATTCTTAATTTAACCTTGACGTTGTTTACAACGCGTAAGCGGTGCCAAGCTTTAGCCTTGGCGTTGCTTATGGCGGGGATTTCGACAAATTACATACATAACACCCCGTCTTTTTACAAACTTGCAATCTTTACATCTTTTTTCAATTGACGCTATAACTTTCATATTTATTTTTGAGTTACTGTGAACTCGTTCACAAGTAAACGAAAACCTAATTATATGAAATATTTAAAATTTCATATAATGTCTTTACTACCTCCCAATTTTTGCAACTATTCTTCCCCGATCCTCGTCGTACTTTGTCATCTCAACAACTACTGTATCTCCGGGAAAAATTCTCACATACCTCCGACGCAGTGTACCTTTCAAACTGGTCAGAATTACCCGTCCACCTTCAAGTTCCACCCTAAACATCGTATTAGGCAGACTTTCCAAGACTTTCGCGTTTATTTTAACTATATCGACCTGATTATTCATAATCTGAACACTCATAATTTGACTGCTCATAAAACATACAAAAAACCAAAAGCTTTTAGCTTTGGTTTTCAAGTTATTCTCTTACGCTGTCAGCAAAAGTGGACCCTTTTTGGTTACTGCAATCGTATCCTCGAAAAGCGCTGATATTTTATCATCTCTGGTTGATATTGTCCACCCATCGTTTTCCAAAACCAACTCTCCGGAGCCGTAAGTATACATAATCTCAATCGCTAATACTGCCCCAATTTCAATTCGAGGAGAATTTTCGCGCACCCCATATGTAAAACAGGGGATTTCCGGAGCTTCATGTAAATCTTTTCCGACTCCATGCCCTACAAGATCTCTTACGGGATGCAAATTAGCTGACTTTAGAATTCTCTCGGTTTCGGCCGAAATGTCGTAAACGTAATTTCCCGCAACCGCTTTTGATATCGCTGACTTTAGTGCATTTTCGCCAACACTTAAAAACTTGGATATATCAGTGCTAACTTCAAGTCCGAGACTAAATGATGTATCCGTATGAAACCCTTTATAAAACATTCCGACATCCACACTCACTACATCGCCATTTTTAAAAATAATATTTGGGTGAGGGATTCCATGGACAATACCTTGATTAGTATTCACGCAAGTTGTCCAAAAATAATTCGGGACCATTTTAAATGACGGTTTTCCTCCCTCTTCTTTTATAAGTTTCTCTGCTAATTCATCAATCTCTGCAGCGTTGCCTCCGATTTTTACAGCATTTTTAAGTGCATTTTTAACCTTGGCAAGCTTTTTCCCGCCTTCCAGCATGATTTCAATCTCCTGATCTGTTTTTAATAAAATGTTTGAAGATCGATTTGTCATTTTAGTGTTTCGATAAACTTCGAGAGATCCTCAAATATCACATCAATAGGCCTATTCCCATCTACTCTTTCCAGTTTTTTATGACTATCAAGATACTCCATTAGTTTTTCGGTGTTGTTTTTATAATACTCAAAACGCTCCTCAACCGATTCCGGTTTGTCATCGTCTCTTTGAATTAATTCTCCACCGCATTTATCGCACACTCCTTTTTCTTTTGGAGGGTTTGTAACTAAATTAAAAACCTCTCCGCATTTACTGCAAATCACCCTTGACGAAATTCTCCTCACAACTTCTTCCTTGCTTATTTCTAAAGATATTACTGCATCTATATCGTCTCCCTTATTTTTTAAAAATCTCTCGAGCGCTTCATATTGAGATATGAATCTGGGGAATCCTTCAAACAGGATATCTTTCATTTCAGGTTTTTCATCTTTTAATAAATCCATCACGTACATTGACATTTCGTTTTCTGGAACAAGTTTTCCCGAGTCAACAATTTCTTTTATCCTCTCATCTTTTTTTGCAAGTTCACGAGCAATACCACCTGTTTGCAAATGGTAAAGGTTAAATTTCTTAGAAAGCATCTCCGCTTGTGTTCCTTTTCCTGACGCTGGTGCTCCAAGCAGTACAATATTCATAATTAGCTTCGAAGATATGTGTCGTAACGCTTCATCACAAGTTTCGATTCCAAATCACGCGTAAGCTCCAGTACAACTGAAACCACAATTAAAATTCCGGTTCCTCCTATTGCCAAATTTGCAACCCCGATCGCATTTTGGAAAAACGAAGGAAGAACTGCAATAAGACCCAAAAAGGTAGCTCCTACCAACGTAATCCGATTTAGAACCTGGCTTAGATATTTAGAAGTTGTTGCTCCGGGTCTTATTCCGGGTATAAAACCTCCGCTTTTTTGCAGATTCTCGGAAATTTGCTCCGGATTAAAAACTACGGAAGTATAAAAATAAGTAAAGCCAAATACTAAAAGAAAATATATCGCGTTATACAAAAAGGTATTGGGATTAAAATATGTCGCTACAGAAGTTGCAAGGCCGGCAATTTTGGGATTACCAAGGCCAGATAAAAACTGAGTTGCTAAGGACGGCATAAGTACCAAAGACACTGCAAAAATTATAGGGATAACACCGGCTTGGTTTAGGCGGAGCGGTAAGTAAGAGGATGATAGTCCTGTTTTTCCGATTCTTCTTGAATAATTTACCGGAATTTGTCGGGTTGCCTCATTCATAAAAACGATAAGTGCAACAATCAGAACCGATGCCGCCGCAAAAACACCAACCTTTAATACATCAGCAGCCGTTATTACAGACACGGATTGCCCTAAAGTAATTGGCAGCCTGGCCACAATTCCTGCAAAAATAAGAAATGATATTCCGTTTGAAAGTCCGTATTCAGTAATAAGCTCACCAAACCAAACTGCAAGCATCGATCCGGCAGTCATAGTAACAATTAGTGCAAGAAGTGATACCGGATTTAAATTTGTAATTACACCCTGGCTTCGAAGTAAAGTGTACATACCAAAAGCCTGACCGGCAGCAAGGGGGATTGTAAGTGCTCTTGTATATTGATTAATTCGCTCCTGACCGTATTCACCTTCTTTTGATAATTCTTCAAGTTTGGGAATTACATGAGTTAAAAGCTGTAAAATAATCGAGGCATTGATGTAAGGAGTTAAACCAAGCGCCATTATGGAAAAGTTTGCTAGGGTTCCTCCGGAAAAAACGTCCAGAAGAGATAACAAGGGGCTACCAGAAAAAAGAGCTTTAAGAGATGTTGCGTCAATTCCTGATGCCGGGATATGAGCAATTAACCTGAATACTACCAAAATTGCAGCTGTCGTTATTAACTTTTTCCTTATATCGGGTGTTTTGACTATTCTTGTAAAAAATTGCTTTATAGAAGCCAACATATTATGTCAGTACTTAAAAATTACTAAATTATTTGGCAGAACTCGAACTTAAGACTTTCCCGCCTTTTTTGGTAATTTTCTCGCTAGCAGATTTTGAAGTAGGTAATTCTACAGTTAATTTTCTGGTAACCTCTCCATCACCCAAAATCTTTACCCCATAAGTCTTCGCATCTTTTGCATCAACAATTCCGTATTTAACCAGAGACTCGATATTTACAACCGAATTCTCAGGAAAAACTTCCAAATGCTTTAAATTTATAATCAGAGGTTTTGCTTTTGCCTCAAATCTTCCCTTACCGCGTCTAAATGGAAGTCTTTTAATAAAAGATTTTCTGACTTTGTAGCCTTCAAAAATTACACCAACCTTGCCTCTGCTTTTTTGACCCTTTTGTCCACGTCCTGTAGTATGGCCTCCTTTTCCGCTACCATAGCCTCTACCGACTCTTTTTTTTCTTTTTGTAACAATTTTTAAATTACCCATTTTTTTTGATATCTTTTTTATAACCTATATTGGAAATTTTCTCCAGTGCTTTAAGTGTTGCATAAACGTTGGAGGTCTTATTGGTTGTACCCAAAAACTTTCCGACCGCATCTCTAATCCCTGCAGCCTCCAAAACTATACGCATCGGACCCCCTGCAATTATTCCTGATCCCGGAGGTGCGGGCTTAAGAAGAATTTTTGCTGCAGAAAATTTTTCAATTGTAGAAAAGGGGATTGTTGTTCCGCGAAGCGGAACCGTAATCATTTTTCGCTTTCCTGCTTCAATTGCTTTTCGTATTGCCGAGGCAACATCGGAGGCTTTCGCAAGCCCGATTCCGACTTTTCCTTTTCTGTTTCCCACAACAACTAGGGCAGAAAATCTTATTGTATTTCCACCTTTAGTCTTTTTTGAAATCCTTTTAATTTCAACGACTGTTTCTTCAAATTCTTTTATTTGTCCGAATCTGTCTTCCATGTTTGTTCTGTTAAAAATCTAATCCTCCTTCTCTTGCTCCTTCAGCAAGTGCCTTTACTCTTCCATGATAGCGATATCCTCCCCTATCATAAACAACTTGTTTTAGTCCGACTTTAAGAGCTTTCTTGGCCACTGCCATTCCTACCTCTTTGGCTTTTTGTGTTTTATTCATTTTTTTTGACTCTTTTTCATCTAAATCTTTTTCACTCGCCGAAATTAATGTTTTATTCTCAGCGTCATTAATAACCTGCGTGTAAATATGAGCATTTGACCGATAAACCGCGAGTCTTGGCCTTTCCTTTGTGCCATTAACCCTGCTTCTTATTCTTTTTTTTCTTTTTAATTTTTCTTCAACTTTTCCCATATTTTTAAGCCCCAGCTTTTGCAGCTTTACCAGCCTTTCTTCGGATAATTTCACCTTTGTATTTTATTCCTTTTCCTTTATACGGCTCGGGTGGACGAACTGCTCTGATACGCGCACAAATTAATCCCACCAACTCTTTATCAATTCCGCTTACAGTGATATCAGTTTTTTCAACTTTAAAATCAATTCCTTCAGGGGCATTAATTTTTACCGGGTGAGAAAAACCAACCGCAAGAACCAAATCCCGACCGCTTACTTCAGCACGATATCCCGTACCCACCATCTCCAAAGTCTTGCTCCACCCCTCGGTTACGCCTTTTACAAAATTTGACAAATGTGATCTGAAAGTTCCGTGCATCGCCATTGCCTGATCTTCCTGAGAGTTTCTGATTACCAGTAATTCTCCATCTTCCAGCTTGGCATCAATTGTTGCGGGCAAAACTAAAGAAAGATTTCCTTTAGGACCAACAACTTTAACATTTTTGCTGTTTATTTCAACAGTTACGCCGTTTGGAACTGAAATTGGTAATTTGCCGATTTTGCTCATATTTTTTATAGTACTTTTGCAATAACCTCTCCGCCTAGATTTTTCTTAACCGCATCACCGCCGGACATTATCCCTGACGTTGTTGTTAAAATCATCATATACGGACTTCTTACTTTTTTAATCTCTTCTGAGCTTATATAAACCCGATTGCTTGGCTTAGAAACTAAAATTATATCCGATAAAATCGGCATTTTACTCTTATAAACCAAGTTAACTTTTAAAATTCCACCTTCTTTTTCAACATTACTTAAATACCCCATGGATTTTAATGTTTTGGCAACCGATTCGATGAGTTTAGTGTTATCAACAACAACTTCTTTTTTACCGGCACGTACACAGTTTTTAAGTCTGATCAAAAAATCCCCAATCGGATAATTTTTTACCGTTATCTTTGTAATTTTTTTCATTTCTTTTTTATCTTTAACCATAATATCTTTTATTTATTACCAACTTGCCTTTTGAACTCCAGGGATTTCACCTTTATGGGCATATTCCCTGAAACAAATTCTGCAAAGTCCGAACTTACGCATATAGCCACGAGATCTTCCACAAAGTTGGCATCTATTTCGATATCTTACTTTATATTTTAATTTTTTTGTTTCGCGAACTTCTTTTGCTGTTGTTGACATAATATTTAGATCTTTTCAAACGGCATCTCCAAATATTCCAAAAGTTTTTTAGAAACTTCCGGGTTATTTGCGTTAGTAACGATTGTAATTTCAAGACCGCGTGAGCGTGATTTTGTAATATCGATTTCAGGAAATACGTTATGCTCAACTATACCAAGTGTGTAGTTCCCAACTTTATCAAAGCTCTTAAGCGGGACTCCTCTGAAATCCCGAAATCTTGGTAGAACTATCGAGAATAGTTTATCCAAAAACGCGTACATTCGATCGCCCCGAAGCGTTGTTTTCAACCCTACGTTCATGCCGCGTCTGATTCCAAAGCTTGCTACTGATATTTTTGCCGTACGAATTGAGGGCTTTTGACCCGTAATATCCGATAACTCCTTGATTGCCGCTTCAAGTAAACTTTTATCTTTTAAGGTATCTCCAATTCCCATATTCACAACAACTTTGACAGGCTTCGGAATTGCCATAAAGTTTTTTATGTTTAATTCACTAGCCAGTTTTTTACTGATTTCTTTATTGTATTTTTGTTTAAGTCTTTGCATATTAAATTTCTTTCTGACACTTTTTACATATTCTTACTTTCTCTTTATCAAGTTTTTTAAGGCCGACCCGTGTTACTTTTTTACACTTCGGACAAATAAGTGCAATTTTCGCAAATGACAGCGGTCGTGGTATATCATAAATACCCCCTTTTTGACCTTGAGCACCTTTAACATGTTTTTTATAAATATTTACGTCAGGAACAAGGACTTTTTCCTCTTTGATAAAAATCTTTTCAATTTTTCCGTCACGACCTTTATCTTTGCCGCTTGTAATTTTTACTGTATCTCCAACTTTAAATTTCAACATATTAAACAACCTCCCTGGCAAGTGATGCGATTTTCGTATAACCGATTTCTTTAACTTCACGGGCGATTGGTCCTAAAATCCGGGTTCCTCTGGGCATTCCGTTTTTATCGATGGCAACCGCGGCGTTATCATCAAAGCGTAAATAAGTTCCGTCCCTTCTTTTAATTTCTTTTTTTGTTCTTACTATTAAAATCTTTAATTTTTCTTTATCGGCAACAATTCCGTTGGGGTCAGCTCCTTCTACAACGGCCATAACAACATCGCCGACTGTCGCGTATTTCCCAATTCTATGGGAAACTCCAATAATCATAAATTTCTTTGCGCCGCAATTGTCTGCCGGATTTAACATTGTTCGTAGTTGTAACATATTATTTCGTTTTATCTTTTGAACTGCCTTTTTTGTCTTCAATTATTTTCCATCTTTTTGACTTACTAATAGGCTTACAGGCAACAAACTGTACTCTCTGCCCAACCTCTACTCCGAAATCATCCTGAACATGATATTTTTTGCTCCTTTTAAACCTTTTTTTATAAAGCGGATGAACAACAACACGCTCAACCGCAACCGTTGCGGTCTTATCCATCTTTTTTGATATGACTACTCCTGTAAATATTTTCATAATGTTTTGATATTGTATACTCAAACCGGCCTTTTTTCAGCCTCAATTAATGTTTTTTCATTTATGACTGTTAAAAGCTGTGCAATTTCGCGTTTTAAGTTCTTCACTTTTTTAAGATTTTTCTCTTTGCCGGAAGCCAAATCCAGCTGTATTTTCTCAAGATCCTGTTTTTTGTCATTAAGAGTTTTTCCCAATTCCTCAGAGCTTTTTGCACGAACAGTTTTTAATTCATTTTTCTTCATACTATTTCCTCCTTAGAAACAAGCCTTGTCTTAAAAGGCATTTTTGCCGATGCCATTGCAAAGGCTACTTTTACAACTTCGTAAGAGATCCCCGTTACTTCGTAAATAATTTTACCCGGTGTTACCACTGCAACGTACCTATCAATATCTCCTTTTCCGCTTCCCATACGCTGACCCGCCGGTCTTGCAGTTACCGGCTTATCAGGAAATGCCCTTACCCAAAGTTTACCGCCTCTTTTAATGGAATGGGTAATCGCACGTCTTCCGGCTTCGATCTGAGCACTTGTCAGCCAGGCTCTCTCCATCGCTTTCAATCCATATTCACCAAAAGATAAAGTTGATCCACGGTAAGCTTTACCTCTCATTTTTCCTCTGAATTCTTTTCTGTGTTTTCTTCTTTTTGGTTCTAACATAAAAATTAATCTTCTTTCTCGCTATGAATATATACTTTTATTCCAACATAACCCTTCTTTTGCAGCGCCGGAACTTGGGCATAATCAATAAATTTTCTTAGTGTTTGAGTAGGGACAGAGCCTTTATGAAATTTCTCCCGCCTACTTATATCCGCCCCCGCAATTCTTCCTGCTAATACAACTTTTACGCCTTTTGCTCCGGACTGCATAACTCTCTCAATTGCACGACCTATTACTTTTCTATACGGCATACGCCTTTCTATATCGGAAGCGATTCTTGTTGCCACCAAATACGCGGAAAGCTCCGGATTTTTAATTTCCATCACCCTTATATCAATTTTTGTATCTTTTGTTTTGGGTAACACCCCTTTATTCATGGTCTCAATAATGGTCCTTTTAACATCCTCCAAACCGCTTCCTCCCCGGCCTATTACAACTCCCGGGCGTGATACAAAAATGTTAACCTGCATGCTTTTTGGGAGTCGTTCTATTTCAATAGCATCAACTCCGGCAAGCTTGAGTTTATCCATCAACACTTCCCTTATTTTTATATCTTCAAACAAATAATTCTTATATTTTGCGCCGTCAACAATCCACCTTGATTTCCAAGGGTAAAATTTTCCTATTCTAAAACCGGTTGGGTTAACTTTTTGTCCCATATTTTATTTCTTATTCTTAATCTTTTTAACTTTATTTTCGGATTTTACATTATCTCCATTTTTTACAACTTCTGTTTTCTCAACTTTGACCTGTGATTTCACAGCTTCCACAACCTTAAGAACTACCCGGATATGGCTCATTCTTCTTTTGTATGGCTTCGCTCGGCCTCTTGAGCCTGCTCTGAATCTTTTTAACCTTGGGCCTTCACCTATTTGGATTTCGGAAAAAACCAAATCTTCCGGATTTACATTTTTTTGCTTTGCATTTGCAATGGCCGATTTAACAACTTTCAAAAGCGGATCTGCCGCTCTTTTGTTTGTGAACGGAAGCCGCTCAACCGCGTCCATGGGTTTTAGTTTTTTTATCATAGCAACTACTTCCCGCAGCTTCCTCGGGGAAGTAACAATAAATTTTTGTGTTGAAATATATTCCATAAGCGTTTAAGTTTTATCCTGAGTTCTTTTGACAATTTGACCGTGACCTCGGAATGTTCTTGTCGGCGAAAATTCTCCAAGTCGGTGTCCAACCATATCTTCAGTTACAAATACTTCGATAAATGCCCTACCCTGATGAACCATAAAATATTTACCCACAAAATCAGGTGGAATCTGACTTCCCCTTGCCCAGGTTTTTATGGCATTGCCTTTCAAACCCATGCCGGCTGCAACCTTTTTTATAAGGTTTGCATCTACATACGGTCCTTTTTTGCTACTTCTACTCATGTTTTAATTTTTATTAATGCTTAGCCTACGTGCGGACCCTTCTTTCTATGGGCCACAATTAATTTGTTAGAATATTTATTCTTTTCCCTTGTCTTTCCGACTGCCCTTCTTCCGTATACAGTCTTCGGATACTTCATGCCGACATGACTCCTTCCTTCTCCTCCCCCGTGCGGATGGGATTTCGGATGCATCGCAACTCCTCTTACGGTTGGCTTTATACCCATGTGCCTTTTTCGGCCGGCACTTCCAATACGCTCATGTCTTATTTCCGCTTTGCCGATTTGGCCAATTGTTGCCCAGCACTCAGACAAAAACCTCCGAATTTCACTTGACGGAAGGCGCAAAAGTACAAAATTTGCTTCTCTTCCCTGAATTACGGCTGCACTTCCAGCACTTTTTACCATTTGCCCGCCTTTGCCTGGTCTTATTTCAACATTATGAACGGCTGTTCCGACCGGAATTTTTCCCAAGGGGAGTGCGTTTCCGGACTCAATTGCAGCCACTTCTGATGCAATTATTTTTGCACCGAGTTTAAGTCCAACAGGTGATATTATATACCTTCTTTCGCCGTCTTCGTAAAGAATCAGAGCAATGTCTGCATTTCTGTTTGGATCATACTCGATAGCTTCAACTCGTCCCCAAACATCTTTTTTATTGCGCTTAAAATCAATCTCACGAAAAAATCGCTTCTCCCTGCCGCCTTGATGCCTGACAGTCAGTTTTCCTTTTGATCTTCCCGATTTCTTTTTTAAAATTCTCTTCAGTTTCATATTATTTTTTAGCTTCAAATAAATCTATTTTTTCTTTATCTTTCAAAGTCACAATTGCTTTTTTACTTGGCTTAACAGTCTTTTTCTTTCTCATCATAGTTGTTTTAGTTCCGCCTTTTTGAGACATGGTTTTTACGCTGGTTACATGAACCCCAAAAGTTTTCTCAACAATTGCTTTAACTTCGTATTTTGTCGTATTTTTAGGAAAGCGGAATGTATATCTACCGGCTTTTGCGTCTTTTAGCGATTTTTCTGTAATAATTGGAATTAACATTATTTTTTACCCACTTTCTTTATTTTCTTAACCGGTTTTACAGGTTTTTTGGTGTTTTTGGTTTTCTTTGTAACTGTCTTTTTAACTACAGACTTTTTGTTATCCGTCTTTTTACTTTCAGGTTCTGATTTTTTATCAGATTTTCCGGACTTTTCAAGATACTCCAATGCTTCGGTCTCAAATACAATTATCCCACCGTTAACAATTCTTAAAGCATTAAGCGAGTTTACGGGATAAATAAAAGTATTGGGAATATTGCGAAAAGCCAAATTAACATTTGCCTCTTTTAAAACAACCGTTGCTCTTGCGTCTGTTTTAATTCCTGCTTCTTTTTTCAAGCTAGCCAAAAGCTTAAATGCGTCTTTGGTTTTCTTGATACTGGAAAGGCCGTCTACAACAAACAAAGTCTTCTCCTTAGTTTTTAATGCAAGGGCTGATTTTAGTGCTAGCTTTTTGATGCTTTTTGATAAAGTAACTACCCTCTTTAGTCCTTTTGGACCGTGGGCGATTCCACCACCTACAAAAATAGGTGCCGATTTTGCGCCGTGTCTTGCGTTACCTGTTCCCTTTTGTCTGTAAATTTTTCTTGTTGAAATATTTACGTCACCGCGTGTTTTTACCTTTGAAAGTGACGGGTGCAAATGATTTTCATAAACTCTGACTGCCTGTGTAATTGCGGTCATATTAACCTCGGCTTTTGTAAAACCCGGTTCAACTTCCTTTAACTTTGTTCCTTTATTTGAAAAAACAGTTATTTTTGTCATATTTATTCTTTGATTTCTTCTTTTGTTTCTGTTGGTTGCTCTTTCGCCTCTTCTTTCTCACCATCGTTTTTTGTTTCCTCGTCTACCTCAACTTGCTCAACTTGGGCTTCGGGTACTTCCTCTACCAATTCTTCAAGTTTCCCGGATCCGGTTTTTACCAAAGTCAAAAGTCCGCCCGTAGAGCCCGGAACTGGGCCCGAAAGAAGAAGCTCATTTTTTTCTTTATCAATGTCCACTACTATCAGATTTTTAATTGTAACAGTGTCACTTCCCATTCTTCCTGCCATATGTTTGCCTTTGTAAACGCGCCCGGGTGTCGTTCCTTGGCCAATTGATCCCGGAGCTCTGTGTCTATCGGATTGGCCGTGAGTTTTTGGTCCTCCCGCAAAATGCCAGCGCTTTACTACCCCCGCAAATCCTTTTCCTTTTGATACTCCCGTAATTGTTATCTGATCACCTCTTTTGAAAACATCCGACAAAGTTATTTCATCTCCAACTTTCAAATCAGATTCTTTTTCAATCCTAACTTCCCTAAAGTATCGAACTGTTTCTTTTTGAGTTTTGAATTTTGAGTTTTGAATTTTATTTATGTGTCCTTGAAGTGCTTTTGAAGTATTTTTTAGTTTTCTAAGACCGTATCCCAACTGAACAGACATATATCCGTCGTGGTCGTCGGTCTTAATTTGGGTGACAACACACGGCCCAACCGAGAGTTTTGTCACGGAAACCCGTGTCCCTTCGATATAGGTTTGAGTCATTTTTCCTTTTGTACCCAAAAGTGTGTTTAACATAAAATTATTAGTCAAAGAAGCCAAAAAAAAGCGCCCGAGGCGCATGATTTGCACAATCGGTTGCTCTATTTGTGGCTATAATTGACGAACTACTTCCACTGAGGGTGAATTATAGCAAAATAATATGAAAGCTGCAATATAAAAACTGGCGATTAGTATTATATTAAATAAGGCTGAAGAAAACTTCTTAAGTAATATCCTTAACTAATAAAGTACAAGTCTTTGTAAAATTAAAGTCAAGGTAACCGATAGTAGAACCCAAACCAGCGAATTTGAAATAATTATATTTATAACCTATAATACAATTATGGGTGAGTTAATTGCGTGGTCGGACGATCCTGAGGATAGTGGATTAATTGAATCTAAACCTAAACCATTAACAGTGTTACCCCACTGCGGTTCATCTGATGTGGAAAAAGATTTTGACAAAGTCAAAGTAAGATATTGTTGCCGTTGTGGTAAGGGTTGGTCCTGTACTGGAACCGAATGGATAAATGGAACATGCCCTAATTGCGGAGCATCAGGTACTACAGGAAACGGTTCGTCGATACAAACAAATGTTGCACGGTATGTTGAAAAACCACAAAATAATGATCATCCTCGCATAGTAAAACATACCAGTTTAATTAATAATAATCCGTTTGAATTTATTAAAAACAAAGAACTAAAAATTACAGAAGTGACCAAACTTAATTCTAAAATATTAAATTTCGGAAACACAAAAACGCTCAACGATTTTAGTAGTTACAACAAATAGGGGTCGATTACATCTTTATCTCAATACTTACACCTGCAGGTAAATCGAGATTGGAGAGGGAATCAATTGTTCTTGAAGTCGGGTCCAAAATATCAATCAGTCTTTTGTGAACCAAAATTTCAAAATGTTCCTGGGCGTTTTTGATACCACGAGAAGTTGCAGGAACAACGGGATAGAGAGTTCTTTTTATAGGAAGAGGAATAGGGCCTTTAATTTTTGCTCCTGTTGCCATGGCTGTATCCAATATCTTCAAAACCGCCTCGTCCAAAACGCGGTGGTCGTAAGATTTAAGCTTGACTCTTAGTCTTGCAATACCTGCCATAACAATTCAAGGTGCGAACCTATTTTAAGCAATAACTTTGGTGATTACACCTGCACCGACTGTGCTTCCACCCTCACGAATAGCAAATCTGAATCCTTCCTCAAGTGCAACCGGGACAATTAATTTAACTTTCATTTTTGCATTGTCGCCGGGCATAACCATTTCAATTCCTTCAGGAAGAGAAACATCTCCGGTAACATCAGCTGTTCTGATATAGAATTGTGGCTTGTAGCCTGTAAAGAAAGGTGTGTGTCGTCCGCCTTCTTCTTTGCTTAAGATATAAACTTCTGCTTCGAATTCGGTGTGAGGAGTAATTGAACCAGATTTTGCCAAAACCTGCCCGCGTTCAATATCATCTTTTCCGATTCCGCGAAGTAAAATTCCCACGTTATCTCCAGCTTCGGCATAGTCAAGAGTTTTTCTAAACATCTCAAGGCCTGTTACGACAGTTTTTGTGGTTGCCTTAAGTCCAACAATTTCAACTTCCTCATTTACATTTACTTTTCCGCGCTCGACTCGTCCGGTTGCAACTGTTCCTCGTCCTGTAATTGAAAAGACATCTTCAACAGGCATAAGGAAAGGTTTATCGGTTTCACGAACAGGATCAGGAATATATGTATCAACTGCTTTCATAAGCTCCAAAATTCCTTTTTCAGCCTCAGCATCACCTTCCAAAGCTTTCAAAGCAGAAACACGAACTATTGGAATTTCATCACCGGGATACTGATATTTTTTGAGTAAATCCCGAATATCTGCTTCAACTAACTCAATAAGTTCCGGATCATCAACTGCATCGCACTTATTTAGTGCAACAACAATTGCAGGAACATTAACCTGTCGGGCCAAAATGATGTGTTCTCGGGTTTGAGGCATAGGACCGTCCGGGGCGGAGACTACCAAAATAGCCCCATCCATCTGTGCAGCACCTGTAATCATGTTCTTGATGTAATCTGCGTGTCCTGGAGCGTCAATATGGGCGTAGTGTCTCTTTTCTGTTTCATACTCAACGTGGGTAATGTTAATTGTTACTCCTCTTTCTTTTTCCTCAGGAGCATTGTCGATTTCGTCAAACTTATAAGCTTTTGTGGTTGCACCCGGCTGTTTTGCCAAAACAACGGTAATTGCGGAAGTTAAAGTTGTTTTACCATGGTCAACGTGACCGATAGTACCAACGTTAACGTGTGGTTTAGTTCTTTCGTATTTCTTTTTTGTATCTGCTGCCATGATTAGTATATTTTATTTTAAACTTAAATTTTGTCCAGAGCCAAAAAGAATTAACACTTCTTTCAGCTTGGCGTATTATATTAGAGGCCAATCAAACCTGTCAATAGTTAATTTAGCCTTAAGCGCTAATTTTACTCGCTGCAACAATCTTATCTGCAATGTGACTTGGGACTTCTTCGTAATGGCTGGGTTCAATATAAGCCCTTGCTCGGCCTTGTGTAAGTGAGCGCAGTTTTGTTGCATAACCTGACAATTCGGAAAGAGGAACAATGGCATTGATAACTGTTTCCAATCCCCGTTTTTCAGAGCCTCTTATTTGTGCGCGTTTACTGGAAAGATCTCCTATAACATCTCCCATAAACTCGTCGGGTGTTGAAACTTCAACCTTCATTATCGGCTCAAGAAGAACCAAAACCGCTTTTCTTGCCGCATCTTCAACAGCCATTGACCCGGCAATCTTAAATGCCATTTCCGAGGAGTCAACATCGTGGTAGGATCCGTCGTAAACAACGACTTTCATATCAGTCATTGGAAATCCTGCCATGACTCCCTTCTCCATTTTTTCAATAACACCTTTATTGATTGCAGGGATAAACTCCTGTGGGATTGCTCCGCCTTTAATCTCGGACTCCCAAATGTAGCCCTCGCCACGGCCTAATGGTTCAACACGTAAGTAACAATGTCCATACTGACCGCGACCACCGGATTGACGAATGTATTTGCCTTCCGCTGTCGCAACACCTTTAATTGTTTCTTTATATGCAACCTGAGGCGCTCCTGTTTTTGCATCAACGTTAAACTCCCGCTTCATTCGGTCAACCAAAACTTCTAGCTGCAACTCTCCCATTCCGGCAATTATCGTCTGGCCGGTTTCTGGATTTGATTTAATCTTAAAAGTCGGATCTTCATCCGAAAGCTTCTGAAGTGCCAATCCCATTTTTTCCTGATCAGACTTCGTTGCAGGTTCAATTGCCAAAGAAATTACGGGCTCGGGAAAATTAATCGATTCCAGAATTATTGGATGGCTTGGATCCGAAAGCGAATCTCCAGTTGATGTATCCCGAATTCCAACAACTGCAACAATTTCTCCTGCGTATGCTTCTTCGATAAGCTCTCGCTGGTCGGCATGAAGAAGAACAAGTTTTCCGACTCTTTCGGTTTTTTGCTTCGTTACGTTATAAATCGCGTCCCCTCCTGCAATTTTTCCCGAATAAACTCTTATATAAACCAACCTTCCCACGTGAGGATCGGTAACAATTTTAAATGCCAATCCCGAAAAAGGCTCTTCATTTTTCGGATATCTTTTTTCTTGCTCACCTGTTTTTGGATTTGTCCCTTCAACCGGTGGAACATCCAGTGGAGACGGTAAATACTCAACCACCGCATCCAGCAGTAACTGTGCTGTTGCAGATCTGTTATCACCACCCAAAATCGGAAAGAATTTTCCGGCAACAACCCCTGCTCTGATTGCTTTTTTGATATCGGCTTCATTCAATTCAACACCTTCAAGATATTTTGCTAAAGTATCATCGTGGAATTCAGCTACTGCCTCAATAAGTTCATTTCTGTATTTTTTTACTGTATCTATAAGTTCAGCTGGTATTTCTTCTTCTTTAAGTTTTGTGTCCTCAACAGCCGAATATGTATAAGCTTTCATTTTGATAAGATCAACAACTCCCCGGAGTGAATGTTCAATTCCTATCGGGTATTGAATCGGGGACGCGTTAGCACCAAGACGCTCTTTAATCGACTTTATGCTTCCGTCATAATCAGCTCCAATCAAATTTAATTTATTCAAAATACAAATTCGCGGCACTCCGTAACGGTCAGCCTGATGCCAAACTGTTTCAGACTGGGATTCAACACCTGTTCGACCATCAAAAACCATTACTGCTCCGTCCAAAACTCGAAGAGAACGCTCTACTTCGGCCGTAAAATCAATATGTCCGGGAGTATCAATAATATTTATTCTGTAATGGCCGTTTTCTACACTAGACTCGGTTTGCAAATCCCAAAAAGTCGTAATTGCCGCAGAAACGATTGTAATCCCGCGTTCTCTTTCCTGATCCATCCAGTCAGTTGCAGTTGTTCCGTCATCAACTGAACCCTGTTTATAAGTTTTTCCTGTTTCAAAAAGAATACGCTCAGTAGTTGTGGTTTTTCCGGCATCAATGTGGGCAATAATTCCGATATTTCGGATTTTCTCCATTGAAACCAAACGATCCTCGGTCTTTGTTGAGACCAATGCTGATTTTTTCTTTGCTTGTTGACCTGCCATATATTAGTTGTTATTTATTAGTTTTTAGTAATTAGTAAAATACAGAGAGAAAACCTCTTTGCAAAATAATAGCCCTGCAATACAGGACAATACTGGATTTTAACAGAAGAAATGACGCTAAGCAATAAATAACAATCTATTCCCACAATTGCAGTATAATAAATTTATGTTGCACTTCTTAAAATTTTCTAGGCTGAGATTAATAATATTTGTATTAATGATGCCTTTCATTCTTAAAATGCTTTTGGGTCTCTTGGGTGGAGCTTTCATATCGGCGGGAATGGGTACTAACCCTGCTGCAATGAAGACTTTGCCTTTGTATATAGTTTTCGCGCCACTCCTCATAAGTTACCCTTTTGTCAATACAACAGGCTTACTGAGCCTTTTATTTATACCAGTTTTAACATTTTCTTTATTGTTACTGATACTCTACTGGTGGTTAATAGCAGGAGCAATAGAATTTCCTATATCGAAAATATTTAGGCGTTACAAAGAAGGAAAAAAAGTAGAAGTTACCACCTGAAGTGTGCAAAGGCACGATTAGCCTCAGCCATTCGCTCGACATCCATTTTCTTTTTGAATGCGAGGCCTTCGCTTTTGGAAGCGTCAATTATTTCTGCAGCGAGTTGCTCGGCAAATGTGTGCAGATCTTCTCGGGCACGAGCAGCTGCAATAATCCATCTGATCGCTAAAGAATCTTTTCTAGGACCTCTTACTGATATCGGAATTTGATATGCTGCCCCTCCGACTCTGCGTGGACGCACTTCCATTTGCGGACGAACATTGTCCATAGCAGCTGCAAATATTTTCATCGGATCATCACCTGTTTTTTCTTTTACTTGTTCAAGTGCGGCATATACAGCCTTTTGGGCAATAGATTTCTTACCGTCTTTCATTGCACGGTTAATAAGCTTTGACAAAACCCTGTTTTTGAAAATTGGGTCCGGTCCTATGTTTTGTGGTTTTACTCCTCCTCTTCTTGGCATAATTATTTGTTTAAGCCGCGGCTACTGCTCCCGCTTCTTTTGAACCATATTTACTTCTGGATCTCTTTCTTCCGACTACTCCTCCCGTATCAAATTTCCCTCTGACAACGTGGTATTTTACTCCCGCCAAATCTTTAACACGACCTCCGCGGATCATAACGATAGAATGTTCTGCCAAAGTATGGCCTTCACCAGGAATATAAGCGGTGACTTCCTGTTTGTTTGAAAGTCTAACCCTGGCAACTTTTCGAAGTGCCGAGTTTGGTTTTTTGGGTGTCATTGTGCGAACCTGAATTACAACTCCGCGTTTAAATGGAGAGGAATATTCCGAAAACTTTCTGTCTTTTGAACTAAACCAACGACGCAGAGCCGCTTTTCTTGTTTTTTTAGCGGCTTTTTTTCTACCATGTCTGATTAACTGATTTATTGTTGGCATAAAATTATTTTAAAAACCCTTCGGTATTTTACACGACGTGCGTTTAAATCACAATCGTAAGGCAAAAAACATCAGTGCAGCATTTGCGCTCTCGCGGCATCTACCGGAATTAATCTTCCGATAATGACGTTCTCCTTAAGTCCGACCAAATTATCTTCGCGAGCAGCCAGTGATGAATTTGTCAGAATATCGGTTGTTTGCTGGAAAGATGCCGCAGATAACCATGATTCGGTAAACAGTGCCCGGCGTGTAATTCCGAGAACAACTTGCTGCGCAGTTGCCGGCTCACCACCTGCAGCTAATACTTTTTCATTCTCCTCCTCAAAGCGGGCTTTATCAATCAATTCTCCCGGAAGAAGGGGTGTATCGCCCGATGACTCAACCCGAACCTCATCACTCATCTTTCGAACAATAACTTCAAAATGTTTATCGTGGATCGGAATTCCCTGACTTTCATAAACTTTTTGAATTTCGGCAATTACATATTCCTGTGCAGAGCGCAAACCCTTAACTGAAAGTACTTCGCGGATATCCAAAGACCCGGTTGCAAGAGCAGTTCCCGCTTCAACTATGTCCTTTTCAGATACAGTAAGTTGCAATGTTTTTGGAATTATATATTCCCGCTCATCCTTGAGTTTAGTATGAGTTGATGTGATGGTAATTTTCCAACCAGCTTCAGTTTCCGAAATCCTTACTTCTCCGGAAATCTCCGATAGAGGAGCCATCATTTTTGGAGTTCTTGCTTCAATTAATTCCTCAACACGGGGGAGACCTTGTGTAACGTCGATACCAACCATACCAGCCCTGTGTTTGGTCTGAAGCGTAAGCTGAGTTCCCGGTTCACCGATTGACTGTGCAGCAACAACTCCGACAGGCATTCCAAGCTCCACCATTCTCTTGTTGGAAAGCTCTATCCCATAACACTTTACACACATTCCATAGCGGTTTGCACAGGTCAAAGGAGATCGCACTACCACACTAGCAACTCCCGCGTTTGCCTCAATTTCTATTGCTTTTTCATCTGTTATAAGTTCTCCCTTCGGGAGTATAACTTTACCTTTGTTATCGAGAACATCTTCAGAAACATATCTTCCGACAATTCTCTGCATAAATACTTTAGGTCTTTGATCACGCCTTATTGTCAAACCTTCTTCAGATCCGCAGTCTTCGCTTCTTATAATTACGTCATGGGCAACATCAACTAACCTTCTGGTTAAGTAACCTGCATCAGCTGTTTTTAATGCTGTATCGGTAAGTCCTTTTCGGGATCCCCGAGACGATATAACGTATTCAAAAATGGACAATCCTTCTCGGAAGTTTGACTTAATCGGAAGATCAACAATTTTTCCAAGTGGGTCAACGACAAGTCCGCGGATAGCGGCAAGCTGCTTAACCTGTTCACGGCTGGCACGACCAACCTTCGCATCAATGAAAGTTCTAATTGGGCTAAACGGATCCAGAAGTTCCCAGGTTTTATCAGCAACTTCCTCTGTTGTTTCAATCCAAACCTCCTGGCTTAGTCTTCGTTTTTCTTCTGCGGTTACCAATCCTTGTTCATAATTGCTTTCAATATCGGCAACTCTGGCATCAGCTTCCTTCAAAATACCTTCCTTTTCGGGCAAAATCTTTGAATCAAATATACCAAACGAAAGCCCCGACAAAGTGCCTCCTATAAAACCAAGGTCTTTTATCGCATCAATCATTTCAACTACTTTCTCGTGCGTTTGTTCTACATAAGCTTTACTAAACAGCTGTTTTATAACTGTAGACGTAATTGATTCATTTATAAAACTAAAGCCTGACGGCAGAGTTTCATTAAATATAATCCGCCCGGCAGTTGTACTTATAATTTTCCCTTCGATTCTTACCGAAATTTTTTGACGAAGCCCGATTTTTCCAGATTGATAGACCAATACCGCTTCTTCTTTATCTGAAAATACTGTTAAGGACTCCGGAATTCGTGAATCATCGCTTGTAAAGTAATACACACCAAGGGCCATTTCTTTGCTCGCAGGGGTTGTAATAGGTGAGCCGTCAGCGGGCCGCAGTAAATTAAATTCCGGCAGCATTAAGGTTTTGGCCTCATTAACCGCTTTTTCAGATAACGGAACGTGAATAGCCATTTGGTCTCCGTCAAAATCTGCATTGAATCCTGAACAAACGGCCGGATGCAGACGGATAGCGCTTCCTTCAATAAGTATTGGGTAAAACGCCTGAATTGATAGTTTGTGCAGAGTTGGGGCACGATTGAGTAGTACCGGATGATCTTTAGTAATTTCTTCCAAAATGTCAAAGACTTCGGACGGCCTTCGCTCGAGCATGTTTTTAGCACTTTTTACGTTGGGGGCAATTCCACGAAGGATCATTTCGCGAAGAACAAAAGGCTTAAACATCTCAAGTGCCATATCTTTAGGAATACCGCACTGGTTTAATTTAAGTTCAGGCCCGACAATAATAACGCTTCTTCCCGAATAATCGACTCTTTTTCCTAACAAATTCTGCCTGAAGCGCCCTTGCTTTCCGCGAAGCATGTCCGAAAGTGATCGCAGAGGTTGTTTTCCGCGTCCCCTTCTTGTTGCCTTTCTTTGGGATGCATCAATTAAGGAATCGACTGACTCCTGAAGCATACGCTTTTCGTTTCTCAAAATTATCTCAGGAGCTCCGAGCTCAATAAGATGTTTCAGACGGTTATTTCGATTAATAACTCTTCTGTATAAATCATTTAAATCGCTGGTTGCAAATCTTCCACCCGAAAGCTGAACCATTGGCCTAAGATCAGGAGGGATTACGGGTAGAACTTTCAAAATCATCCAGGCCGGATCAATTTTTGCCCTACGCATTCCATCAACTACCTTGAGCCTCTTTGCAAGCTTAACAAACTTATTGTCATTGCTTTTTGCTTCTTCAAGTTCTTTGCGAAGATCAGCTACCATTTTTTCAAGATCTACCTTTGAAATTGCCGATAGAATTGCCTCGGCACCCATTTTTGCTTCCAGAAAATCTGCCGCATCATGCCTAAATAGCTCGTCATATTCTTCTTCGCTTAATACCGATAATGGTTTAAGTCCTTTAACCAAATTGGTTAAGTTTTCAAAAAGTTCCTGAGTCTTATTGATTGCTTTTGTTTCTTCTGCTGACAAAGCCGCTTCTTTTTTACGCAAATCCAACTCAATCTCCGAGTATGCCAAGGCGAGCTGTTCTTTGCCTTTAATTTTTCCTCCGGCTTTATCTTTTTCCTCTTTAGTTTTTTCTTTAAGTTGCTGCTTTCGCTCAGCATACATATCTTTGGTTTCGGTAAATCTTTCGTTTTTGGCTTTATCAAGCTGCGCCAACGCATCTTTTTTCTTTTGAGGATCAATCGACAAAACAAGATATCTTGCAAAATAAATTACCTGCTCAACAGCACGAGGCGCAACGTCCAATACCAAAGATATTTTTGATGGGGCGCCTTTGAAAAACCAAACATGGGCAACCGGAGTCGCCAAAGAAATATGTCCCATTCGCTCGCGTCTGACTCTTGATTGTGTAACCTCAACTCCGCATTTATCGCAAATGACTCCTTTATATCTGATTCTTTTGTACTTACCGCAATAACATTCCCAATCCTTAGTCGGACCGAAAATTCGCTCATCAAACAATCCATCTTTTTCGGGTTTCAGAGTTCTGTAATTAATTGTTTCCGGCTTTACCACTTCCCCACGCGACCACTTACGAATTTCATCCCATGAGGCAAGTCGCACGACCAGTGATTTAAAGTCTGTTAAATTTTTTAACCCTGTTAATGGTTCCATAATATTTTAATTGGCAACAACTTCTTCAACTTCCATCGGTGAATTATCCTCCAAAAGTTCCTCCGTTGCTACAACCGCAGCACCTACAACTTCCGCCAATTCCACCGCACTTTTGTCCGGCTCAACCGCTTCTTCTTCGTCATCTTCGTAAACTCCACCAACGGCTTCGATTGCCAGCCCCAAAGAATTTAACTCGCGAACCAAAACTTTAAAGCTTTCGGGGACTGTTGCATCAGGAATATCTGTACCCTTTACTATTGCCTCAAAGGCTCGTGCACGTCCCACAATATCATCCGATTTTATGGTAAGCATTTCCTGCAAGATGTAGGCAGCACGGTGTGATTCAAGTCCCCAAACTTCCATTTCCCCCAATCTCTGTCCTCCCATTTGAGCTTTGCCTCCGAGAGGTTGCTGGGTAACAAGCGAATACGGGCCGGTTGAACGGGCATGGGTTTTGTCCTCAACCATGTGTTTGAGCTTAAGTGTGTAGCAAATACCAACAACCGTATCTTCTTTGAAAGCTTCTCCGGTTCTACCGTCGTAAAGTCTGATTTTTCCGGTAACAGGTAGGTTTGCTTCTTTTAGCTCGTTAACAATTACTTCTTCTGTTACCCTATCAAAAACCGGAAGCGCACCCTTTTCCTCCTTTTTGGACAAAGCCCAACCCAAATGTGTTTCCAGAAGCTGACCCAAATTCATACGTGACAAAACTGATAGAGGGGAAATAATGATATCCATAGGGGTTCCGTCAGCTAAATATGGCATATCGGCAACCGGCAGGATCTTTGCAATTACACCTTTGTTTCCATGTCTTCCGGCAATTTTATCTCCGACCGTAATCTTTCTCATTTGTGCAACTTTTACAATAACGCGCTTAAGAACACCCGGTCCCAGCTCATCACCCTTATCCCGGTCAAGAATTGAAACATCTATTACAATTCCGCGTTCTCCATGCGGAACCCGAAGAGATGTATCGCGAACTTCGCGGGCTTTTTCTCCGAAAATCGCACGAAGAAGTCTTTCCTCAGATGTTAATTCTGTCTCACCTTTTGGTGCAATTTTTCCGACCAAGATATCGTTTGGTCCAACTTCGGCTCCAGTTACAACAATTCCGTCATCGGCCAAGTTAGCAAGTTCTGTTTCGGCAACATTTGGGATGTCTTTAGTAAGTTCTTCCGGACCCAATTTTGTATCAACAACATCCGCTTCATACTCTTCGATATGAATTGATGTCAGGACATCATCTTTAACTAATCTGTCCGAAATTAAAATTGCATCTTCAAAACCGTATCCTTCAAATGACATATAGGCAACCAGTAAGTTCCTGCCGAGAGCGAGTTCGCCGTGGTCAACAGAAGGACCATCAGCCAAAAGATCGTCTTTTTTGATTTTTTGACCTGTAACTACTCTTATCCTTTGGTTATAACATGTAGAATTTGATGTCCTTCTAAACTTTGTTAAAGTGTAACTTTCAATTTTCCCGCCGTCTTTTACCTCAATATCCTCGGAGTTTCCCTCATCGGTCTTTTTATCAAGTTTAATTTCAATTCTTTCCCCATCAACATAAGTTACGGTTCCTGGGTTTCTCGCAATCAAAGTCCTTTTCATTCCTCTTGCAATTTCACTTTCCATTCCCGTTCCGACAACAGGAGAAACAGGAGTTACCAAAGGAACTGCCTGGCACTGCATGTTTGAACCCATCAAAGCCCTATTTCCTTCATCGTGAGCCAAAAAAGGAATAAGAGAAGATGAAGCCCCGACAACCTGGCGCGGGGTAACGTCAACATAATCAACCAATTCGCTTAGTCCTTCCAAAACAGTACCTTTGTATCTAAAAGGTACGCGCTCGGAAGTTATAAAACCGTTTTCATCGGTTGGAACATTTGAATGAGTGATGTGATATTCCTCTTCATCATCAGCAGTCAAATAAACAATTTCATCTGTAATTTTGACTTTGGATTTGCTACCTCTTGTTACTTTTTCGGCTTTTCTATAAGGGGTTTCAATAAACCCAAATTCATTAATTTTGGCATACAAAGAAAGGTATGAAACCAATCCAATGTTAGGGCCTTCCGGCGTCCTTACAGGATCAATTCTTCCGTATTGAGAAGAGTTAACGTCCCGGATTGAGAACGACGCACGGTCACGATTTATTCCACCTTGTCCTAAAACCGAAACTCTTCTTAAATTATCGATTTCGGATAAGGGATTTGTATCATCCAAAATTGTTGAGAGTTGGTTTGATCGGAAAAATTCATTCATTGCCGCAATAAGTGGCCTGGCATTAATAAGATTTGTCGGAAGAGGTTGGTCGTCGGGAGAAATCAAGCTCATCTTTTCTTTAATTGATCGTTCAAGCCGAAGAAGTCCAACTCTGAAAGCATTTGTCGCGACAAGCTCACCAACCCGCCTTAAGCGTCTATTGGCAAGATGATCAATATCGTCAGTTCTTCCTATTCCGTTTTGCAGTTTAATTAAATAATCCAAAGTTGCGATTAAATCCTGTTTTGTAAGAATCCAATCTCTTTTTTCGTTCGGTATTTGGAGTCCAAGTCTTTTGTTTATTTTAAACCTTCCTACTTTACCCAAATCGTATCTTCTTGGATCAAAAAATAGACTCGTAAAAAGAGTCTCTGCATTATCCAAAAGTGCCGGCTCCCCCGGTCGCATTTTGCGATAAATTTCAATCAGTGCATCTTCGCGGCTTGCGGTTGTGTCTTTTTTTAGAGTTGACTCTATATATTTGTGGTTTTCGTTGACATCTGAATCTTTAAAGAGCGCCAATATTTCGTCGTTTGATTCAATCCCCAGTGCACGAATGATAGTTGTTGCAATAACTTTCCTGCGTCTATCAATCCTAGCTGCAATTACATTATTTCTGTCAACTTCAAATTCAAGCCATGATCCACGAAGGGGTCTGACTTCTGCCATATGAAGCATACGGCCGCTTGATGCGTCCAGGTCTCCAGAAAAATATACTCCCGGACTTCGTACAATTTGGTTGATTACGACTCTTTCAATTCCGTTTACAATAAAAGTTCCGCGGGAAGTCATCTGAGGAATATCACCCAAAAATACATCCTGGGTTTTTCTATCACCGTTTCTTTTATTAATTAATGTCGCCGATATTTTAAGAGGAACCGAAAAAGTCAGTCCTTTTTCTTCACATTGTCTAGGGGTTAGCTTTGGTTCTCCTATTGTTGGGTCCGAAAGTTCAATTTGCCAATTTTTTCCGGTGAAGTCATCGATTGGGGAAATTTCAGTGAGTTCCGTTCTTATGTCGTCTAATAAAAACTTCTGCCACGACTCACGTTGAACTAAAGAAAGATCAAGTTCAGGAAGATTCTTCTCGTCTCTTCCAAAATTACGACGGATTTGTTTTTGTGACATCATTTATTAAGGCCAATCTTATTGGCTTGTCCGAAAAATTCGGAAATTTTAAGTCAAAAAAATGAAAGAGCGTAAACAACGCCTGAGGAGGATTATATCGCATAGAATCAACGTGTCAATACCTATTTGCCCAAATATTTCGCGATGTTGGCTCTATGCTCTTCAATACTTTTGCCGTAGTGTATTGCGCCTTTTGTGTCATGAATATAAAACCAATATTCGCTGGGCACGGGATTTATTGCCGCCTTTAGGGAAGATAGTCCCGGATTTGCAATAGGAGCCGGAGGAAGAGATTTGTTTTTGTAAGTGTTGAAGGGTGAATTTATTTCCAGGTCAGTCTTTGTTAAGATCGGCCACCAGTTTTGACATTTGGAATTGGCGCTGCATTTTGCGCTTGCGACAGCGTATTGCACAGATGCATCCGCCTGAATTAACCAGCCATCCGTATCAAGTCTTTTCCAAAGAATACCTGCAACTATTGGCCGCTCTTCATCTGTTTTTGTTTCCCTTTCGATTATCGATGCCATGGTAACAATTTCGTTTTTTGTTCTTATCCCGCCACTACCTGTTAACTCCACAAATTTCTTCTCAAAAGTATCGTTCATAACTTTTACCACTCTTTCTGCGGATACATCTTTCGCAAATAAATAAGTGTCCGGAAAAAGCTGCCCTTCCAGACCCTTTGAGGCCGTTAAAAAGTTAGTTCTAAATTTTACATCAGCAACTCCAAGCTGAACCAAAACTTTTTCTACTACTTCTTCCCTTCGTAGTCCTTCCGGAATTGTTAACCAGATTTCAACCGGGCCTTTACCCAATCTGTCAACTATTTCATAAAGACTCATGTTTTTTGAGAGCTCGAACTCACCCGTATTAATTTTTTTTGATTTATCGGTTACCTGAACGTAGATTTTGAAGGCCAACGGGCTTTTTATTAAACCAGCCTTATATAAACTTGATCCAACCTCACTTGCCGACTTTCCTTTAGGAATCAAAAAACTGATTTTCGTAGGATCATTAGACGGGGATTTTGTGTTGATTGTCCACCAAAGAAAAAGTGAAATCGCCAGAAAAACCAGAAAAAATATCGGAAAAATAAGAATAATTAATTTTGCTTTAATTTTCATATCAAATATTCAAAGCTTGATTAACACTAACCATTTTATAGCAAACTTAAAACAGAATACCAGCTTTAATCTTTGTTTTTTTAGTTTGATATATAGGAATTCTAAGCTTGCCAAACAAAATGTCAGTTCTGACATTTTGTTTTAATATGACTATATCAAATAATTTGGATATCTGTGCGCTTTTTTGCTAGGATGAAGTAGGCTTTAAAGTAACTAAACTGAATTCATGGATAATACTGAACTTGAAAAATTAAATGACAATAACCGCTTCATTAAAGTAATGGTATTAGTTTTTTCAATATCATTATTTACAATTTTGTACATTTTCGTGGGAGTGAAGTTTATTACTGCCAGAAA
>LBVN01000003.1 GCA_000993115.1 Candidatus Woesebacteria bacterium GW2011_GWB1_38_8b
CCTTAGCCAAGCGATTATTTCTTTTTTGCCACCCGCAAATCCACCGACTACACCGAAGGCTTTACTTAAAGTTCCGACTTCGATATCGACTTTTCCATGTAAACCAAAATGATCAACCACGCCTCTTCCGTTTTTTCCCAAAACCCCTTCACCGTGTGCGTCATCAACTATTAGCAGTGCTTCATATTTTTGGGCCAATTTTGCTAATTCCGGAAGAGGGGCAATATCCCCATCCATTGAGAAAACTCCGTCGGTAACAATAATTTTTTTGCCAATATTTTTGGCTTTCTTTAATTTTTCTTCAAGATCAGATGAATTTAAATGCAAATACCGCACCACTTCCGCTTTTGAGAGTCTGCAGGCATCGATAATACTTGCGTGATTTAATTCATCCGAAAAAATCAGATCACCTTCGACTGCAATAGTCGGGATAACTGCCAGATTTGCCGTAAATCCTGATTGAAAAACTACAACGTCATCGACCTTTTTAAATTCGGCTAGCCTTTTTTCCAACTCCTGATGGAGAGTTGTTGTTCCCGCGATTGTCCGCACTGCGGCTGGCCCGATTCCGTATTTTTCAATTGCAGATTTGGCTGCCCTTATAAGTCTTGGGTCATTTGCAAACCCGAGATAATTATTAGAGGCAAAGTTTAAATATTTTTTACCTCCAATTAAAATTTCCGCTCCGATCGGACTATCGATAATTCTTGGGGTGTTATAAAAACCTTCGTCTTGTAAGTTTTGGATTGAATCAGTAAACCACGAATACTTGCTCATATAATCAACGAAAGTTTAGCACAATTTTATTTTTTGTAGTAGGAAATTTTTACTAAATGCTGCAAAATCCGACAATCTCTATAAGAAATTATTTACAATGAGCTTCCATTTGGGTGGAAAGAATAGATTTAATTTTTCGTTTTTTGGCTTATAAACAGATTTAATTTTCTTGCGACTGCTGGTAAGCTGTGGAAACTTAACACGGCAATACTTGTCAGTCTCACAAAACCATCCCTGACAATCTATTGAGTGTAATTTGCGTCCGAAGAGATTATTAAATTTTAACCCTAGCCGGTCAAACTCTTTATCCTGGTTATCAACCATATACTTAATGATGTAGCCATAACTTTTTCCGTTTGTATCGACGAAACATTTTTTTATCCCGCGAACAGCCCCGGGTCCGGCAATCGTAAAATCGTTTTCATCGAAGTTAAAAACTTCTGAGTAGTTGAAATCGATTGCAATTTGATACGCCATAAAATCTCCGATTAAAGGAAAGCTTTTTAAGTTTTCAAACAACCCCCTAAGACTTTCTGAATTTAGAAGTTTATGTAATCCTTTTTCATTTTTGAAAATCATTTCCAGTAGTGCTAGATGATTTTTGTGTTTTTGATCGAACCCAAAGGCTTTATTTGCACACAAGATAAAAGCATTTCCGTAAATCGGCTGTTTAGATTTTATTTCTTCTAATGCTTGGCAATATTTATCAAATCGGAAATCTTTAATAGAAATATTTCCGAGTTTTTTTTCCAATGCATTCCAAGTTTCAATTTTGTTTAAAAGACGGAAAAGAAAAATTCTGAAGACGGTATCTTCAGAAGATAGAGTTTGTGAATAAATTACATCCTTAATTAGAAATTGAGATACACGGTCGCATGCTCTGTATACATTACAAAATTTATAATGATCAAAGATGGGATCGTTTGTAAAAGGAGGATTAAAGCCGTTTATTTTTTTAAAAAATATTTCCTGACGTTCGTAAGCCGTTTTCCAATAAGTATCGTATACATCACTTCGTGCTTTCATTTCTAAATTCTATCATTCATACAAATACGTCGATATATTTGCTAATATGAATTGATGGAATTTTTAGCGTGGCATTACAGTTTTGGGGTAAATTATTACATTGAAAGCTGGATGCGACAGTTCAAATGGATCCGCCATTATTTTTCACTCCCTTTACTTCTACGGACTCTTTTTGCTCCCTGGAAACGGATGATAATGTCTGATAATAAGCCCGGATTTGATCTTAACCGATTTTTTCAGACGCTGACTTTCAATATGGTTTCCCGTATTGTCGGAGCGGGAGTGCGAATCACTCTATTTTTTGTAGGAATTGTTCTACTAGTTGTAACTTTTTTTGCTGGTGTTTTCGGATTTATATTTTGGGTTTTAATCCCATTTTTTTCGTGGCCTGTTTATACAAAATACAATAAAAGACCTGATATTGTTATGCGGGACTTGATGTTTAAAGTTAAAACTACAAGGGATAATCCTTTGCAAGTTTTATTTAACAGTGAACCGGGATTATTTTTCTTAAATCATTTAGGACTTTCGTACGACTCTTTATCTTCTGCCATAACTTCTGACAAGCTTGATTTAAATAATTTAGCTGCAAAGAATTTTTCTGATGTGGTGAATTGGTTTTTGGAAAAAGGGTCATTTGAAGACGAGAGACTACGAAAGTTGGGACTTGTCAAAGAAGATCTCATAACCGTTGCAAAAATGTGGGATAAGAAAAAAGAGGACGAGTCTTTTTTGGGAAGCGATGAATTAGGGCGTCCGAGCATCGGTTTGGAAGTTCTTTTCGGTTATACTCCGACACTTAATCAATATTCAACCGATCTTTCGGCTCCGCAATCTTTTTCTCATAGGTTAATCGGGCGAGAGGAAATTGTGAATCGAATGTATAGAGAGCTTTCTGTTGACAGAAGTATTGTTTTAACGGGGGATCCGGGAGTTGGGAAAAAGACGGTGGTGTTGGAGTTTGCGAACCGTGCAGCAACCGGAAAATTCGGGAGCAAAATGGCATATAAGCGGGTTTTGGAATTTGATTACAATTTTATTCTCTCCGAATCAATGGATATTAACAAGAAAAAAACCCAGCTTACCCAAATTCTTGATGAAGCGGCATATGCCGGAAATATAGTACTTATGATCCGCGATCTTCACAGGTTGATTCACTCCGATGTTGAAGGCTTTGATTTTACGGATACTTTTGAAGCTGCTATGGGACGGGGTGAACTTAAAATTATTGCCGTTGCTACGAATGTTGAATACGAACGCTTTATTGCTCCAAACTCACGACTTCGAAAATATTTTGAACGGATTGAAGTAACACCTCCATCGAAGGAACAAGCTTATGAAATTTTAGTTGAGTGGGCAAAAACCTTGGAGATCAAAAAGAATCTGATAATTGAGATAACGGCACTTCGTAAAATTCTAAACGAGTCTGACCGCTATATTACAGACACTCCTTTTCCTGAAAAAGCCCTGGAGTTACTCGACGCGGTAGTTACTTTTGTTGAAGAAAGTAAAAAACAGGTAGTTGAAGCTGATGATGTTAATGCAGTATTTGCCGAGAAAACAGGTATTAGTTTGGCACGCTTAACTTCAGAAGAAAAAACAAAATTAGGGGACTTGGAAAATATAATTCATGAGAATTTAGTAGATCAGGAGTTAGCTGTAAAGCAAATCGCACAGAGTTTGCGTGCAAAAACATTGGGGGTTTCCGAAAACAAGCGTCCTATCGGATCATTTCTTTTCTTGGGCCCGACCGGAGTCGGAAAAACCGAAACGGCGAAAGTATTGGCAAAAGTTTACTACGGCAGCGAGGAACAAATCCTTCGCTTTGATATGGCGGAATATGCAGGGAAAGAGGGGTTTGAGCGGTTAATCGGCTCGCAAGGTAGAAACACACCAGGTGCATTAACTACTGCTATAAAAAATAAACCTGCAAGCCTTCTTTTACTGGACGAATTTGAAAAAGCCTCGAGAGATATTTTTAATTTATTTTTGACGGTTCTGGATGAAGGTTATATCACAGATGCTTTCGGAAAAAGAGTTGGCGCGGGAAATCTATTTATTATAGGGACTTCGAATGCCGCTGCTGAATATATAAGAAAACTTGTCGGAAGCGGCATCCGTGGGGAGGAGCTACAAAAAAGTGTTGTAAATTTTGTTTTGGAAAATGCTATTTTTACGCCTGAGCTTCTAAATCGTTTTGATGGGGTGATTGTTTATGAACCTCTTGAGGGACCGGAATTAAAGAAGGTAGCAAAATTAATTTTGGATAAATATGCAAAAAATTTGAAAAATAAAGGAATTATACTAAATGTTACCGATTCTTTGATAGAAAAATTAGCAACTGATGGTTATGATCCGGCATTTGGTGCCCGCCCAATGAGAAGAATAGTCGATTTAGTAATTTCTGATTTGATTGGGAAAGAAATGATTTCAGGAAATGTCGCAGACGGTGACTCGATAGATATAATTCCCGGTAGCGGTAAAGAAGAATATAAAGTTGTTAAGAAAACCGGTTAAATATTTCTTACAATCCAGCGGTACATGAGGCTAAATTGCTACTTCCATAGCTTCTTCAAATAGGATTATTATGAATAAGTCCGTACACATTGTAGCGGTACATTATAATGGCAAAGAATGTTTTAATGATCGGATGGGAGCTTCCCCCTTTTAATTCCGGAGGTCTTGGAGAGGCTTGTTTAGGGCTCTCTAAAGCTTTGGCAAAAAAAGGAACTAATGTTACTTTTGTGTTACCCCAGAAAGTTGATTTACATTTTGATTTTATGAATTTGGTTTTTGCAAACGTTGCCGAGGAAGGGACTGATTTGGTTAACGAAGCGTATCAGTCATATGAGGTTTGGGTGAAAGGTAAGAAGTTTAAAATAAAAGATGCACCTAGCGGTTATGTTGCCGGGGCATTGAAATATGCCAAAAGGATAAAAGAGATTGCACAAAAAGCTGTTCCCGACATTATTCATAGTCACGACTGGTTTACTTTCCCCGCCGGAATTGCCGCCAAGGAAGCGACCAATGCACCTTTTGTTGCCCAAGTTCATTCAACAGAAATTGATAGGACTGGGGGAAACAGTCCCAACCAGACGGTCTTCGAAATAGAAAAATTAGGTGTGCAAAGTGCCGATAAGGTTATTGCAATTAGTCAAATGCAGAGAAATATTTTAAATACAAGTTATGATGTAAGTCCTGAAAAAATCGAAGTTGTATATAATGGCGCATCATTTTTCGAGAAAGAAAAGCTTCCTCCGACTTTGGAATTTTATAAGTCTGCAGGGTACAAAATAGTTTTATTTTTGGGACGGATTACGCTGATGAAAGGACCTGAATATTTTGTCCGGGCAGCAAAGCGAATCTTAGATTACGAGAAAAAAGTAATATTTGTGGTTGTGGGTAACGGAGATATGTTTTCGCAAATGCTTTCCGAAGCGGTGAACCTTGGAATTATGAACAACTTTATATTTACGGGATTTTTACAAGGCGAAGACAAACACAGAATATACCAGACCGCAGACATTTATCTTATGCCCTCAGTGTCTGAGCCGTTCGGTTTAACGGTTTTGGAATCAATAGGAAACGGAACCCCAGTTCTTTTGTCAAAACAATCCGGAGTATCGGAAATTGTATCAAATGTTCTAAAAACTGATTTTTGGGATATTGATGAGATTGCAAATAAAGTAATTTCCGCGATCCGTTACCCCGCACTTTTGACAGTTTTAAAAGACGAATCGAAAAAAGAACTGCCAAATATCAGCTGGGATAGGTCGGCAGATAAATGTCTGCACGTTTATCAGGATTTAGCACAATAATTTATGTCATCAGTAGTTTTGTACTTCCAAGTTCATCAGCCGCTGCGGATTAAAAAATACCGCGTGTTTGACATGGGGAATTCTCACGAATATTTTAATGACGAAGGGGATTCATCTTTAAATAATAAAAAAATTCTTCGCAAAGTAGCTGCAAAATCCTATTTACCCGCTAATGAGCTGATTCTAAAACTTCTGAAAAGACACAAAGAATTCAAAGCCAGTTATTCTTTTTCGGGAGTATTTTTGGAGCAGATTGTGAAATACGCACCTGAAGTATTGGAATCTTTTCAGAAATTAGTAAAGACTGGGAAAGTTGAAATTCTAGGCGAAACTTATTACCATTCGCTTTCATTTTTTTATTCCCGGCATGAGTTTGAAAGCCAGGTCGTACTGCACGAAAAAACAATAAAAAAGCTTTTTGGTTATACTCCGAAAGTTTTTCGAAATACAGAGCTTGCATATAATAATGATTTGGCTCACTGGGCTGATAAAAAATATCTGGGGATTTTGGCCGAAGGATGGGATTCGTTTTTGGGATGGAGAAGTCCTAATTTTTTATATAAGCCGCAAGGTACTACGAAAATTAAATTACTTTTGAAAAATTATAAGTTGTCGGATGATATAGCTTTTCGCTTTTCGCAAAAATCCTGGCCGGAGTTTCCTCTAACCGCTCCGAAATTTGCATCTTGGGTTAATCAAATAAACGGAAACGGTGATGTAGTAAATCTTTTTATGGATTACGAAACTTTCGGTGAGCATCAATGGAAAGAGCATGGTATTTTTGATTTTTTGGAAAACATGCCAGGGGAAATTCTGAAACATCCCGACAATGATTTTGTAACACCTACCGAAGCCTGCAAGAAGTATCCAACTATGGACGAAGTAGATGTGCCTTATGTTGTAACTTGGGCAGATACAGAACGGGATTTGTCAGCCTGGGTTGGTAACCAAATCCAAAAGAGCGCAATTGATTATATTTATTCGATGGAGCGTGAAATTAATAAGACACGTGATGCCAGGCTTTTAGACGATTGGAGAAAAATGCAAACATCGGATCATTTTTATTACATGTGTACAAAATGGTTTTCGGACGGTGACGTTCATAAATATTTCAATCCTTATGAATCTCCATATGACGCTTTTATTTCATACATGAATGCAGCAAGTGACCTGAAATTGCGGGTTAATGAAAAACTTAATCAAACTCATATTGAGCATATAGCGCTTCAAAAAAAGTGGGCAAAATCAGTGGCTGTAAGCTAAAGAAAATATGGATTCAAATAATAATCCATGGTGGACCAACGCAATAATTTATGAAGTTTATGTTGATAAGTTTGCAGGAAATTTCAGGGGATTAATAGAAAAGCTGGATTATTTAAACTATCTGGGTGTTAATACTCTGTGGATATTGCCTCATTACCCCTCACCTATGGTTGACGGCGGATATGACATATCTGATTTTACTTCGGTCAGAGATGATCTGGGAACACTCGTGGATTTTTATGAATTTGTGCAGGAAGCTCACAGTAAAAATCTTAAAGTAATAATTGATCTTGTTTTAAATCATACTTCAGATAAGCATCCTTGGTTTTTAGATGCGCGAACATCACCGGAAAGTCCTAAACGAAATTGGTATCTATGGAGCGATAATAACGATAAATTTTCCCAAGCATTCGTACACTTTAGTGATATTAAAAAAAGTAACTGGATTTATAATGACGTGACAAAAGATTATTATTATGCTAGCTTTTATCCCCAGCAGCCAGATTTGAATTGGGATAACCCGGAAGTATACAAGGCAATGTCCGATGTTATGGAATTTTGGCTTTCCAGGGGAGTTGACGGATTCAGGCTTGATGCGGTTTCGCGTTTAATAAAACGCGATAATACAAACTGCTTTGCACTGCCCCAAACTCATGAAGTTTTAAAAAGAATCAGAACGGATATTAATATTAAATATCCAAATGCAGTTTTTATGGCAGAATCCGGTGGGTGGCCGAATGAAGCGAAAACTTTTTTCGGATATCAGGACGAATGTCAAATAGTTATCAATTTTCCGTTAGCCTCAAATATTTTATCGGCAATATCTGACGGCGATTTATCGGGTGTAAAAAAAGTTTGGGAAGAGTCTGACGGAATTGGTGAGCTTTGTCGTTGGGGGATTTTTCTAACAAATCACGATAGCGTAGATTTATTTTTCCTTTCTGACGATTATAAAAAAAAGAAGTTGGCGGATGAAGGCGGCCTGATGGATAAATTTGGTCACGAAGGGAGCTCCAGTTTTGCCGCGAGGTTATCTGAAATTTGCATTGGTAATCCCGAGAAAATTCTCTGGGCATTCCAGCAACAGTTTGATTTACCTGGTGTACCAATCATTTATTACGGAAACGAAATTGGAATGCGAAATGCTAAACTTAATAATTCCCCGACAGATTTCCGGGAGTACGTTCGGGGAAATTTTGACTGGGATGATGCCAATAAACAAATAAAAGATCCGGATTCGCTATTAAATAAAATCCGTGAATTGATTTTAAAAAGATAGGTATATGTACTTTTTGTTTGATATCGGCGGGACAAAAATGAGATTTTCTTCTTCAGTTGACGGAGTAAATATTGATGGAATCGAAATTGTTGACACTCCGGTTTTATTCGATAAAGCATTAGCGCAAATATCTCTCATGTACGACAAATTCTCAAAGATGGGAAGTATAGACAAGATTTCCGGAGGTATTGCAGGAATTTTTGATAAGGAAAGGAGAATTCTACTGGATTCGTATAACCTGCCTGACTGGAAAAATAGAAACATTTCCCAGATTTTTACGGACAAATTTAAGTGCAGAATAAATTTGGATAATGATGCCGCTTTGGAGGGTCTAGGTGAAGCTGTTTATGGAGTGGGCAAAGGCTATAAAATAGTTGCTTATTTAACAGTTGGTACAGGACTTGGGGGAGCAAGAATCGTTGATGGAGCAATTGATGTTCGAAATACAGGTTTTGAACCCGGTCATCAGATTATGGACACAACTAATTTAACTGATTTGGGGGATTTGGTTTCGGGAGGGGGTTTTAAAATTAGATTTGGTGTAGACGCCAGGCGTGTTACAGACGGAAAGATTTGGGCTGAAAACGAGCGTATTTTGGCAATAGGTATTCATAACACAATTGTTCACTGGTCACCCGAAATTGTAATTTTGGGTGGGGGACTAATTGAGGAGGAAAAATATAAGATAGAAAATTTAAACAATTTACTTCTAAAATTATCAAAGAATTACCCCTATCCGGCAAATATAGTTAAATCAAGTTTGGGAGATAAAGCGGGACTTCTTGGAGCACTTCACATGGCTCGGATTTAATTTTAAACTTTTAGGTTGACTTTATAAAAATTTGTCAATATACTACAGGCAATAATGGAAAACGAGGCACAGAACAACAGTTTGAATCCCCAAAGAAGTGATGTAGGATTTCCAGAAGCCCGTAAAGAAGAAAAGAAAAGCAAAAAACTCCCTCTAATAATTGTTGTCGTTTTGGTATTTTTGCTATTGGCAGGTGGAGGTTACTTTTTATTGACCAAACCCAGCTCCGTATCCGACGAAGTTTCGGAAGAAGGGACAACAATAACTCCAACCCAAGCATCCGAGTCGCCCACTCCAACAGCAGGTGAGGTAAATAAAAAAGAAATAAGTATTGAAGTGTTAAATGGAACAAGTATTTCGGGGTTAGCCGGTAATGTTAAAACAGCACTTACAAAACTTGGTTACACCGATATTAAAACAGGGAACGCAAGTAGCAAAGATTATGAAACGACGGAAGTAAAATTTGCGTCAAGTGTTCCGACATCTATCAAAGATGAAATATTGGCAGAGCTAAATAAAACATATCAAGAAGTAAAAACTGCAAGCGGAGCGCCAAGCGGGTCAGACATACAAATAATCACAGGTTTTCCAAAGGGTCACACCGCTACTCCAACCGCAAAAGCAACTGTTACGCCGACAGCTAAACCCACAGGATCGGTAACTACAACTCCGACAACAACAGGGAGTGTAACCGTTACTCCTACAAAAACCCCTACACCAACCCCAACAGTTTAGTATTTAGAATAAAGTATATGGAATATAGAATTAAATTATACGTAGAGATTTTGTGACAAAATAAATTTCATATTATTAATCTAAACATGGTCGAGATATGTTAAGGACTATTAAACCCAAATTTTTTAAATATAAAAACGGGAAGCTTCCTTTGCCTGTATTTTTTCCTGACGCTACAAGGGCAGTTATAAGATCTCTTGATACGAGTGATTTGGAAGCAACGAAAACTAATGGAATATTGGTCAATACATTTCATCTTTGGAAAGATATGAATAAAAACATATTGTCAAAGGCCGGCGGAATAGGGCCATTTATGGATTTTGACGGGGCGATCATTTCCGATTCAGGAGGATTTCAAGTTGGGAGTATGATCAAGAAAAATCCAGGGGTGGGATATGTTGACGACGAGGGTGCTCATTTTAAAATAGACGGGAAAAAAGGATACCTCACACTAACTCCGGAAGACTCCGTTCGTTTTCAGATGGAATTGGGTAGCGACATGGTCGTAGTTTTGGACGATTTTGACGCGCCCGGTGCAGCTGAAGATGAAAACATGGAATCGGTAAAGCGAACAATTTTGTGGGCAGAAAAATCTAAAAAAGAATTCGAAAATATTTGTGTAAAGAAAAAGCTTACCAAAAAAAACCGGCCTTATATTCTAGGAGTGATTCAGGGAGGAAGATATAAACGCTTACGGAAGTATTGTATAGATGCCTTGGTTGATTTGGGATTTGATGGCTTCGGCTACGGGGGAGAGGAAAAAATTAAGGGGATGGTTAATCACGATATATCAAAGTTTGTTGCAGACAACACCCCTGGTGGACTATTGCTTTATGCCCTTGGAGTAGGAAAACCCGAAGATATAGTAGCTCTGTCTAAGCTAGGTTATACGATATTTGATTGCGTACTTCCGACCCGTGACGCGCGGCATAAGCGAATGTATGTTTATAATGCGGACTCAATTGAAGAAATTAATATCAAAAGCCCTGATTTTTACTCATTTTATACACCAGATAAGACAAAATACCTTGACGATTTAAGCCCTGTTTCGAAAGCTTGCGATTGTGTTACCTGCACGAGATATTCAAGGGGCTATCTTGCGCATTTGTTTAAAATCGGAGATTTTACAGCCGGAAGGCTGGCAACAATTCATAACCTGCGTTTTTATTCAATTTTGATGGAAAAAATTAGGGAGCAAAATAGGAGTAGGAAGTAGGATATAGGTTGTAGGTAGTAGGTTATAGGTAATAACATTGGAAGGCTAAATCAAAATACAGGAAAAGTAGCATCTTGATTGGAAAAAGTAATAATGTAAAATGATAAAGCAAAATGGAGGATTATAAAATCGGATTCAATTGGAAAAATATTGGACAGATTAGCCTGTTTTTAATTTTAGCCGGCTCTGTTATTATTGGAGTTAGCTTATTAGATAAAGTAATTTATAAGAAAAATGGAGAAGCCAAGCCGGAAGTTAATGTAGTTCAAAATATGGATACTGTTACCGAGTTAAAAATCGAAGATCTGAAAATTGGGACCGGGCTTGATGTCAAAAACGGCAATACTGTTACCGTAAATTACAAAGGAACGCTTATAGACGGAAAGCAGTTTGATTCTTCGTATGATAGCGGCCAACCTTTTTCTTTTAAAGTCGGAGAAGGTAAAGTAATCAAAGGTTGGGATCAGGGACTTTTGGGCATGAAAGTCGGTGGGATGCGAAAACTGACGATTCCGTCTTCGCTAGGATATGGTGAGCAGGGGGCAGGTGCCGATATTCCTCCAAATGCGACGTTAATTTTTGAAATCGAACTTCTGAAAGTAGAGTAATTTGTAAGCTTCTTAATACTTATAGCCTAGAACCTACTTCTTATTACCTATTACCTACAACTTAATGCCTACTGTGATATCATTTAGTTATGGAGCGACTTCAACCGTTAATTAAATTCTTAAATAAACCATTTGGAGTTTACGAATTTAAAGGAATTTCTGTTGAGCCAAGATATTGGATGGCTGGGGCAATAGTTGTATTGGTATTTCTACTTCTTTTGAGTTTGGCAAGACTGCGTTATGAGTATGTCCACTGGTCTGTTAGTAAACCCTCGCTAGCAATGATATTTTGGGGTTTTATAATTGCAATTTTATTCGAAGGGTTGTTGATGGTTTTTGGCAAAACCATGTTTACCGAAATTCTGGGTTGGAAAAACGCCCCGAAACCCATAAGTACAATAATCGATATTGGCAGGAATAAATTTGTGACTGTTATGGGAGCAAGCGACGAAAAAGCAAGTTACAAAAGTGTTGTTACTGATTATGAAAGTTTAAGTGATAAAGAAGGTGAAAAAGTGAAAGATTATATCTGCAAATAATTCCCGTGCTGTATACTTTTTAAGTTATGAATGATTCAAGTTCAGAAATAAATAAACTTCAAGAGGATTTTGGTGGATTGGTTAATAACTTTGGCTTGGAAGATAAGCAGATGAGGTTGAAAGAATTGGAAGCCAAATCAACGGACCCTAATCTTTGGGATGATCAGGAAAATGCGAGGGCAATAATGCAGGAGTTGGGGGATTTGAAGAACGAGATCGAGGAGTTTAAATCGCTGAAAGACGAAATCCAAATTTTGGCTGAATTGACAAAAGATGAAGATAATTCCGATTTGTCAAAAGAGTTTGCGGCGCTTCAAAAACGCTTTGAAAAATTTAAAATTAAATCTTATTTGTCAGGTCCGTTTGACAAGAAAAATGCGCTAGTTACGATTCACGCCGGACAGGGAGGGACAGAGGCGATGGATTGGAGCTCAATGCTTTTTCGAATGTACTCACGCTTTTGCGAACGAAAAGGCTGGGATCTGGAAACTATCGCAGCGTCTCCGGGTGAAGAAGCGGGTTTTAAAAGTATAACTTTCCGCGTAAGCGGAAGTTACGTTTACGGATATTTAAAAGGTGAGGGTGGAACGCATAGATTAGTCCGGCAATCTCCTTTTAATGCTGATAAGCTGCGACAGACTTCTTTTGCTTTAGTTGAAGTTCTGCCGGAATTTGATGAGGCTGACCTGCCTGAAGTTCAAATGAATGACGAAGATTTGGATTGGCAATTTTACCGATCAGGGGGACACGGAGGACAAAATGTAAATAAGGTTTCAACTGCAGTAAGGTTGACTCACAAACCGAGCGGAATTGTAGTCACAGCACAAACAGAACGGTTCCAGGAACGGAATCGAATGTATGCGCTAAATTTACTTCGTGCAAAACTGTGGGCGTTAGAAACAAAAAGAAGAGAAGAAAATATTGCCGATATTAAGGGCGAATACAGACCGGCTTCCTGGGGAAATCAAATCCGCTCGTATGTCCTTCACCCGTATAAAATGGTTAAAGATTTAAGGACGGATTATGAAGTAGGGAATGCAGAATCGGTATTGGATGGGGATTTAGATGGTTTTATTGAAGAGGAGCTGAAAATAGGTAATAAGAATTAAGTATTAGGTATTAAGTATAAATTGTTTTGTTTTAACCACTTAACTTTATTAGATTTCCTGTGCTATATTAATAAAGTATGGAAGTTGATATTCCGAAACAACCTGAACACAATACTGTAAATCCTGTACTTGAGCCGCAAAAACCTCCTGTGTTGAAAAAGTTCCCTGGAACAAAGGAGTCTACTAAATCAAACATGATGATAGTTGTGGTTGCATTTCTTGTTGTTGGATTGGGAGTTGCGACAGGATGGTTTTTGTCGGGGACAAAAGCAGGAACAAGCTCGAACTCTAGTGAGAAAACATCACAAAGCGGTGAGACGGCCAAAAAATCGGATGCTAACGAAGAGGGTCAGCTTGATGAAGCTGTAAAATATCAGGATGCGGAAGGTAAATTGGTTGAGGGGGGAATTAAAGGTGAAGGAACTCATCATATTGAGCGTGATAATAACCCGAGCAGGTTTGTTTATCTGACTTCAACAGCGATTGATCTGGATAAATATATTGATAAAAAAGTACAAATATGGGGAGAAACAATATCTTCTGTAAATGCTCCGTGGTTGATGGATGTGGTGAAAATTAAAATTACAGAGTAGAAGCTATTTCAAAACCTATCGGTTTTGAGGCTCTGCAGCTTATAGCATCTGAGTTCAAAACATCTTCCCGAATTACTGAGCAATTCGTACAGGTTTTGAAATCAGCTGTAGTTCGGCGTTATCTTCGGGTTGTCGGAAAGCTAATGTTTTGATATCCTAAAAGGACTCATAAATATGCCCTTAATTTTAGAAGTAAAAAATATAGCAAAAAAGTTCGGCCGCATTGTTGCACTTCGTGATATTGATTTTAAGATTGATGAGGGTGAGTTTGTTTATATTACCGGAGCTTCGGGTGCCGGAAAGACTACACTTCTTAAATGTATTTTGCGCCAAATTTATCCGGATGCAGGGGAAATTATTCTGGACGGGAATGATATTGCAAAATTACCCCGAAAAAAAATACCTGAACTTCGGCAGCAAATTGGGGTTGTTTTTCAGGATTTCAAAGTTCTTCCGGAGCGGACAGTTCGGGAAAATGTTGAGGTAGCACTGGCTGTAATCGGCCTTCCGAAAAAAGATTGGGACGCAAGGGTTGATCATGTACTTCATCTCGTCGGGCTTTTTGACAGATCGGAACTTTTCCCAAATCAACTTTCCGGAGGAGAGCTACAAAGAGTATCACTTGCACGGGCTTTAGTTGTTAATCCAAAAATTATATTGGCTGATGAGCCGACAGGAAATCTTGATTGGGAAACGGCAGATAAAATGATTGAGCTTTTTAATCTTATTAATCATGAGGGGAAAACCATAATTATGGCGACTCACAATATGCAGGTTGTAAAGAAGTATAAAAAAAGGACGATTGAGCTGAAAGATGGGGTGGTTTTTAAAGACATGGGGGTTGAGATTGAGAGAGAGATTGAGAGTGAGCAAAAGAGGGATAAGGAAGAGGAGAAAAACGATGATAAAATCGGTGAACAATTAAACGTAGTTGATGAGAGTGCAGCACAGAAGCCCGAGATTTTGGAAGGCGTTAATACAGAAAAAGTTGGATTGGAATCACCACCTGTTTCTCGCCCCGTTGACGATTTACCGCCAAGCCTGGACGTGGCAAAGCCGGATGAGGAAGAACCAAAAGCAAATGACGTAGATAAGATAATTGAACACGCGAAGAAAAAACACAACAAGAAAAAATTAAAAAAGAAAAAGAAACCAGCTGAAGTTACTGGTATGGCATGATACTCTTTAATTATGGGTAATCAATTTAAAACAGCTTGGAAGTCTATAAGAAGATCGCCGTTTCAGGCGATGTCGGCAATTTTGGTATTATCGATTACTTTTTTTGTAATCAGCACGTTGGCCGTACTTACTTACTCGTCCGATAAAATACTTCAATATTTTGAGACAAGGCCGCAAGTAATTGCATTTTTAAAATCCGATGCAGCTGATGCTGATATAAACGCTCTTTCCGATAAGCTCAAAGTAGATTCTCGGGTATCGAAAGTTACATTTGTTTCAAAAGAACAGGCACTGGAGATTTATAAAAAGGCAACAGAGGAAAATCCATTGTTGTCAGAGTTGGTGAGCCCGTCGATATTCCCTCCAAGCATAGAATTATCTTTGACAGATTTGAGTTTTGCCCAGGAAGTAATCACAGATATTAAAAAATATCCCGTAATTGATCAGGTTGGCTTTACCGCAAGTTTGGGAGGGGAAAAAACTCTTGATGATGTTATCAGCCGTCTTCGAAAAGTAACGTTTTATCTTCGTGCCGGAGGCGCGGCTTTCGCTATTCTTTTGGCATCGACATCATTTTTAGTTCTTATGATAATTATAGGGATGCGTATGACTGCCAGGCGTGGGGAAATTGAAATACTGGAGTTAATCGGAGCAACCCCCGGTTTTATCAGAAGCCCAATAATAATTGAGGCGATTCTATATTCGGTGATAGGAGTTTTTATGGGATGGTTTGTGTCGCTTCTTCTGACACTTTATACAACTCCGACATTGGTATCTTATTTTAAAGATATTCCGATTCTACCCAAAGATACAATGTCGCTTCTCCTTTTATTTTTAGTATTATTTGCGGTTGAAATCTTGATTGGATTTATTCTTTCTCTTACGGGCAGCTATTTGGCTGTTTCAAGAGCGAAGAGTAAGAAAAAACGATGACACGAAAAATTACACTTCTTCTTTTTATTTTCTTTTTCGCGGTTTTTTATAGCCAACAAGTCTCCAATACCGGATTTAATGGAAAAGTGCTGCTTGCCCAAAGCGAAGAAGAAAAACTTACAAAATTAAAAAATGATATTGAGCAGTACGAGAAAGAACTTGCACGATTAACGAGTGCTGCCAGTACTTTGCAGAACCAAATAGCTCAATTTGATACACAAATAAAACTGACGCAGCTTAAAATTGCACAAACAGAAGAACAAATTAACCTGTTGGGAGGACGGATTGACCGGCTTGGCGAATCTTTGACTTCCCTGACCACCGCTTTTAACGAAAGGGCTGTCCAAACTTACAAAATGGCAATCTTAGGTCAACCATTGTATTTATTGGTAACTGCTCCGAATTTGAATCAGGCAGTATCAAGTTACCACTATCTCAAAAGAATCCAAAATGACGATATGGATTTGCTTAATAGACTTCAAAACGCCCAGGACCTTTATAAAACCCAAAAGACCGATCAGGAAAAATTACAAGCCGACCTTGAGAAACAAAGGGCAAATTTGGCGTCGCAAAAAAATGCTAAGGCCTCGCTTTTGACGCAGACTAAAAATGACGAGAAAAAATATCAACAGTTACTCGCTTCCGCAAAGAGCGAATTTGAAGCAATCCAGGCAATTATTTCGGGTCGGGGTGAGGAAGAAAAGGTAGGGCCTGTTTCTGCAGGTGCGAGAATCGCTTCAATTATTGACGGACCATCTTGTAACTCCAGCGGGAGGCATACACACTTTATTGTAAAAGATGGGGCGAATGTTCAAAACCCATTTTCGTATCTAAAACCCGGAATTGATTTTGAAAATTGTTCGGGAAGTAGTTGCGGAAGCGGCGATGGGGACTCATTTAATCCAGGAGGGAGTTGGGATTGGCCGATTAATGCAAAGGTGAAATTTACACAGGGGTACGGTTCCACTTGGGCTGTAAGAAATACTTGGGTTGGTCGGGTATATTCATCTCATAATGGAATCGATGTTGACAGTGCATCAAGCACAGATATAAAAGCAGTAAAAACAGGTACGCTTTACCGTGGATCTTATTCAGGATCGGGTGGATGCAGACTTCGTTATGTCCGCGTTGATCACGACGATTCAGAAATCGAAACTTATTATCTTCATGTGAATTACTGATTAGTTAGAACCGACAATAATCTGTTTTATAGTGTACCCACAAGGGATAATCCCTTGTATAACCTTTTAATTTATTTCTTAGCCTCAAATTCTTTATTAATAAATCCTTAGTTGAATGTGCTAGAATCAGCGGCATTGGGAATTGAACAGCAGAGATATCAAATTGACAAAGATAGAGCTAAATCGGTAATAGAAAAAGCTTTAGCAGGACGGGAAGCGAGAACTGGTTTTTTTGCGACTAACTTTCAACCGGAAAAACCGTTTATTGAGATTGCACAAAAATATGGCATTCAGACCAATAATGAGGCGTTTTGCTTAAATGCGCTGTTTATGACAACGCCATTTGTGATTGCACAAAATACGGGGCAATTTTTTAATCGAATAACAGATGCAAAACTGTTAAACGATTACGCATGGATTTTTGATCCGAGTACTGCCATAAATGAGACTACTTCGGATCCTAATGGGGTATTAAGGAAGGCATGTTTAGACTATTTTAGACCTGCTGGTTATAGTGTTAATGCACTGGGCCAATGGATGCACAACTTGAGTGTACTAAATGAAAAACACCAAGGTGATATTAGAAATTTTTTTAGGGAGTGCGAAGACGATGCAGTAAAAGTTGTCGACGCTCTAGTTGTACGCCCGAGGGCAAAGAGCAGCGAAAAAACAGGCTTCAGGCGGTATGGCCCTAAACTTGCCAGACTATTTGTTCAATGGGTTAACCAGTATGAATTATATGTTCTAAAAAACTCAGGTGAAGTTGGGGTACCCGTTGATTTTCAGATAGCGCGAGTGTTAATTCAGACTGATGCAATACCGCTTAGTGAGCCAGTACAAGCTCACACAATTACACATAAAGTGTTACTTCCTATGTTTACTGAATTGTGTAACGAGAATGGATTTAAACCACAAGAGGTATCTGAAGCATTGTGGACGATTGGAAGTGTAGGGTGTAGCAATAGAAGACATGAAGATTGCCCGGTTGCATCATTGTGTAATAGAATGATATCAAGAAATCCGTATGATAGGGGAGGAATGTTTGATCCTACAGATGTAGGAAGGTTTAAAAAACAGTAACAGACTGGTTCAATTTTAGTAACTAGAAATATTGAAACTTATTATCTTCATGTAAATTATTAAATATCGCATGGAAAAACTTCTGAAAGTTGTGATATAACTTGATTTAATGAAACGATTGAAGTTTGGTTATACTCTTTCATTTATTGTGTTTTTGTTTGTCATTTGCACAAAACCAACAGCAGCACAGGTTGTGATTAATGAAATTTCTGTCCAGCCTGCTGATAAATATGATTGGGTAGAGTTATTCTCTCCTACTCCCGTTGACATATCAGGTTGGAAAGTTGGTGATGAAGCTGGAGTATTTGAGACAATTCCACAAGGGACACAATTGGGGCCTAACATTTATTTCGTTGTAAGCCAATATCAGCGATTGGATAATGAGAGTGACACAGTTATTCTCTATAACAACAGCGATGTTGAAATTAATAAAATTATTTATGGAAAATCCAATAGTGTGTGCGTCTCTTCTGAAACAGGCTCGATAGCTAGAATTCCCGATGGTGGGAATACAATTGACAGATTGGCTTCTAACACAAAAGGATCCAGTAATGGGGAGTTGGCTACCGATCCCTGTCCCACTCCAACTCCGGTCCCGACCAACTCACCTACAAATGTTCCAACGAACACACCGACAAACTCCCCAACTCCTACCCAGAAACCCTCAAATACGCTTACACCTACGGCAACCAAAAAACCGACCAATACTCCAACAGAACCGGAAGAATCTCCGGCCGAAGGTGACGAGTTGGTATTGGGTTCGACGGATCCTCTTTTAAGCTCAACACCAATCCCAACCGAAACTTCGGAAAATGATAACGGTGGCAAAAATTTCCCATTTGTTCCGGTATTGTTTATAATCTTAGGAATAGGTTTTATTGGTAGCGCGGTTTTTCTTGTACTTAAAGGCCGGAAAGAAAATTTAAAAACTTTGGAAAATGTCGAAAAGTTTACAAGACAGGATAATTAAATTTACAAAATATTGGTTTCCTGCTATTGTGTGGGCGTTTGTTATTTATTCTTTTTCTTCAAATCCAACCGGACGTGCAAGTGAAATCCACTGGGAAGATTTTGTTATTAAGAAAAGTGCACACTTGTTTGTTTATTCCGTTTTAACAGTACTTTTATATAGGGCATTTTATAATTACCAACTGGGGGAAAAACTTTCAGCTAAATATACATTAATAGTAAATGTTTTATATGCGATTTCCGACGAGTTTCACCAAGGTTTTACTCCGGGGCGCGACCCTACACTTCGTGATATTTTAATAGACTCCTTTGCAATTATTGTTGTACTTTACCTGATAATTAAGTATTTACCGATGGCTCCAAAGGCGGTTAGAACCTGGGCAAAAAAATTCGAAATCGCATGAAAAAAATTTTAGTCACCGGCGGGGCAGGGTATATTGGTTCGGTTGCAACGTACCTTCTTTTGCAAAAGGCCTACGAAGTTGTAGTTATAGATAATTTTTCGACCGGACATGAGGAAGTCTTAAAATTCTTCAATACAAAATATCCCAAGAACTTTAAATATTACAAGGCTGATCTTCAAAAGAGGGAAACTATAAAAGAAGCGTTAGATAAAGAAAAAGAATTTGACGCTGTTCTTCACTATGCGGCAAGTTGCTTGGTCAATGAATCAATGGAAAATCCGGCAAAATATTTTACCAATAATGTAATAGGTTCACAAAATCTTTTTTCGGAACTTATCGAGCATAGTATTAAAAACATAGTGTTTTCATCCACTTGTGCCGTTTACGGTGAAGCGCAATACGTTCCGGTTGATGAGAAACACCCGACAAATCCGGCTAATCCATATGGAGAAAGCAAAAGAATGATTGAGCTTATGCTGCAGTGGTATGGAAAATTGGGAAAACTCAATTATGTAATTCTGCGATACTTTAATGTTTGTGGAGCAAGCGATGACGGTGAAGTCGGCGACAGTAAAGATCCTTCTGTACTTCTTATGCAAAACGCTGTCCGCGGGGCTTTGGGAATCGAGTCTTTTTATCTTACTTGCCCTGAAGTTGACACTCCCGATAAAACGCCAATACGCGATTATATAAATGTAGTGGATTTAAATGAGGCACATCTTGGTGCATTGGATTATTTAATTAATGGAGGGAAAAGTGAAATTATTAATTTGGGTACTGGGACGGGAAATTCCGTTTTGGAAATTGTTACAACTGTCGAAAAAATAACCGGGAAAAAACTGGATAGGAAAAAGACTGAGGCAAGAAAAGGGGAATACGCGAAAATGATTGCGGACACTTCAAAAGCAAAAACGGTATTGGGATGGGAACCCAAAAGAACGATATCAGACTCAGTAAACTCGCTTGTTAAGTGGTATAAAAATCACCCTCAAGGGTGGTAATAGCACTGGACAATTAGGATTTCACGAGTTAGATTGGTTGGGCTATGATGAGAAGGACTTTTTTATTAATATCCTCTTTTTTACTATTCACAACACTTGCAGTGGCAGGTAAAAGTATCGAAAAAAACCAATCCAAAATAAGCGTTAACGTAAATTCCAATAATTTATCCACAGAAGTTTTGTCGGAAACAGATGTAGCCGAATCCACGAATACTCCGACTGTAAAATCTTCAAATACGCCAAGCGTAGAGGAAATTGAAGATTCCGATGAAGCGGAAGAAGTAACTGCTACCCCAACTTCTACGGCTCCTGTAATCGGGTTTGCAGTAGAAGGCTATATTTATCCCGGATCAGCAGTCATTTCAAAATCCGCAAATTATTTAGAGCTTTCAACATCGACTGATGCAAAAACAGTGACTGATTGGTATGAGAAAAAAATTAGAGAAAACGGGTTTAATGTAAAAAGTTTCGTCAGGACTAACACAAATAATGTAGTTAAAAACGTAATTGCCGCGGCAAATGCAAACGAAGAGTTAAAAATTGAGATTGTAAACCAAAACTCAGGCTCACTAGTAAAAATCAATTTCTTCTGATTTAATATATTGACAAAGATTTAATTTAAGTTTACGATTGGATACATTTTAAAACTGCTCATTATGGCAGTCTTTTTTTTTGTAAAGAAAAAGGTATGGAGGACAGAAAAATAAATAAAAAGAAAAAGTTGATGACTTACGGTGGAGTTGGTTTAGTCTTGATAATTCTTCTTTTGATTATAAGATCCGGTGGAAATAAGAATAATCGAAATACTTCAGTCTTAAGTAATTCAAATACTTCAATCAACGCCCCGCTCGTGACAAAAGAAATAAAAAGAGAATTCTCATTCCCCCTTCGTAATTCAAAAAAGGAAGAAGTAAGTACGTTAAAGTTTTCAATCGAGACCGTTGAGATAAGAAACGAAATATTGGTTAAAGGGCAAAGAGCACAGGCTGTATCGGGGAGAGAATTCTTGATAATTAATTTAAAAGTTACCAATAATTTTTCGAACGCAATCCAGCTTAGTACAAAAGATTATGTTCGGTTGGCAGTGAACGGAAACGAGAATGAATGGTTGGCGCCGGATATTCATAATGATCCTGTCGAAGTTCAAGCTGACTCGACAAAATATACTAGAGTAGGTTTTCCTGTAAATTCAACTGACAAAGATTTTATCCTTAGGGTTGGGGAAATCAACGGAAGCAAAGAAACCATTAAACTCGAAATTCGGTAATCAATTAACTTAAAAGTTCTGCACAAGTATCATTGTTTCCTAAAATGAAACAAACATATTCTACAAAAAATATATCACAGGTTCTCTTAAACGAAATAAAAGATGCATTGAAAAATGTTACTGAATACGGAAGTATTGAAATCTATATCCAGGGTGGGTGTGTTACCCAAATTACTACCAGAAAAATTAAGAAGACCAATGGCTACGGCTTAAAAAATCACGAAAATATGACCAATAACGGACACAAAAAGGATTTGTCATAATCTTCTGATGCATGTTATATTGCTTATACTATATAGATATCCAACTAAATTAATGTGCTTGACAAAGTCAAAATATATCGTTATAAATTACTTTATATAGTTGACCTATATTTAAGTAGTTATATAAACATATAAAAAATGATCTTCTGCCCCTTTGAAAGATTATTGAGAGTTCACCGCAAACGGAGACTCTCCGATTTAACAAATTAGTTTGAATCGGGGCGTCTCCGTTTATTTTTTCTCAATGTTATGTTGGGAAGTAAAGATAAACGGAAGGAGTAAAATTACAAATAATTTGTAATTCTAAATACGTAGAAAGGAGGTGAAAATAAAAATGACTTTAAAAAAGAAATTAACAACAGCAGTTGCCACAGCAGCATTATTTATGAACTTCGCTCTTCCGGTCGCAGCACAAACTATTTCCGGTAATAATAGTGATTCTGAGAATTATATTAATACCGACGTAGATTATGACTTTGACTTGGATCAGAATAACGATGCGGACGTTGAAAACAGCGTCAATATAAGTCTTGATAGCGGTGGTAACAAGGTAAAGGATGTTGTTGGAGGTGAAGTTGAAATAGAAACTGGTGATCTAGAAGCTGGAGTTCAAGTAATGAACCAACTTAACATGAACGTAGCATCTTTTGATGTTTGCGGATCATGCGGAATGACCGGTGATTTCAAAATTGCCGACAATAATAGCGGTTCAGACAACGACATTGATTACGACTATGAATCAGATTTTGATCTTGATCAAGATAATGATGCAGACGTCGAAAATGATGTCGATGTAACAGGCAAAACTGGCGATAACGAGGTTGATGACACGATGAACGGTGACGTATCTGTTAAAACAGGTGACGTTACAGTTAATCCAATCATCATTAAAAACGCTCTTAACGCCAACTGGGCAGTAGTTTCTTCTTCAGATGAAGAAGAGGACGGTGTCTCAGCCTGGATTCTTGGCAACAACTCAGATAGTGACAATTTCATTAATTTGGATTTTGATCACGATACTGATGTTGATCAAGATAATGATGCCGATGTTGAGAATGATGTAGCAGTTTCTGCAAAAACTGGTTATAACGACGTTGATGACGTCGCTGGAGCCGGTGTTTCTATCGACACAGGTGATGTTGAAGTAGGGGTCATGATTGATACTATGGCTAACTTTAACATGGCTGCAGTCGAAGACTGTTGCTTCTTGGGTGATCAGGAAACAAAGATCGCCGACAACAATGTCGACTCAGATAACGATATCGAAGTCGATTTAGACTTAGATTTCGAGTTGGACCAAGATAATGACTTTGACTGCGGAACCAGCAAAGGTTGGTTTGACAATTTCCTTAGAGGTTACGAAGGCGGAAGTGATTGTAACGAAGTTGACGTAACTGGAGGAACCGGAGACAACGAAGTTGAAGATGCTGCTGCCGGCGGGCATGATCCTGAAATAACAACAGGTGATGCTGCAGCTGCAGTTCAATTAAGCACTTCGGCTAATGTAAACGTCGAAGGTGGAGCTGGTGTAGATTTTGATGTAGATTTCGGAGAAGTCGCAGACATGCTCGGAGATCTTTTCGATCTACTCGACTAAGATTTGGTAGGTTTGAGTGGGGGGTTTCCCTCACTCAAACTCCAAGTCCGAATTAGAAAAATAAATAAATTTAAATATTAATAAAATGAAAATAAAGAAAATAATTACAGTAATTACAATAGTATCGCTGCTTTTGGGGTATTCGGTACCTTTTAGTGCGGGAGGATTTGTAATTGCACAGACCTCTCCTTCAGAGCCGAGTTCGCCGGAGCAACCTGCAGCCCCCGACCAACCGGATAGTCCGGATCAACCAAGTGGTCCTGACGAACCTGAAAGCCCGGATTTGCCCGAAGACACCAGTACAGGTAGTAGTGAACAAAATGTCGAAACACCTGATACGACAACTACGGATCAAACCGAAGGCACTAATAATACAGGCTCCCAGGATGTGAATGGAAATGTTGGTGATACAAACGTAACAACAGGAGACGCGACAGCAACAGGAGCGCTTCTTACCGATACAAACTTAAATACTTCAACCAATCCGACAGCGGGAACTGCCGGAACGTCTATTGTAAATGAGGGAAATAACTCAGGATCAGTCAATGTCTCCGATGTTACGCAGAACTCGACCTCTACAATTAATCAAGACAATAATGCCGTTATAACAAATAGCGCAGATCTTTCAGCAGTCACAGGCGGAAATACAGTTGCCAATAATATGAACGGTAACGTGACTATTGAATCGGGGGATGCTAATACTGCACTTACGGTAATCAATCAGGCAAATACAAATATTGCCGGAGTTGATGTTGTTGAATTTAATGTTTTTGACGATCAGGTAGGTGACGTAATTTTGGATTTTAGTAATCCTTGCGCCGCAGGTAGCGGGTGCACAGCCGGAACCCCGGTTTACGTCGGAAATACGAACAATAATTCAGATTCAACTAATACCGCCCAATACACATCCGATGTAAACAATTCAACTTTCCAAAATAACGATGCAGTAATTGAGAACAATATTATCCTAAACTCCGATTCGGGAGGCAATTTGGCAACAGACAATATGAACGGGGATACAAATATTAAAACCGGTGATGCAAATGTTTCTGCAAACGTAGCCAATCTGGTAAACAACAATTTCCAGGGTGAGGTTTATTACGGAGTTGTGAACGTCTTTGGAGATTTAATCGGAGATATAATTCTTGCTACAACCCCGACAACCTCTACCCCGGGTACAGTTATTGATAATTCCGGGAACGGATCAGGGTCAACAAACTTTGCAAATGTTGATACAAGCGTGTCAAATGACTATACACAGAATAACAATCTGAATTTGGATACAAATATTAACGCTACGGGGACTACCGGTGACAATACTGCATCAGCAAACATGCAGGGAGGGCAATCAATTGAGTCAGGCGACGCGAGTTTTACAGGTCAGATATTTAATGTAGCCAATAATAATGTTACAGGCGGCGATTGGTGGATAGTATTGGTAAACGATGCAGGCAATTGGATCGGAAAAATCGTGGGTGGCCAGGAAGGCATGAATTATGCCGGATCAGCCGGAACGGAATTTATAGTTAATCCTGACGGATCAATAACCGCTGTCAACAGCGGAAACAATAGCGGTTCAACTAATACTGCAAACGTTACACAAAACACTCAAAATACTGTAACTCAAAATAACAATGCATCAATAACAAATAACTTGAACTTAAGTGGAAACACCGGTGGAAACACAATCCAAAACTCCATGAATGGCGGAGCTTCGGTTGAAACAGGGGATGTAAACATAGTTGCATCCGTTGTTAACTTTGTAAACAATAATTTTTCCGGAGGACGGGTTTACATGACAGTTGTCAACGTACTGGGAGGAAAATGGCTAGGAAACTTTATTGCCCCCGGTCATACAAAAGAGGAAGCCTTGGCACAAAACCCGGAACCGACTCCGGAGCCAGCACTGGGAGGATTAGATAATGATCCTGATGAGGATTCAATTGCGCTAATTAATCCAACAACTACTAAAAAGACGAAGAAAACAATCCAGTCTTCCACACCGACAACAACTCCGGTGCAATCAGTCTTGGCTGCAATCACAGGACGATCAACCAGCGCTTCTGGAGGAAGTCTTGTAAACCCTGTAATCGATGGTGAGGAATATGATGAGGCAGCAGCATTGGCAGGTGATATTGCAGTTGCAAAAAGTAAAATACGAATCAATTTAGCCTGGGCGATTATAATTGCTCCCCTTCTTTTTGCGATACCGCTGGCAAAAAGAAAATTATTCGCAAAACTGCCTTCCAAAAAGAACTAAATGGAAGTAAAAATAAGAAAGACACTTCAGACAATACTTGCCTTGGTTGTGGCCGTAAGGCTTGTTTTTCCATTGGTTATTATCGCTCAAACCGTTGAAGAAAATAATTCCGGATCAACAAACACAGTTACGGAAAATGTATCTTCGACTCAAACCACCAACCAGACAAACCAGGCAGATATAGGAAAAAGCGTAAATGTTTCACTTAATACCGGCGGAAATACTGTTTCCTCGTCGACGGGAAATTCTACAATTAATACCGGAGATACCAGTTTCTCGACATCAGTTGAAACGGCTGCTAACACCTCTGTCGTTGACAGCGGTTGTTGTGCCGAAGCAACACCAGATCCAACAAAAATTTCCGACAATAACTCCGACTCGACAAATACAATAAATACTACTTCTGAAACAACAACTGTGGTTGATATCGATCAGAACGCGACAATTACCAATAAAATAAACGCGACTCTTTCTACCGGAGGAAATTCAATTTCCGATTCAACCGGAAATTCAACAATTACGACCGGTGATGTAAAAGTAAAAGGCGAGATAAATAACGGTCCTATTAATTATGCGGACGTTACTTTAGGTGGTTCAGGCACCAACGTCTCAACTGTAATCACAAGTAATAATTCAGGCTCCACTAATATCATTTATAACAGCTTCAAAAACTACAGCGACATTAATGTAAATAATTCTGCGAAAGTTAAAAACTTACTGTCATTTCTTTTGGACAGCGGAAATAACAGCATTGAAAATAATATAGGAAGTGCAAAAATTTCTACGGGAGATATATTCTTTGTTTTCAAAATTAATAATGCCATAAATGTTTCAAAAATTACTTATGCATGCTGCGGAGACAGTTGTCCTGACCCCGTGGCACCGACGCCAACGGCCACTACGACCGCTACACCCACTCCGACACCAACCGGTGCAATTGGTGGCCCACCGACAACGACCTCAACAAATAATAATGACGACGACGATGACAATGGTGGAAGCGGAGGATCTGTTGAAAAAAGAGTTGCGTCAATGGTGTTGGGTGCAACCGGAAGTTTTATGGAAAATTTGTTTTATGTATTTTTTGCATTGGGAAGTATTTTGATCGGATTTGGAATTAGGAAAAACGGGATATCATATATTTATAATTTTGGCTTGGGAACTGCAAGAAGGATAAGATTATATTCCAAAATATTTACTTCCAGCCAATTTGAATTGACCCTTTATATTTGAAGCTTTGACATCCTCTTTCCTTGGAAATAAGGTAGTGCCTATTGTGCTTATAGTTCCCAAACCCAAGTTTTAATATAAATGAAAGTATCAAAAGATTGATTGAGATCGTACAGAAAAGTTGTCGAGTCTAAATTACTATATTAGAGATTAAACAATTTGAGAAAAAGTAACCTAATAAACTTTGTGTTTTGTTTTAACTCGTCAATATCGGGTGTTGTTTTATCGTACAAATGCTTCTTGATGATGTCCTTGTAACTCGAGAGATATAATTTAACATTTGAGGTCAACCTTTTATTAAGTGCATCCTCGACAGTCATAAACTTTATTTCTTGCCCTTCAAGCGGACCTAACTTAAATCTTTCTATTTCATTTTTATCAACATAAGACCAAAAGATACTAACTTCTCGAACCTTGTTCTTAAGACTGCCTATATAATGTATCTTTTTAGGGGAATAACTTACTTCTTCAACAAGTTCTCTTTTGAGCGCCTTAATCGGGGTTTCACCTTCTTCTAGGTGCCCTCCTGGTAGTTGCCACTTATCAGGCTCAGCTATCGTGGGAATGTTATCTCTCTTAATAAAGAGTATCTTATTGTCGTTTACAATTATTGCTATGGCGGTTTTTCTAAATCTCATAATCTTGCTATTATTTTATATCTTTCTTCAACTTTCCTATATGATTGAGCGACGAATGATGCAACTGCATCTTTGGACTCATTCAAATCTAGTATACCTCCATTTTCAGGCTCTCCAAAATGGGTATCGACTACAGACTTTATCGTACCAGCGAGTAATGTCATTTCATCTTCTAACCTTCTACCTGATTGTCTGAGCAATGTCTTATCAACTTCCTCTTTAATCTCTGGTGTCATCTTTCCCATCTTCTCTCTGAAACAAGTTGATATGTATTGCGAGCTTGATTTATGTAATAGAAAGCATTTCCAAAAACTCGCAATTCTTCATCACTTAACTTATCTCTTAAATTATCCAATAAATCTTCGTAATTCAAAGTAAAGGGCACATCATACCTTGTCGATAATCCCATTAAAGTTACCGACAACAAACGAAACGGATAGTCTTTTAACCCGGGGTATTCAGGCATATTCTGTCCATAGACACGGCTAACCAATCCTGATGCTCTAGCTATACTCTGGTGTGATGTATTCCAAGCCGATTTAGGATTTGCAACTGGTAAAACATCTCTTTCGTAGTGTTCTTGAAAATTATCTCCATTTATTTCAATCGCTTTTCCCATATAGAAATACATCTGTAGGTAAGCAGAGAGATATCCGTTGTCAACTTGCTTTCCACTTTTAATTAAATCTTCCACAAGAATATTTGACCTATGGTCAACTTTATATCCCAGCGACATTAAATATCGAGATAACTCAAGAACATATCTTTCTGATTCAGGTCCCCAATAGTAAAAATCCACATCTCCTGCATATGTTTTGTGGTCACGGAGATAAACGGTCGCTCTACTGTCACCTGCTATTCCATTAGCTGTCCAAAATTGTTGGAGATGGCCCCTTGTAACTGCTTCTAAGGCTTGATTATTTTGTTCAAGTAAACGTCTTGAAATTTCTTGATGATTTCCACTTGATAGTATTAGTGCTCTTTGCCATTCTTTAATTCTATTCAACTCCTGAAACAAAACTCTTTCGTCACCTGTATAAACTAAATCAGGAGGCGAGGATAGGAGCGGTTCTCCCGAGACTTCTATAGGTTGTAATCTAACAGCATCCATTTTTCTTCTTAGTTTTCTGGCATCAAAGCCTAGCAAACCTTTTGATAGAAGACCAACAATTACTGACAATTCGGAACTGGAAGTGTGAGGGTCACTCACATCAATCTCTAGATCTGCTACTAAATCTAGTATAGATTTTATATGTTCCTCGCCAAAACCCGCTTCGAGAAGAGTTTGGGAGTATGTATAAATTGGCAGGCTTGTATTCCCTTTTGCGGAACTCCATTTGTCACTAAGTAAGCTTGAAGCCTAACCAAATTGTGATGTGGTTTCTATTTCAGCAACTTTTGTGACAATTATCTGCCTTGCTCGCTCTAAGTTTAAATCAAATTTAGGGTTTTCTATATTTACGCCCATTTATGAGCTGAAATTATAACTTAGTACGAAGTGGTAATCAATGTTATAGGATTTTGTCTAGACTTAAGTCCGAACAAATACGAAAAATTATGACATAAAAAAAGCTGTAATTGTTGTACGAAAAGTGTCCGGAAGGTTTGTTTGGAAGTGTTTTTGTGATTTCTCGAGCTGACATGTTTTCCGAAATCCTGTATTCAGTATTTGTATTTATTACCCTATTTTTACCAGCCCTTTTTGAAGAGGTTTGACGGTTATATTATGTCCCCCTGTTGCTGATATAATTACTTCAAATGTTAGCTAAATTTTTTGGGAAAATAAGACGATTGAGTGGTGTGTTTTTGATCTTGGCGGGTGTATTTTTTCTGCTAGTTGCTGCCTTTGTAAAAAATTACTCGGAGAAAGTATTGTCTTTTTCAACTCCCGATGGCGGGGAGGAAGCCGTTTCTAAAGCTGCAAAGGTAAAAGAAATTTATATTGAAAGTTTAAACATCAAGTTGCCGATTACTGAGTCCAAAATCGAAAACGGTATATGGCAAGTATCGCAGGACGGCGCAAGCCATCTGGATATTTCGGCAAATCCGGGTGAGGGTGGAAATATTGTTTTATATGGCCACAACAAAGCAAATCTTTTTGGAAGACTTACAAGAATAAAAATCGGGCAGGTGGTTGAACTAAAAGACGAGTTTGGAATTACCCATAAGTATTCGGTTGAAAGTACGACAACCGTAACGCCCGATCAAATTGACTATGTTCTGCCTAAGAATACCGAAACACTGACGTTTTATACATGTGTTGGATTTATGGATTCAAAAAGGTTTATTGTAACCGCTAAACCAATATAATATAGTACACTCATATCAAACACACTCAACTATACTATATATAGTATTGACTTTATTGCTATCCTATAATATAATTGCTTCATGAATTTCAGAAACCTTGCCAATTTTAGTACAATTGTAGCGCTTTCTTTTATGTTACTTGCGCATACGGCTTTTGCGGCTGAATCAGAGTTTTCAGCGAGTGGTTTTGCCCAGTTTTGTGCAAAAAATCCAAGCATATGTAAAAAGGTAGATGTAAGCGGTAGGAAAGCCGGATTGAAATGTCCCGATTTTAACAATCAAATTGCAACAAAAGTTTATGTCCATGCAGGTGACGGTCAGGTAATTTATGAAATGCCACACGTTGGGTTCAATTACGCAATCAACCTATACGGAGTTGGGGGAGCAGAAGTTGAAGTAACGACTCACAAACACGATTTAAGCTGGGTTGCGGTTGAGTGTTCTTCTAAAAGCACTCCTAGCCAATCGCCTACGGTTACACCTGCGAATACATTAACACCCACTCAAACACCAACTAGTACAGATACACCTGGTGTTACTGAAACACCAACACCAACCCCTACTAACGGAGAAAACAACAACAGTAATTCAAGTTCCGGCTCAAATGATTCCGGACGTGGAGGCGCAGAAATCTTAGGTGCCACAACTCTTGCGTTTACAGGAGCTCCATTAACCGGAATTCCAACAATGATACTTTTGGGTGGACTTTCCATTCTTCTTCAGGGGTTTAAACTCATCATAAAAAAGTAACCATTTAGGGCAGCTTGGGTGTAAAATAAGATTGATGAGGAAAATACTTGCGTTTTTTGCATCAATACTAACCCTTTTTATTTTTACTTCAAAAGCGGCTTTTGCCCAAGACAGTTATATTATTGAGGACTTCAAAAGTGACATTACCATTAATCGCGATACATCTGTAACTGTCGCCGAAACTATAAGAGCTAAATTTCGCTACGATAAACACGGGATAATAAGGGTTCTGCCGGCAGTTTATTCCCACGCGGGAAAAAGCATTAATTCTCATATTAAAATAATCTCAGTTACAGATGAAGACGGAAATTATTATAACTATACGACCGAAAGATTGAACCAAAGTATCCGCTTAAAAATCGGCGATCCGGATAAAACAATTACCGGCACTCACATTTATAAAATAGAATACAAATTAAACGGAGTTATTTTAAAATACGATGGAATTCCTGAATTTTATTGGAATGTTAACGGCCACGAATGGGATACACAAATTATGAGCGCTTCTGCAACTGTAAAAACGGACTATGCAAAACCTATCGATACAATTTGCTACACAGGGTTACCCGATTCAGGCGACTCTGATTGCGAAAAATTAACATACGATGACCATGTAGAATTTTCAACTCTGGAAATTAACCCCGGAGCCGATTTTTCGTTTGCTGTGAAGTTTGATACCAATAATTCCTTAATTTTTCCAAGCAGCTCTCAGAGGTTATCTTCGTCAGCTTTTGATAATTGGGGATATATCCCGTCGGTCATTCCGCTTTTTTTGATCGTTTATATCTGGTACAAAAAAGGCCGGGATGAAAAGTATGTTGGAGACAATTATTACTACAAGCCCGATAATCCAAAAACCGAAACAGTCACAATATTTAAGCGGGGACATATTCCCTTGGTTTATCATCCATTAGACGGTTTGTCTCCTGCGCAGGTAGGAACTATTTTGGATGAACGCATTGACATTAACGACATTGTTGCAGAAATTGTTGAGTTGGCACGTTTGAAATTTATAAAAATTGAAAAACTGCCTAAGAAAAACGTTTTATCAAAACAAGATTATGCAATCACTAAACTTAATAAAGATGACGCAAAACTGACCGATTATCAAAAAGAAATTATAAAAGAATTATTCAGAAATCAAATACAATCAGATTCGATTTTTGAACTAGCAAAACTTATCGAAAATCCAACCGATGAAGAGAAGGAGCTGAAAAAAACCGTCGGAGCCGATTATGTAACATTATCTTCATTGAAAAATCATTTTTATGCGGCGCTTCCCAACATAAAGAAAAAAGTTTATAAAAGCCTGGCAGAAGCCGAACTTTTTGATGGGAGCCCTGATACTGTAAGAATAAAATATATCGGACTGTTTATATTTTTGAGTTTCGTATTTGGATTTTTAACACTCATATATAGTATTTATTATTATAATTTTGTTCCGCTTTTCTTATTTATAATGGGAAGTGTTTTTGGCATATTTTTTGCAATGGCTATGCCGAAAAAAACTGCATGGGGTTATTCAATGTATAAGCAGGTCCGGGGACTTCGTGAATACTTGGAAGTTGGAAAATGGAGACACGAAAACTATGAGAAAAATATGTTTTTTGAAGAAATGATACCGTTGGCAATATCTTTAGGGGTAATTAATAAATTGGCAGGAGATATGAATGAATTGGGGATTCAACCGCCAAGGTATATGAGCGGATTTACGATAGCACATTTTGCCTCGGATATGAGTTCGTTTAGATCAACGGCCGCATCAACCTTTGCTTCCGTTCCTGGCGGATCAGGACACTCTAGTTGGGGTGGTGGGTCAGGGTTTTCCGGTGGCGGCTCAGGCGGGGGGTTTGGTGGAGGGGGAGGGGGAAGTTGGTAGATTTTGTTAGAAATAATAGAAAGGAGGGAAAATGCGACCAGTAGAAAAAGGACCAGTAGGTTCACCATCAGATGAACGTCCTAAACCCGAGGACAAACCAGGACCAAAATCCATATTATCCAGAAGATTTACGACTTTAAGATCAAAATAAATGTATAAATCGTTCTTGGGAAAAATCACATCGTTTCTTCGATTGTTTTAGTTCCCAGGCTTGGGCTAAAGAGTTTTACCAACAACTTTAAATAGTCGCGGGAGGTAGTAATTTCCTAAGTAAAGTTTTTTATATTTAAATTTTTTCTCTTTGACAAATCTTGTTTGTTGAGGCAAACTGTTGTCTAGTTGTAAAATTATGTCGTCACAAAAAAAAATCTCCTACAATTGCTTCCTTAAAACAAAAATTAGATGAAATTTCCCAGTTGGATTCGAACCTGAAGGATAAACACAAGGAAATAAGTAATTTAAATAAACAGTTCGATAACGCTTATAAAGAAACTAAGAATTTGGGTGTAAAAGGCTCGGTAGAACACTCTGGAATTGATACAGAAGTGCAATCTGATGGCAGTAAAATTAATAAAATAACTTTTGGTCCGGGCACTTCATCGAAAGAAAAAGAATCTTGATTTTTTTCAAAGAAATATGAAAATCGCTGGAAAGCAGAAAACCTTGTTAAGTAAAAAGTAGGTGAAATACGTACGAGGGATTATCCCTCGTAGTTAATCTTCCAATGTAAACCTTCCTAACAACTCCCTTTCGTTTTCCTTATAATTTTCAACAAATGATTGATATGTCAAGATTTTAGATGGAAATTGTGATTTGTCGTTTTGAAACATTTGCAAAATTGGTTTTGGATTTAACCAATCGGGACAATTTATACCAATATAATACTTATAGCTTGAATATTTGTATTTATGCAAGGGATTATCCCTTGCAAGCAGCTCACTTGGATTAAGATGAATGTATCTTGATAAGTGAAGGAAATAGGATTCATCCAAGATAAGGACCGCTTTATACACACCCTGAAACAGCCTGCCGGTTCTTTCATAAGTTTTATTAAAATACATAGAATAGTTTGTTAAGAGAGCTTTAGAGAACCTTTTTAAACCATATTTTGATTTCTGACGAATAAGTAAATGGAAATGGTTGGGCATAAGGCAGTATGATATGAGTTCAATATCGTCATAACAATTTAACGGTTTTCTACGAGGGATAATCCCTTGTATTTTCAACAAATCTGGATGGTCGATTGGCAGTAAATATTCTTTGAGAAGCCTGAGAAAAACTGAATAGTCCAAATCTCTTTGGAAAATCTTTCGTTTATCAACTCCTCGATTATATATGTGGTAGTATCCGCCTTCTATGTAAGTTTTAACTGAGTTTAATGGAGGCATATTTAATTTTATCATGCGCTACAAGGGATAATCCCTTGTGGGAGGCTGCATAGATATAACCTATGGGGTATTGTTGGGGTTGGTGTGTTATCCAATAATTTTAATCTATTTTGTTATAGTTAATTACTATTGACAGGGGGATTTTCTGATGATATTTTTAAATACGGTTAATGGTTAATTGACTTCTAGATGAAGAAAATATTATCAAGCCTTACCATCCTCAGCCTGACACTTGCGCTAGCAATCGGATTTTCTCGGGCATTTTTCTCCGATACAGAAACTTCAAAAGATAACAAACTCACAGCAGGAAAAATTGATTTACTTGTTGATAACACTTCTTATTACAACGGAGTAAAAAATGAAGGAACAACCTTTACTCCAAGCGATTTACCGGAAAAATATTTTTTCAATTTTACAGATTTAAAGCCAGATGATTACGGTGAAGATACGATAAGCTTGCACGTTGATGATAACGATGCTTGGGCTTGTATGAAAATTACAAAGACTGCCGATGATGATAATACCTGCACTGAGCCTGAAAAAATTGACGATCCGTCGTGTTTGGAACCCGATAACGATACTGATGACGGTGAGCTTGGAGACAATCTACTCTTTGTTTTCTGGGCAGATGATGGTGATAATGTTTTGGAAGTTGGCGAAGATCCAACTTGGAGGAAAGGAAGCGCTTCAAGTCTTTTTGACGGAACCGTTTGGCCACTCGCTGATTCATCCTTCAATGTTTGGGGTGAAGCTTCTGGAACACGGTTGGCTCCAAATCCGCGACCAGTCGCCGAGTATCCACTTGGTCCCGCTGGGGATAATAATGGAAACAATATAGCTGGTGAACCTGAAGACGGAGGATTTTTCTGTGACGGCGAGACTCTTAATAATGTAACCCAAACCGATATTTTCCTTGCAGATGTTGAATTTTGGGCAGAGCAGCGCCGACATAACGACAATTTCCGTTGCGACGGAACGACCCCATCAGGAACACCGACAAATACTCCGACTCCAACTCCATCACTTGTTGCTTGCCAACAGGCTGATGTGATACTTGTGCTTGATAGGTCGGGAAGTATTGACGGCACAGAACTTGCTACTCTAAAAACCGCCGCAAAAACTTTCATTGACGATCTTGGTCTTTCAGCCTCAGGAATTCACGCAGGTTTCTCAAGTTTCGCAACTACTGCATCACTTAATCAGCACTTAACGGACAATGGCACAACAGTTAAAAACGCAATCGACCTACTTCCTTCAAGCGGATTTACAAACCTGAAAGAGGGAATTGATCTTGCAATCGGTGAACATGCAAACCCCGGCGATAATCACGATAGAGAAGATGTTGGCTCTCCCGACAAAATGATAATTATTACGGACGGTCATCCGAACCGTCCACTTCCCGAATCAACTGCCGATGATGTTGCAAAAGCTTCGGCCGATGCAGCGAGGTCTGCTGGTGCTGAAGTCTATGTTGTCGGAATCGGAAGCGATGTAAATGCAAGTTATCTGCAGACAGTAGCAAATGATGCAGGCCACTATTACCCGGTTTCGGGTTATGGCGGTCTTCAGACTGTGTTACAGAATTTGGACCTCTGCGATTAGTGATTTAGCCTTGCAATAACTTGCTTCATCTTGCGGTATTTTATATATTTTATGGCAATAGCAGTTGGAAAAGAAAACACCATTGGCACGGAAGCCGCGAGGAAAGCACGACAGGAAACAATACGGAAGCTAAGAGGAAATGAAATTCTTGAATTAGGGATGGTTATTGATGGGGTTGGTATAAAAGACGATATGAAGACACAGCGTCGAAAACTTAGAACACAATTAGGAGAAATTAACTGGGGTAATGTAATACCTGTTTGTGATAGTTCATAAAATTATGGCAAAAGTAAATGGTGGGATAGAGGTAGATTATTCAACTTTGAGTTCTGATGTGCTAAAGGTACATTTGGCAAAGAACATATGGGAAAGAAGAGTTGCCAGACGTATTAGAGGAAAAGGAAAAAGACAAATATTAGATAGTCTAGCTGAGAAACGAGAATTTATTAATAAAGCTCTAACGAAACAATCAGGTGCAGACGAAGTCGTTTGATTATTAATTTTATGGCAGAAATTAGTTTGGAGGAGCGAAAAATAAAAGAATTAGCCCTTAAAGCGCAGCTTGGACGAAACAGTCTGGATTATCAAAGATCAAGAAGGCGAAAGCATCCGGCTTTAACTTTTGAACAGCATTTAGAAATAGCTCAGGGAATAAAAAGGGAAATTAATAATTTAATTCATAACGGTCGAGTCGAGAGCGATTTCGTTATTTGACCTTTTAAATATTATTTTGATTATGGGAGTCGACAGATTTTTTGTCACAAACGTTCGGAGAGATTTACAAGGGGTATTGCAAGATAATGCTGCATTAGTTGCACAAACTGATGATGAAGACCTTAGAGCTCAGGCAAAAAAACTCGATGTAGCTTTAAGACAGCTGAATTGGGGTGGTGTGAGGAAGTTGGGTTTATTGGGTGAGGTTATTAAATTCGAAAATTTATGTAATGAGAGTGATGAGTCGATTTGGGTAACGGGGCCGGAAAACGCTGAGAGTTAATTGATCTTTTAAAAATAATAATCAGGGAGCGGAGCCCCGCACCTGTATTCGCAATTCATTATGTATATATATTTTAGATTATTTATAAATTTGGAGATGCTCCACAGGAGCCATCTCTTAGGGGGAGGTGAATAAAATATGAAGAAATTTATAGCAATTTTAACAGGAGTAGTTTTAGTTTTTGCATTTGCATTGACTGCGAAAGCAGCATCAACTCTATTCGGTAGCGCCACAAACGAAGCGGGGGGTTGGGTACAAGCAGTTTCAGACACATCAGTTGCAGCAACACCTCTTGATGATTACGGTGGAGTTTCTTTTGATGATGCAAACGGAACAACTTTCGCAAGTCTTACAGCATTGTCAACTGACTTTAATATTACCGACGATGACTGCGGAGGTGGATCTCCGAGGTTCTATATTAGGATGGACACGAATAACGATACAGTTTCTGACGGAAATATATTCGTTTATATGGGTCCAATACCAAGTTTTACAGGATGTACGCCGAACACTTGGGTAAATACAGGTAATCTTGTAGGGTCAACTGATGCGCGATTTGACTTAACTCAATTGGGCGGACCGTTTTACGGCACCTATGCAAACGCGCTATCCCTTGTTGGCACAGGTACTATTCTTAGAATCGGTATCGTTGTAGATGGAAGTTGGGTAATGAGCGACCTGGAACAGACAGTATTATTCGATAATACTGTAGTAAATGGAACGAGTTATGACTTTACACCATTGCTAACTCCAACGAACAAGGATGAGTGTAAGAATGACGGATGGATGACATTTAACAATCCTACATTCAAAAATCAGGGAGACTGTGTAAGTTACGTACAAAGTAACGAAAACGCAGTTGGGAATAAGACTAAATAGGTCTTTACGCTTTACAATCCAGCCGAGAAATCGACTGGATTAATAAAGGGTGAAGCAGAGAAAAAGTTATTAAATGTATTACGTTTACCTGCTCAAAAGTTTAAAAGATAAAAAATATTACATAGGTCAAACAGAGGATGTTACTAAGCGGTTTGAATTACACAACAGCGGAAAAGTAACATCAACCAAATATCGTAGACCGCTAGTATTGATCGGATACGAAACGTTTAATACAAGAAATGAAGCCAGGTGGCACGAATACAATATGAAACAACATAGTGATAAAAAATACAAATTTATTAGAAAGCTGGAGTCCTTGAAAATGAATACCGAAGTTGGGTAAGGCTCAAATATCTGATCCAAAAATTTTGAATCGGAGAGAGAGCCTCCAGCCCGGAGGGCTTCCGGCCCGGAGGGGAGGTGAATAAAAATATGAAAAGAATTTTATTAAGCATTTCAACAATCGCATTAGTTGCAGCTTTTGTAGCTCTCGGCACAAATGCATTTTTCAATGACACTGAGACTTCAACTGGAAATAAGTTGGAAGCAGGTTCAATTGATCTTAAAGTAGATAATCATAGTTATATTGATCAAGGACACGGACTCGTAGAAAATGCTGACACAACTTGGAGAGCAAGCGACCTGAATAACGAGACTCTTTTCTTTAATTTTACGGATTTAAAACCCGGAGATCTTGGAGAAGATACAATCAGCTTACATGTTGATAGTAATCCATCATGGTTGTGTGCCGATATATCTTTGACTGCTGATGACGATGTTTCTTGTACTGAACCTGAAAAAGCTGACGATCCTACTTGTACGGATCCGGGAGCACCTGGAAATACGACTCTTTTTGATGGGGAATTAGCTCATGCATTAAACTTTATTTTCTGGAAAGATGATGGAGATAATGTACTGGAAGATAATGAAGTTAATGGGATTCTGACACAAGGTCCGGCAAGTGGAGTATTAAATGGCGCCCATTGGGCACTTTTTGATTCATCAACAGGTGGACCGACAGATCCTACACAAGTTTACTTTATAGGCAAAGCTTGGTGTTTTGGAGCATTAACACTTAATGCCGTAACTCAAGACAATTTACCGGGTCAGCCTACAAATGGCCCCGATGTTAGAGGAGCAGGTGTAAAGTGCGACGGAACTTTAGTAAATAACGCAGCCCAAACCGATTTGGTTACGGGTGATGTTATATTCCGAGCAGTGCAGGCAAGGCATAATGATCCTTTCTATTGTGATGGAAGGCAATTGCCTGTGTAACTTAATTTTTAAAACTTAAAACCCCAGCCTTGGGTGGACTAATCTCTGCCCAAGTGCTAGGGGCGGAGAGTCCCAATAGATAGCTTACGCATCTAACGGGATCCTGTGAAGTGCGTTTAGCTACTTCACGGGGATTTGTTTGGTTTTTGTCCAGCACAAAAAATTTATAAATGTTGAATGTGAAGGGAGGTCAAGCCCTAGATTTGTTTAAAAATTGGTATTGCTCGTGCTAAAACAGCGCAAACTTTCCTTAAAAAGGGAAATTAATATGAGCGGGTTAAACGTTGATCGTATAGAAAATGAAACATTAGTTACTGCGAGACTTGTTGTATCGGAATCTGACGGTGTAACAGGGATACGATTAGAAGATGCAGAGGTTTGTACTGGATGTAGGGTTCTTGGTATTGGCAACACTGCCTGTGTCCAAAAAGATGGACAGAGGCTCATTGTTGATAATCCGGAAGTTATTAAACCCGGTTTGGTAGTAGGGAAAGCACGCAGAGCAAGGACCACAATTGGGCAGTGTCCGATTAACCAATCGAGTGAAGTCGGCGCGTCAAATTAAAAAACTGACTTTAGAAAGGAAAAATATGGCTAACAAAGGAGTAGATAGGATATTAAAACAAATCGATGGGAATTCGGAACCATTTATTAATTTGCCGCAAGCAAAATTAATGAAGTTTAACGGCGAAATAGTCAGGTTTCGTAGCGGGATAATGTGCGGCGGGTGTGTCGTGGGTAACGCTAACGGGCATGTTTGTTTTCAGCCTAACGGAGCGTTTTGAATTAGTTGATTGTCATGTATTGAAAGCTTATATGAGATTTAGAAGAACTGCTATTCTACAAAGAGAGCAGATAATCTGATCTGATTAATTTTTTTAATGAATAAGATAATTCGGAATTACAAGTGGGTAGTTTTCTTTTTAATTTCTTTTATTGCTTTTGAAGCCGGATTCGTTGCAACCTTAATTATTACGCCCCAAAAATTAACCGATACTTTTCAAAATCTGAAAATAGGGAAGGGGAGTCTGCCAAGAGTTTACATCGTCCAATCGGGATCAATGGAACCGGCAATAAAAACCGGAAGTTTGGTATTTTCTATCCCGCAGAATAATTATAGGGTTGGGGAAGTGGTAACGTTTTCCCTCTCCCCTACCGGCAAAAATTTAGTAACCCACAGAATTAAAAGCATAAGCGGGGAAGAGGAGATAACAACAAAAGGAGATGCAAATGAGGATGCCGACTCGCAGACTGTAAAATCGGGATCCATTGTCGGAAAAACAGCATTTACAGTTCCCTACCTCGGATATATCGCGAACTTCGCAAAAAATCCGAAAGGATTTATCCTTTTAGTAATTGTTCCTGCAACAATAGTTATTTATGAGGAGATGAAGAATTTACGGAAAGAAATTGCAAAGTTCTTAGGAAAAGCGGGAAGTAAATTGTTTAAAAAGAAAAAGGGGAATATCCCTTCGACTTCGCTCAGGGTGGCCTACGGCCTAGATTATGCGTTCCCCTCTCCCCTGCCAAAAACGAAAAACGTTCCTGCTTACGCTATTGCAATCCCGGTTTTCGGAGTGCTTCTGGTTTTAATTGCTTTTTCGGCGAGTTATTTTTCCGACCGCGAAAAAAGCGAAAGTAATATTCTCGGCGCGGCAGAGAGTTTTGGAACTCCTACCCCGACCTCAGCGACAAATGGAACCCCAACCCCGACACCGATTCCGACGGGTGGCGTAGTAGTTAATGAAGTTTATTATCGAATAGCGAATGAGCATAAAATCGATAACAGTGAGGCAGGTTCTGAGTGGATTGAACTCTATAATTCTTCCGCTGTCCCAGTTGATATGACAGGTTGGTCTGTTACCGATAACACAAGCTGCGATGCTTTTCCCGCAACACCCTCTATAGCTCCTGGGGGGTTTGCGATTTTAACGACCCATACAGAAGCCGATTTTAGGGCTGTGTGGGGAAGTGTTCCGACAGGTGTAGTCTTTATTCAGAGTCCCACGGCGATTGGTAACGGATTGGCAAATAATGACGAGATCATGTTAAAAAACGGCAGCTGTGCGGCAGGTACAATAATTGATCATATAAGCTGGGGCTCAAATGTCGTAGCGTTTAATCCATCAATACCACTGATTCCTACAAGCGGTTCGTCGTCCGAACGAAATCCTGACGGGGTTGATACAAATACAAACGCAGATTTTACGACAAGCACTCCCCCAACACCGGGAATTTAAAAAGGGGAGACTATTATGATAAAAAACAAAAATAGAAAAATAGTTGCACTTTTTCTTTTGCCCTTTGTTTTGGTAGGGCTACTTTATGTAATCAACAAAAAGCGTGTTAATGAAATTTATGCAGTTGATCCGATTGTTGTAACTTACGACGGAAATACTACTCCCGATGCAATTTTTGAAGTTTATAACATGCTGCCGGGGGACGAGGTTGAAAAAATATTTAACGTCAAAAATAGTTCGACAAGCTCACTATCTGTTGTTTTGGACGGTATAAAAACCAGTGAGCTGAAGAATTTCTCGGAAATCCTGGACGTGCTAATTTCGGACGACTCCGCCACCACTTATTTTTCGGGAAAACTGAAAGACTTTTTCTCAAGCCCCCCAATAAATCTTGGAACCTTCTCCCCCGGTCAGGATAAAAATTTCCATGTAAAAGTTAAATTTCCAACTTCTGCCGGAAATGAGTATCAGGAAGGCGCAGTTGTGTTTGATTTAATATTCAAAACAGAAGGACCACCGATTGAACTCCCAGAGGAATGTAAGCATTTGTCGGGGAAAATTGTAAATGTAATTGAGGGGACTGATAATTATGATAACATCCGTGGAACATCTAGAGGGGACTTGATTTTGGCTAAGGGAGGCAAGGACAAAGTTGACGGGACTTCGGGGGACGACTGCATTATCGGCGGAGAAGGAAACGATAAAAGACTGGATGGCGGGTCCGGACGCGACACGATAGTAGGAGGCAACGGAGACGACTTTTTGGACGGAGGGGCAGAGGATGATTTAATGTATGGTGGTGAGGGAAATGACAAAATGGAAGGCGGATCGGGAAACGATAAAATTTATGGTGGAAATGGAAACGATAAAATAAACGGATCTTCACAGGAAGATCTTATTTACGGCGAAGCCGGGAACGATTATCTTTACGGCGGAAGCGGGGATGATGAGGTATACGGCGGTATTGGCGAAGATACAATTGTAGGAGATTCCGGTGATGATAAGTTGTACGGTGAAGAAAATAATGACAAATTGTACGGAGATTCAGGAGATGATTATTTAGACGGTGGACCGGACTTCGATTATCTTCGCGGAAATACGGGTACAGATACTTGTGTGTTAGGTGAGACACTAGTTTCCTGTGAGCTTTAATTTAACTTCATTGCTAATCCGCTGATTTTAGGAGTAACATGAATTATCATGGCTACTGCCAATAGACTTTTTCAATTTGTTTTTGTGCTTTTTTTTGGGACAATCGTGCTTTTTATAATTTTGTATTTTCCGATAATAGGAGCCGAAATAAAATATACTTTAGCCAGAAAAGATGATGTTACAGTTATCATGCGTGGAAATCCAATTGAAGGCTTGAGGCGCACAATTGTTGCAAACGATACCGATTTTGGGATTATTATTCCAAAAATTGGGATAAACATGAGCGTTGTGGCTAATGTTAACCCATACGAATCGTACTATTACAAACCGGCGCTTAAAAAAGGAGTTGCACACTCGAAAGGGTCAGCGTTTCCGGGAAAGGGTGGTAATATAATTATTTTTTCACACGTACCGGGAGGACTTTTTGAAGTTCAGAAATATAATTTGGCATTTTATTTAATCAACCGTCTTGAAATAGGAGACCCGATTTTTATATATTTTGACGGCTTAAAATATCAATATAATGTTACGGGAAAAAATGTTGTGAGTGATTTGGATGTAAAGTTTGAGGACTTAAGCGTCAGTCCGAAAACCGAGTTGTTAACGATAATGACACTTTGGCCTCCGGGAACATCACTTCGCCGTTATGTTATCGACGCGAAAAAGGTCTGATGACTTAATTTAGCCTTTGATTAGCGCCTACCGAAACGTTACTATTAATATTGAAATATGTTTAAAGCATTTGATTTAGCAGTTCATTATTTTTATCCCGGGTCGTCCAATGACCATAAAGCAAAAGCTCTTCATGCGGATTCTATTTTTGCTATAGCATCTCTTCTTTTGGCATTCCAACTTTTACTCCGTTCTTTCCCCGCAATCGGAATCAGAATTTTGGGATATGCCAGCAATATTCCACCTGAAAAAATAATCGAGCTGACAAATAAAAAGAGAGCCGATGCGGGTCTGCCTGCTTTAACCTATAACCCGACATTGGCGATTGCCGCAAAAGCAAAAGGTGAGAACATGTTGGCAAATGACTACTGGGCGCACACCGCTCCTGACGGAACTGAGCCGTGGGCTTTTTTTGCAACAGCCGGCTATAAATATAAATACGCAGGGGAAAATTTAGCGCGCGATTTCTCAAATCCCGAATCGGCGATTGAAGCTTGGATGGCGTCAAACTCACATAAGGAAAATATATTAAGTACCCGCTACAAAGAAATTGGAGTTGCGGTTGTTGAGGGCGATTTAGCGGGAAGTGATACTACTATTATAGTACAGCTTTTCGGCGCGCCGTCGGGTACGAGCGACCAGGTCCCTGTGGCTAAGGCGTTTACGCAGTCGACTCCAACCCCGGCACCGACCAGACCTCCTGCTTTAGCTTT
>LBVN01000004.1 GCA_000993115.1 Candidatus Woesebacteria bacterium GW2011_GWB1_38_8b
CGAAAGTTGGCTGGCGGCGGGGATTCCTGAAGGAATTGAAATATCACACAAATACGGTCGGGAAGTACACGTTGTTAACGACGGCGGAATTGTAAAAGCTAAAGAGCCATATGTGATAGTTGTTTTAAGTGAAGGGATTGTAGATAAAGAAGCTGACGAAACACTACCCAAGATTTCAAAAAGTATTTATGAAATAGAAACTGCGAAGTAAGTTTACTCGTCGCTTCTCCATGCATGATCTAAAATTTGCGGCTTTTTGTTTTCGGTTAATATTTTTTGGATTTGCTCGCTGTTACAGGCATATGCCGGCTTATTGCTTTCCAAAAACCACTCCATTTTTACAGGACAACCTTGGCAGGCAAGTGAACCTGTGTACTGACAAATAGGAAGCTGAACCAGACCTGCTGGAACATTCCAGGCAAGACTTTCTTCGTTTGCAAGAAGTCCCGACATAATATTATTAAAAATTGTTGATGCACCCGTTACTCCCGACGCAATTCGGCTCATTGGGGAGTTATCGTTATTTCCAACCCAAACTGCAACAACGTATTTTTGAGTGTAGCCAATGGTTAAATTGTCTCTTAAGTTATTGCTTGTCCCTGTTTTTACTGCAACCTCCGGATGTTTTGGAATTACAAGCTGAGAGTTTGTTCCGAATGACGGTGCCCGCGCGGGGTTATCGCGAAGAATATCGGTAATTAAATATGCAACTTCGGGTTTTAAAACCTCGCGGGTTTTACAGTTATCGTTTACGTTAATTGCCAGCGCAGACCCTGTAGCGTTGGCAATGTCGGTGAAAGGAATGTTTTTTTCACTGCATCCTGCTTCTTCCAACAATTCTCCGTTGGCAGTAATTTTGAGTATAGATACGGGTTCCGGGAAATTTCCGTAATTTGCAACCGTTGCATAAACATAAGCCAGATCGAGAAGCTTTACATCACCTCCGCCGAGAGTTAACGACAACCCATAATTTTGAGGATTGTTCCATGTAGTGATTCCCATTTTCTGGCCCAATTCAATCATGTTTTTGACTCCGTAGCTGTTAAGTACTTTTACTGCAGGAATGTTACGGGACTCAGCAAATGCGCTTCGAAGTGTTAGTTTTCCCCGGTAACCACCCTCGTAGTTTTTTGGTGTGTAAGGTTCCTGATTTGGTATAACAAATGTAACAGGAGAATCATCTAAAATACTGGCAGGTGTATATCCGTTAGAAAGTGCATAAGCATAATTAATAATTTTTATTGACGAACCTGGTTGTCGAAGTGAAGTTGTAACATTAACATTTCCGTCTTTTGCCTGATCAAAATAATTTCTTGAACCGACCATTGCGATAATCTCACCCGATTGCGGGTTTAAAACAACAGCTGCACCGTTTGTGACATTTAGCTTTGTTAATTTTTCGACCTCTGTTGATACGGCGTTTTCAGCAAGTCTTTGAATGTTATAATCAAGAGTTGTTCTTACTTCTAACCCTCCCTGCGCAACTACTTCTGCTCCGTATTTTTTTTCTAAGAGGTCGCGGACATGCATTACAAAATGCGGAGCTTTAATATCCGTTTTATTTTCGGCATACGCTAAATCCTCTTTTTCTGCCTCGATTTTTTGCTCTTGTGTTATATATTTATTTACCTCCATTAAATGAAGCACCTCCTTTTGGCGGATTTTTGCATTTTCGGGGTATGCCCCAAAAGGGGAATATTGAGTGGGACTTTTGGGAATTCCCGCCAAAAGGGCGGCTTCCCCTAGCGTTAGATTCTCAACGTTTTTACCAAAATACAGTCTTGCACCTTCCTGGATGCCATACGCAGTTGACCCATATCCAACTTCATTTAAATACATCTGAAATATCTGGTCTTTTGTAAATGTTTTTTCAACTTTTATTGCCAAAATAATTTCCTTAAGCTTGCGGGTTAATGTTTTTTCAGGGGTTAAAAGTGTGTTTTTTACCAACTGTTGTGTAATTGTAGAGCCTCCCGTAATTTGTCCTTTTTTCCAATTTTTATAAAGAGCTCTGGCTATTCCTCTTAAGGAAAATCCGGGATGGCTATAAAATTCGGCGTCTTCAATTGCCAAAGTTGAAAGTCTAACTTGTACCGGAATTTCGGAGAGGGGGATTGGTGTTCTGTTGTAATCTTTGTAAATCGTATATAGAAGAATTCCGTTTCTATCATATATTTTTGTTGATACTGGTTGACTTCTCGTTGCCAAGTCGGAAACTGAGGGTAAATCTTTTAAGACATATTTCCAAAATGCAAATGAAACAGAAAGAGATAAGGTAAACATAAGAACTATTACGAGTCCAATTATTTTTAACCTTAAACATGAGGATTTTGGCTTTATGATATGTTTGATAGTTACTTTTTCCTTTGAGAAGCGATGCGTTTTTTGGTAAAGCTTTCTTAGAAACAAAACGTAAAAGTTAATTTGTATCGATAGTTTTTTTCTCTTGGAAACTAAGAATTCTGAAGGTTTAATTGCGCGTACTTTGCCTGCAATTTTTTTGATTGGTATTAACAACTGCGATTTTAAATGCGGTAGGTAGGTCGTGTATTTAGCCTTGTTACTTATTATTTTTGTTAGTATGTATTTATTGGAAGCAGATAATATTTCCAAAGATTGCACTTTCCAGGAGGTAATCTTTTTTTTGGACTTATTAACCAAAACCAGAATTAATTTAAATGTTATAGAAACAAAAAAGATAGTTAAGTTGTAAAACGAACGTAGTAAAAGCAGTTTTGTCTTTTTGATTTTTTTCAACAAGCCTGTTTCGCGGGGGAGAGTTTTTGAGCGGACGTAGGTCTTGTGTTTTTGAATTAGCAGTTTAGGTAAAGCAAGAATTAATGTCAGGAGAATGCTTGTGATATAACTGAAAATATTTTTTCCGATTGTCTTAAAAAAATAACCTGTAATGTAGACAAAAAATATTAAACCAAGAGCAGCTAAATAAAAAGGTTTCCCGACATAAGAAATAAGCCTTAGCGGAAGCTTAAGGTTACGCGAATTTATTTGTTGGGCATGGTTTTCATTTTGATTTGTCTTAACCACGAAAAATTTGTACCTATATTGTAGCAAAAAAAACAGCGAAAATTAAGTGATCTTGCGGGTTTCTGGGGTTAGTCGATATAAAACTTGGCTTCGGAGTCGTAAATATTTATTTTTGTTACAATTTCCCGAAGAGTACTAATTTCATTTTTATCATTTGTTTCGAGAATAATTTGGTAGATCCACTTATCTTTTTTCACCAGGAGTGTGTTTTTATATCCAACTTCGTCTTCAAATTCGGTTTGGTATGCAATAAAGTTAGAAATGTGGATTTTTGAATATGTGTTAGAGCCATCTTTTATAGGTTGATTTGCATCGAATTTTTCCAACTGTTTTTTAAGGTTACTAATCGTATCTCTTAGAACTTTTGACGAAGTCATATAGACCTCTACTTTTGAAGTTTTACCATCCTGGGGGGTATTTGCAAAACGAACAACTCGTTCTTCGTGTGCAACCTCGTCCGGAATAAATTCCTGATTAAATGCCGGGGGAATTAAAAGGTCATAGTAATACTTTGTATTTGTGTAAAGTGTTGCGGTCTTTACCGGTGTTTCGGTTGGAGTTTGAGTTGGATTTAACTGCTCGGAAATAATAGGGGATTTAGGTTTTAAATATTTCAGATAATAAAACAAAAAACCTACAACCACGGCTCCAATAAGTATCAAAAAAATTATCACGGAAAGGGCTTTTTTTGGTGGTTTGGAAATTTGAGGATTTTGGTGGGGTTGGGGAATGTTGCTTGTATCTATTGGCGTGTTTACTAAAGGAACACTTTCAGGCAGAGTTTGTGGAGGAATGTTTTGGTTCTGACTCTCCGTATTTACCGGGCTTGGATTATCCATATTTAAAGGCTTATCAAAAGTATATCAATTTTATTGAGTCACAAGAAGAAGTGCTCAATAAATAAAGGAGACTCAACTAATTTAAAGAGGATAACTGATTTTTGCGGATTGAGAAGCTGCAGGAACCGGACAATCAAGGCATACTAACGACCCCAGTGCGTCATACAAAACGCTTTGCTGACGGACCTCGACGTTTTCGGCCGGGGTGTCATCGTTCGCGATGGAATTTGTGGTTTTGTCAATCCTTACGTCAGCTCTGCCACCTTTTGAATCGGATGGCACTGAGTCTTTTAAGAAATACTCAAATCTTGTCGGACATCCTGCACTTAACGGATCGGAAGGAAGAGCACCTGTGGTTGAACAAACACTTATTCCAACAACTCCGGTTGGTTGCTTTTGAGATGAGTGTCCGCTGTCTTTTTTGTTGTAAGTACCCGTTTCCGATTTGTCTAGGGCTTCTTTGATTATTTTGTTCCAAATAGGGGACGCTCCCGACACTCCCGAAACAGCTCCGCGCATCGGAGTATTATCGTTATTTCCAACCCAAGTTAGAACCAAAATTTGAGGAGTATAGCCAATTGTCCAGTTGTCTTTAAAGTCATTTGTGGTTCCTGTTTTTACTGACACTTCGCTGTGGCCTTTAACATTAAGAAAAGAGTTTGTACCGAAAGCCATCGAACGGGTTCCATTATCCGAAATAACGTGAGAGATAATAAATGTTACGTTGGAGTCTAATACTTTTTCTCCCGACAACTCCAATTTTTCAAAATTATTTTCTTTCAGAACCTTGCCTTTCCAATCTTCAATTTTTATAATTGGATTAAGATCTTCTTTTATTCCGCTGTTTGCAAGCACCCCGAATGCCGTTGCCATTTCAACCGGTTTTACTTCTCCACCTCCAAGTGTTAGTGATAAACCATATCTGGAAGGGTCTGAGAACGATTTTATCCCCATTTTGTTTGCAAATTCAACAAAGTTTTTTAAACCGTTTAAAGCCAGAACCCGAACCGCAGGTACGTTTAAAGAATTTCCAAGTGCATAACGAGCCTGTATCATTCCGTGGTAACTGCCGTCGTAGTTTTTCGGACAGTATTCTTTTTGACCAACAACACTAAAGCATGTGGGTATGTCCGCAAGAAGGGAAGATGCTGTAATTTTTTTATCACGAAGGGCGAGTGCGTAGTTGATTGGCTTTATTGACGAGCCCGGCTGCCGATTTGAAAAAAGAATATTTACCTTACCGTCTTCATCCTCAGCATCATAATCTTTTGATCCGACCATAGCCAATATTTCGCCGCTTCCGGGTCTGACAACTATAGCTGCACCATTTCCAACAGCCTGTTTTTTAAGCTTTGCTACTTCAGTTGCAACTGCATCCTGAGCAAAGCTTTGTAGATCCAAATCAAGTGTGGTGGTTACGCGGAGTCCTCCTTTTTCAACCACAGATTCCCCATATTCGTCTGAAAGAAGCTGTTTTACCCAAAGTGAAAAATGGGGGGCTTTTAGATTTTCCTGCTTGGAATACGAAATATTTTCATTTTTTGCCTTTTCCGCATCCTCTCCACTAACATATTTGTCTTCTACCATCCTACTAAGAACAAGTGCCTGTCTTTCTTTTGCGTATTCGGGATGTGCTCCGAACGGGGAATATAATGAGGGGGCAGCAGGTAGTCCTGCCAAAAGAGTTGCTTCAGCAAGGCTTAAATCTTTAGCACTTTTTCCAAAATATAGCTCGCTTGCAGCCCCTATTCCGTAGGCGGTAGAGCCGTAGGGAATTTGATTCAAATAAAGCTCAAGTATTTGGTTTTTGGAATAAATCGTTTCAACAAATAGGGTTAGTGCAAATTCCCGAATTTTTCTCTTTACTGTTCGCTCGGGTGTTAAAAGTACATTTTTGACAAGCTGTTGAGTTAGGGTAGATCCTCCCTGAAGCCTGCCTTTGATGATAGTTTTATATAACGCACGTGTTATTCCTGTTACCGAAACGCCGTAATGCTTATAAAAATCTTTATCTTCAATTGATATGGTTGCTTCTTTTACATAATCAGGGAGGTCCTCAAGTGCAACAGGCGTACTTCTTTTATCGGAATAAATTTCAAATAAAAGTTTGCCGTTTCTGTCAAAAAGTTTTGTGGATACGGGAACACTGTCTTTGGTTAAGTTTGTAGGCAGGGGAATATCCCAGAAAAGCCAAAAGGAAATACCAAACAAAACTCCAAAATAAGCAAGTCTTTTAATCAGCTTTATTTTTTTTGTAAGGTCTTGATCAGAAGGATAAATTTGGCTTTTTAATGCTCTGAATTTCGATATTTTGGTTTTCTTAGCGTTACTTTTTATCCATGCAACCGTTTTTTTTGTTACTCCTATTCCAATCTGAAAAATATTTAATTTTGTTTTCCGCGTAATTCTTTGTATTGCTTTTGGATGTTTATTTTTTTTACTTCTATTTTTAGTCATATAAAGGTTGAATGAACCGGTATAGCGTTTTTGGTACACAAAGCTTCGGAAAGAATCTTTTTTAGGTCTTTAAAAGCTCCTCAATAAGCCTGGAGACAAAAACGCTAAATTTAATGTGATATGAAAGATTATACTGTAACGTAAATAAAAAAGCTAAAATCGACCTTGATAAAGGGTTGGTATTTGTAAGACAATACAAGATACATGGCGGGAGTCAAAAAAACAAAAACAGTATCAAGTAAGGCTGGTGATAATTTAAATTTATTACCAGATTTTTTAAAAATTCTTTTTTCTGATAAAAATCCAAAGACTGCAAAAAATGTCATACTCGCGGGTATAACAATTGTTATAACTACGCTTGCGATTTTTTTGTATATGTTATTTGCAAGTCGCAATCAATGGGGTTTGGAAAATAAGGATACGGACTACCTCTCAGAAATTCAAAAGTCCAACGAAGCTCAAGGAAGTTTACCTCAATTTTTCCCAAGCGATTTTCCGGTTTTCGACGGGGCAACTCTTAAAAATAATTGGACTACCAAAAGCACTAATGTCACAGGTGTTTCAATAATTTGGGAGACCGACCAATTGCCTACGAAAGTGTTCAACTTCTATTTTACACAGTTGATATCCCTGGATTATAAAACTGAGGTAATTTCACAAACCGAAAATTCTTATACGTTGTCTTTTGAAAAACCCGGATTGAATGGTTTCGTTGGTATTACACAGGCCGAAGGTAAAACACTTATATCTGTAACACTTGGAATTAAAAATGAAGGACAATAATTTAGCTGAAAAAATCTGGTGGAATACTATTGATCACGATATACAAGAGCTTCTTCGGGAGTCTCAAAAATTAATTAATACCGCTAACAAGTGGGAAGAGGAGTTTCATGATTATGCTTTTATAGTATTTCCGGCTGCCAAGGCTTATGAAGGCTATCTGAAACATCTTTTTTTGAAAATGGGTTTTATCACCCAAGAAGATTATGACGGAAAACGTTTCCGTATAGGCAAGGCTCTTAACCCATCTTTGGAAAAACATTTGAGAGAAAACGAAAGTGTTTACGATAAAATCGTAAATTTCTGTAATGATGAGACTTTGGCGGATAAATTGTGGGAAGTTTGGAAAAATTCACGGAATATGATTTTTCACTGGTTTCCGAATGAAAAAAATTCTATTAGTTATGATGAAGCCGTTGACAGAGTAGGGCAGATAATTGCCGCTTTTGACATGGCTCACAAGGAATGTAGAATAGATTAAAGCAGTAATTGTTGTATACGACCTTTTTTTATATATGCCCAAAAGAAAGAGTAAAAGTCACCAAAGTGTTGATAAAACTGAATCGATTATAAAAAACGTTACTTCTTATGTAGTTTACCTTTTTATTGTTTGGGGATTATACAGGTCACTTTTTAAGCTTCCCAATGAAATCGAAGAATTGTTTGTTAAACCCCTCATCTGGCTTGGGCCGTTGGTTCTTATTCTTATTAAAGAAAAAAAAGGATTGTCAAGCTTGGGTTTAACTTTAAAAAATATGTTTCCTGCGGTTTACTATTCGCTGCTGCTTGGCATATTTTTTGCCTTTGAGGGTTTTCTTATAAACTACTTAAAGTATCAAGGCGGAGACTTTTCGGCAAATATCGGGGAGAATGCTTTTTTAATCGGGTTGGGACTCTCTTTTGCAACTGCAATTTCGGAAGAAATTTCTTTTAGGGGTTACGTTTTTGGCAGGGTCAGAGGGGTAATTAAAAATGAATGGGTTGCCAATATATTGGTTAGTATTGTCTGGGCTTTGGTACACTTGCCGATCACGATATTCTGGTGGAAACTCACAGCTGGAGAAACAATTGGATATCTTATTCTCACAACGATTTTCGGAGTCGGGTCTTCGTTTGTATATGCCAGAACCGGAAATATAATCTCCTCAATCCTTCTTCATGTTGTCTGGCAATGGCCGATAGTACTATTCAGGTAAGGTTTGACATTTTTCGTTGTCATTACTACTATTGAATAACTCGGATGGTTAAAAATGTATTGTTTTCGATTCTATTAGTAGCTCTTGCATTCTCCGTACTTTTTTTATCAATTCTTCGGACTGCCTCGGTTCGTTATGAGTTTGGAGAGACTACAAACACGCTACCTAAAAAAAACATCGACAGCCAAGTTGATTATTTTTTGGCATATCCCGGTAAAGTGTTACCGGATTCATTTTTATGGCCTCTAAAAGTACTTAGGGATAAAATTTGGTTCATTATAACTACCGATCAAGGTAAAAAAGCGGATCTTCTTCTCCTGTTCGCAGATAAACGGTTGGCTTCTGCGAAATTGTTATTTGAGAAAGGTAAGCCGGAAATTGCTTTTGCTACTTTAGAAAAATCACAGCAATATTTAATAGAAGCAGGAGAGAAAGAGTCAAAGAATTTTCAAGACGGATTGGATACCAGCGGGTTCAGTATACGTTATGCGAAGGCTTCCTTAAAACACTTTGAGGTAATGGAACAAATCTTGATTACTGCACCTGATGATGCAAAACCAAAAATTATTGAACTGCAAAATATCCCTAAAAAAGAGTTTGAACACGCCCGTAATGATCTGTTGGAGAAGGGGTTAGTGCCACCAAACAATCCATTTAATTGGCAATAACTTCTAATATTGTATAACAAAGAATTTGATAAACGTTAATCCCTGTAGTATTTAAATTTATTCATCTCCGTATAAACTCCGCGAGCAAATATTACCCAGCCTTATCATAGTCTCGCAGTGATATGTTTTGTGTCATTTACTATTAGTTGACAATCCATAAGTAGCGCATGATTATTACATCTATCACTAGTCGTAGTGTTTTTGTTTTACACAAGTGAAATAAGTTCTGCGTCCAAAACCAAGAATAAATCAATATGAAATGTCCATTTTGTGCCAAAGACGATACAGCGGTTTTGGAATCGAGAATTTTTGAAGAGGGAAAGGGAATAAGAAGAAGAAGGGAATGTACAAAGTGCGGTAAGCGCTTTACAACATACGAATCAGTAAGGGGTTCAACTTTGTGGGTAATTAAAAAAGACGGAAGACGCGAGGTGTTTGACAGGGAAAAAATCAAAAGAGGAATATTACGCTCTACTGAAAAAAGACCAATATCAATGGGACTCATTGACCAAATAGTAGAGGAGGTTGAAAGGGAAATGTTGCGGAAAGAGTCTGAAGAAGTTTCGTCAAAAGCGATAGGACGCTCAATAATGGCAAGACTTAAAAAAATTGATAAGGTAGCGTGGCTACGGTTTGCAAGTGTTTATCTGGAATTTGAAGATTTAGCTGATTTCGAAAAGGTGATTCGTTAAAAATATTTATAGCAAACTCAAAACAAAACGACTGTTTTAAATTTATAGGTTTTGAGTTTGATATATAGGAATTCTAAGGTTGCCAAACAAAATGTCAAAAATGACATATTGTTTTAATATGACTATATGAAAACAAAAAAACTTAGTCTAAACGATATAAAATTTACTCCGTATGTCGAAGTTCGGTCAAAGATCGAAAATAAAATTGGTGATCGACCCGCTCTTCCAAAAGATCTTCCGATAGGGAAATGGAGCGAACAGTCTATGAAAGTTTTATCGGAGCGATATTTAATGAAAGACGATGATGGTGTTGTTTTTGAGACTCCGGAAGAAATGTGTTGGAGAGTGGCTTGGGAGATGGCTGGTGCAGAAGTTCTTTGGGGAGTAAGTAAAAAGAAGGTTCTGGAGAGCGCTCGTGAATTTTACAAAATGATTGTTAGTTGTGAATTTTTACCTAACTCTCCGACACTTATGAACGCAGGAACCGGCAACAATTTACAATATTCGGCATGTTTCGTCTTGCCTGTTGAGGATTCTATAGTTGGAATATTTGATGCAATAAAGTATCAGGCTCTTATTCACCAAACCGGAGGGGGAACTGGTTTTTCTTTCAGCAGACTTAGACCTAAAGGTGCCATTGTAAAATCGACACGTGGAGTTGCGTCAGGACCGGTTTCTTTTATGAGAGTTTTTGATGCTGCGACTAACGAAATAAAACAAGGAGGAAAACGCCGCGGTGCAAATATGGGAATACTACGAGTTGATCATCCGGATATTATGGAATTTATCCGTTGTAAAGACGAAGGAGGGATTACAAATTTTAATATCTCGGTTGCAATTACCGATAAATTTATGGAAGCCCTTGAACACGATGGGGAATATGAATTATATGCTCCAAAAACCGACAAGAACGGAAAGACACAAGTTGTTGTAGGTAGGCTTTCAGCGAAAAAAGTCTGGGAGCAAATTGCCGAAGGAGCTTGGAAAACGGGTGACCCGGGCTTAATTTTTATCGATAGGATAAATAGCGGAACTTCAAATCCTGTGCCGGCATTAGGACCAGTTGAGTCAACCAACCCTTGCGGAGAACAGCCGCTCTATCCGTGGGATTCTTGTAATTTAGGGAGTCTTTTTCTTAATTATTTTGTGAAAGTTCATAACGGAAAAAAAGATGTTGATTGGGAAAAGCTAAGGAAAGTTACGAGATTAGCAGCACGATTCATGGATAATGTAATAGAGATGAACCCTTATCCTTTGGCCGAAATCCGCCAAACGTCACTTGCAATACGAAGGATTGGGATTGGAGTTGGCGGTTGGGCAGATATGCTTATCGATTTGGGAATTGCGTATGATTCGCAGGAAGCTTTAGTACTGGGAGAAAATATAATGAAAGTTGTTGAAGAGGAGGCTGATGCAGTCAGCCGCGAATTGGCGATTGAGCGGGGAGCATTTCCTCTTTGGTCAGAAAGCATTTATAAAACCAAAAAACCGAGAAGAAACTCAACTGTAACAACAATCGCTCCGACAGGATCTATTTCAATTATTGCCAACTCTTCAAGCGGTATCGAGCCTATATTTGCGATCGCTTACCAACATATTGTTAAAGACAAAAGCCTGGATAGAACATTGACGTTTGTAAACCCGAAATTTACAGAGATTGCAAAAGATAGAGGCTTTTGGAGCGAAAAAATCGAAAAAATTGTGAGTGAAAAAGGACACGTCAGAGACATATCTGAAATTCCCGATGACATAAGAAATATTTTTGGAACTGCTCACGAAATTCATCACGATTGGCATATTAAAATGCAATCTGCCTTTCAGAAATATACGGAAAATGCCGTGAGTAAAACCATAAATATGCGAAATGACGTAACCAGCGACGAAATTAAAAAGGCATATATCCTGGCTTGGAAAACAGGATGCAATGGAATAACGGTCTTTAGGGATGGTTGCAAAGATGCACAGGTTCTTAATCTTGGAATAAATAATAATAAAAAAGAGGAGGTTGGAAATGGTGTATCAAAAACGCTTGAGCCTTTGCAGGTAAGACCCCTTGTTGTTAGAGGAGCGACATACAGATTAAATACGCCAGTTGGAACCGCGTTTATAACCATAAATGAAGACACCAGAGGTGAGCCGATGGAGCTCTTTATAAACGTAGGAAAAGCGGGAAGCGATGTTGCCGCAATGGCGGAGGCGCTGGGACGGACAATTTCTACAACCCTTCGTTTTATGGGGACACTAAATCCAAAAGAACGAGCCCGCGAAATCGCATTTCAATTAGCCGGTATTGGCGGTAGGAGATCGGTTGGATTCGGACCGAGTAAAATACTTTCCCTTCCTGATGCTATAGCCTGTGCTATCTCTAACCATTTTGGATTTCGGGTAAATGGGTTTTTAAGTAAAGATATGGGAATTGCTTCTGCCGAATCACCTGATATGAAAAACGGAAATGGCCATATTAACTCAAGCAGTAATGGTTTCGCCAATGGCACCACAGACAATCTCAACTTGGAAATTGCTGAAACAGGAACAAGTCAAACATCAATTTTTAATCACGCAGAGGTACACAAAGAAGGAATCGGGGATATTTGTCCGACATGCGGTGCTTCATCGTTCGTTTTTCAGGAGGGCTGCGGGAAATGTTATTCCTGCGGGTTTTCGGAATGCTAGGCAAAACGTTGCTTCAACTTCGGACTTCTTGCCATCTGGACGAAATCAGTAAAGTCTGTTTTAATAAGTGCTAACTTAAATGAAATTTATTATAGTCTCCGGCGGAGTTATATCAGGGTTAGGAAAGGGTGTCACAGCGGCTTCTTTAGGTATGCTTCTTAAGGCAAACGGCTTGAAAGTAACAGCAATGAAATGCGATATGTATCTAAATATCGATGCCGGAACGATGAATCCTGCGGAACACGGAGAAGTTTTCGTAACCCATGACGGGTTGGAAACGGACCAAGACTTGGGACATTACGAACGTTTTCTTGGTGAAACGTTAACAAAAGCTAATTATATTACTAACGGTCAGGTGTATAAAATTGTTTTGGATAAAGAACGATCGCTTGAATACGACGGCAAATGTGTTGAACCTTATCATCATATTCCTCCGGAAATAATTAAGAAGTGGTACGCGGCAGGTAAGGAAAACGATGCTGATGTTGTAATTGTTGAGTTAGGCGGAACTGTTGGAGAATACGAAGGACTGTTGTTTTTTGAGGCATTCAGAAGATTAAAATTATCAAATCCTAAAGATGTGTGCCTGGTACATGTAGGTTATCTTCCCGCTCCTCCTTCAATAGGCGAGTTAAAGTCCAAGCCTCTTCAACAGTCAGTTTCACTTCTTAATTCTTTAGGTCTTCAACCTGATTTTATTGTCGGCAGGGCAGAAAAAGTAGTTGATGATAAGCGTAAACAAAAAATTGCACTTGCGTCTGGTTTATCTGTTGAAAATATAATTTCTGCCCCTGACGTAAAAAGTATTTATATGATCCCGTTAATATTAAATAAACAAGAAATGGATAAAAAGATTTTGAAAAAACTTGGTTTAAAAATCCGTAACAACGGATATAGGGAATGGGTGGAAATGACAAAAAAAATTGTAAATTCTAACAGAACAATTAGGATAGGAATTGTTGGTAAGTACCAAAAGGTCGGAGATTACACACTCGAAGACAGCTATGTGTGTGTGGTCGAAGCGCTAAAACATGCAGGCTGGCATTTTGGTATAACACCCGAGCTTGTATGGCTTGACTCACAGGAGTTGGAAAATAAAAATGAAGCGCAAGTTAAAAAAATATTTTTAGGTATTGACGGAATTGTCGTACCACAAGGTTGGGGGTCTAGAGGCACTGAGGGTAAAATTCTTGCAATAAAATATGTAAGAGAAAATAATGTAGCTTATTTAGGTCTTTGCTTTGGAATGCAAATGGCGACAATTGAATTTGCAAGAAATGTTTTGAAACTGGATAAAGCAAATTCGCAGGAAGTTAATGAAAAAACTCCTCACCCCGTTATCCATATAATGCCAAAACAGATCGAGTATTTAAAGAAAAGACAATATGGGGGAACAATTAGATTGGGTGCTTGGCCGTGTAAGCTTAAACAAGGAACAATTTTGGCCGAAGCATTTAGAAAATATGGCGGGACCTTGAAAAATACTTGGTATTTGCTAAACCCTTTGCACACTCAAGCACCAAAGCCGGTTAAGGGCGAATTAGTTTACGAGCGCCATAGACACCGTTATGAATTTAATAACGTTTACAAAGAAAGGTATGAGAAAAAAGGATTTATATTTTCAGGGACCTCTCCCGATGGAGAATTAATTGAGGCAATAGAGTTGAAAGGCCACCCATTTTTTGTTGGTACTCAGTTCCATCCGGAGTATGCCAGCCGCCCGCTCTCTCCGCACCCGATATTTCTTTCTTTTGTCGAACATATTTTAAGTAAAAAAAATGACGTATGAAAGAAACTAGCAGATTTTTATATTTTTGGAGTTTGAAAATAACAAATTTGATACATAGCGTTAGTGATTGATACGTTGAGTTTTTAAAAATTTCTAGTATCTTGTTATTAAGGTCAGTCGTTGGGGTTTAGTAAGATTCGGCTGGAGCTGTTATGCTGGCTGCCCAAATCCGTAAAAAGAAATGGAAATTAGTCAAGTCTAACTTGGTTGATGACCGCACAGTGGCTTCGGCTGAATCTTTCTGAACCCCATTTTGTATATGCCGATCTATACCAAAAAAGGAGATAAGGGGGAAACAGGTCTTTTCAGCCCAGATAAAAATAAAAAAATCCGGGTGTCAAAGTCTTCCCAAATAATAAAAACAATTGGCGCAATTGATGAAGTAAACAGCTACATTGGAGTTGTAGTAAGCCAGTGCGAAGATAATTATTTAAAAGAAAAACTTACCGCGATTCAATCAGATTTGTTAACAATTGGCTCCATAATTGCAGGATCAAGCTTGCGATTAAATAAGTTGAAAGTAGCTGTTTTTGAGAAAGAAATTGATGAATTGGATAAAGAACTTTCGCCTCTAAAAAACTTCATACTTCCAGGAGGGACAAAAACTGCTTCGGAGTTACAATTTTTGCGGAGCTTGGTGCGCCGTGCCGAGCGCGAACTTGTAACTTTAAATGATGAGAAAAGTTTGCCGCCAAACGTTACTATATATCTGAACCGTCTATCGGATTATGTCTATACATTGGCCAGATATGAGAATTTCAGGAATCAATTTGTTGATGTAATTTGGAAAACTTAAATACTTTAATATTCTGATTACGTGTTAAAATTAGCCTATGACGATTCCTGAAATTAATGAAATTCCCAAAGTTACCGAAGATTTAAAACCGCCGGAAATAGGAGGTGAAATTCCGGAGGTGGTTGAAAAGGGACAAATGGTTCAACAGCAGCCCCAACCGATTCCTCGTACAACAATAACTGCTACAGTTACAACTCCTCAACCGACATCCGTACCAACAGTAACGATTCCTGCGGACCCTGCTCAGTTGACCTCGCTTGCAAAAGGAAATCCGACCAACGCAATAACCTGGTTTGCGAATTTCTGGCTAAGAATAATTAAAAAAGCATTGGCAATAGGATCGGGAATTATGACTTCCCAGTCGATTAAAATTCCTGCAGCAGGCACAGGCTTGCCTGCGGCTGCAACACCGACAGCTCCTCAAATACTCGCTGATAATTCGGCAGTTACAAGTGATGCAACAGACCAAAATACGACACCCGAGACGGAAAGTGAATCATCGGCAAATAATCAGCCAGTTTAATCCCTTAATTTTTTATATTTAATCTTCATTCGGTCAATTGATGAGTATATAATGAATTAATATGCAGGGACTGCCTTTTGACATGACGGTATTTTTTCTGACGCTTTTTTTCTCAGGATTTTTTTTAATCGGAATAATCGGACTTGGAATTTTAGCTCTTATTTGGGTTAAAGCCCGCGGACGTGAGGAGGAATCTATAAAATCGGTTCTTCTTCAAATTGCAGTTCCGAAAAATAATGACATTAAGATTGACGCGATGGAGCAGTTTTTCAGTGCTCTATATTCGATTAAAAAAGGTGGCTGGAAACAAAAATATAAACTTCAGCCCGCAATTTCTTTCGAAATTGTTGCGAAGAAAGAAGACATCAGGTTTTTTATATGGACCCCAACAAAACACCAGGACTTAATTGAAAAACAAGTTCATGGTGCTTACCCGGATGCAGAAATAAGAGTCATTGACGAATATAATATTTTTACTGAGGACGGAAAAGTTGCGTATAAATCACTTCAGCTTAAAAAAGAAAATTTTTATCCGTTAAAAACATTTAAAGAGTTGGCAACAGACCCAATGGCTTCTTTAACTGCAGCATTGGCCAAAATGAATGATGGCGAAGCGGCTTCAATCCAAATAGTTATTTCTCCCGCGGAAAATGAATGGAAAAAAGCGGGGAGCGGATTTATTTCTGCAACCAGAAAGCGTGAGTCCGATCCTTCAAAGGCTAAGTTTTCCGTTCCTGCAAAAACCCTGGAGGCTGTCGAAAATAAAATTGCAAAACCAGGATTTGAAACAAACATCCGTATAGTTGTTGTTTCACAGGAAGAAAGTTCAGCCAAGGCTCACTTAACGAATATAATGGGAGCATTTTCGCAGTTCAGCGGTGAGCTTAACGGCCTTGGCAGTAGAAAAATAAGACGCAAGGGAGCCTTTATTGAAAATTTTTTATACCGTTATCAATCCCTTTTTCATTTTTGGGGGAACAGGGTTTCGGTACTAAATTCTGAAGAATTGGCAACAATATTCCATTTTCCAAATCGTCAGATTACCACCCCGCATATCTTGTGGATTTATTCAAAATCAGCACCAGCCCCTTCGGAGATTCCGTCTGAAGGATTATATCTTGGAAGAAGTGTTTATCGTGGAGTGGAGCGGAACGTTTATATTTCTAAAGAAGATAGGCTTCGTCATATGTATGTGGTTGGAAAAACCGGTACGGGTAAATCAGAATTATTGAAGGACTGGATATTGCAGGATATGAAGGAAGGTAAAGGACTTTGCTTCATGGATCCTCATGGAGATGCAGTTGAAGAACTTCTGGAACTTGTCCCTCCGGAGCGGGCAGAGGATGTAATTTATTTGCGTCCGTCAGATATTGAAAGGCCGATGGGAATAAATCTTCTTGAGGCAAAAGATGATTATCAAAAACACTTTATAGCAGCAGCAATTATTAATTTAATGTATAAACTTTTTGATCCTTACAAAACTGGCATAGTTGGGCCACGATTTGAGCATACAGTAAGAAATGCCATGCTTACGGTAATGTCGGAGCCGGGTGCAACTTTTGTGGAACTGATGCGTGTGCTTCAGGATCCGCATTATGTTCAGGAATTATTACCGAAAGTAGAAGATCCTATTGTGAGGCGATTCTGGACTGACCAAATCGCACAGACATCGGACTTCCACAAATCAGAAGTTTTGGATTATATAACATCGAAATTCGGCCGCTTTGTTACAAATAAAATGATAAGAAACATTGTCGGTCAATCAGAGTCCTCGTTTTCTTTCCGCGAAATAATGGATCAGGGGAAAATTTTATTTATAAACCTTTCAAAAGGGGAATTGGGTGAAGAAAACTCAAGCTTTTTAGGGCTTATACTTGTTCCGAGAATTCTAATGGCTGCCATGAGCCGCTCGGATATGCCGGAGGAACAAAGGCGAGATTTTTATTTGTATGTTGACGAGTTTCAGAACTTTGCCACCCCGGACTTTGCCCAAATTCTTTCCGAAGCCAGAAAATACAGGCTTGGTCTTTGTGTAGCCAATCAGTTTATAGGCCAGATCGATGACGATGTTAAGAATGCAATATTCGGAAACGTCGGTACACTCATGACTTTTCGAGTTGGTGTTTCTGACGCGCAGTATCTGGCTCACGAGTTTGCTCCTGTATTTACCGAAGATGATTTATTAAACATTGAGAAATACCATGTTTATATAAAAACAATAGTTAAGAATGAGCCGGTTCCACCTTTTTCGATGAGTATCGCAAAAGATATGGACGCCTGGAGAGCTATGCGCAATCCGAAAGTGGGGGAGATTATAAAAGAAATGAGCAGGCTTAAATATGGCCGTGATGTAAAACTAGTTGAGGCTGAAATTACAAGGCGGGCGAGATTGTAATAATTTTATGAGGGTGTTTGACATTATGTGATTCCTCTTCGATTGCTATTAATACTCCAGTCGGCAAATTTGATATAATAGCTTCACTGGATCTGTCGTTCAATGGTAGGACACCACTCTTATAAAGTGGACACGATGGTTCGATTCCATCCAGATCCACAAAAAACATAACTTTAAAGTAGACGTCCAGGAGGTAAACCAATTTGGTTAAGCCAAATTGTCGAACCCATGCACGCCCACAATTTTCGACATGTCAACGAAGTTGCCATAAAGTGGACACTCAGGAGAGAAATCAATTTCTTATTGAAATTGTCGATTCCATCCAGATCCACAAAAGTATGTTAAACATTTCACTACAAACAAACCCCAAGGATATTTTAAAAGAAATATCTGTTTTGCGGGAGGAAAAGGGTAGAGAGGAAGATGTTGCGAAAGTTATCGAAAAAGCATTACGCGCCGGACACGATTGGGAAGTTAACTTGTTATTTGAAAAGGCATTAAATTATCAGCACATGGTAATGAATGAAGATGCAAAAAATGAAAACGATAAAGATCTGGTTGCAAGGAAAACTTCACTATTGAACATGGAAGAAACAATTTTAGAGGCAAAGTTTTATATTGAAAAATATAAGTTGATGCAGTGGAAGTCTAGAATACATCGGTTTTTGGGGAGACTTTATGATTATAAAAACGAATCTAAAAAAGCAATTGCGGAATATGAAAAAGCTTTAACATTTGTTAATGAAGATCCGGATTATGCTGAAAAGAAAATTCCAAGAAATCTTGAACTTGAAGCGTTTTTGGCATACTCGACATTACAAAGTGGTGATATGGAAAGGGGATTGGAAATGTCTAGAAGAACTTATGAGAAGTTTAATAAAACTGTGGAGGGTAAAAGATTAAAAAAGAAAGATTATGTAACCTGGGCAATATGGAAAAGTGGCGTTTCGATAAGAACAATAAAAGCTTTGCTTGAACAAAGTGTAGAATTTGACAAAAAGGTTATGTTGAATTGGCTAAATGAGGCTGAAAAAGATTTGAATCCAATAAACAAAAAACTTTGGTCCGATTTTTCATATAGAAAAAACGAGATTAATTCTATAAAACTGAAGTTAATTTAAAGCTCCATTAATTGCTGTTTCTTGCCGGGCTCTTTAATTCCAGCAAGCTCTAAATAGCGCTCGGTTGTGGAGAGTCTTTTATGTCCAGATACCTGAGAAATTAAAATCAAGTCAACCCCGTTTTTAATGTTTTCCACAACAAATGTTGTTCTTAAATCGTTTACTGAGTACTGAGAAATATCAGCTCGTTGCATATATCGATCAATTGCTGCTCTGATGTTTCGTACAGCCAAAGGTTTTCCGTTTTTACTAACAAAAACATATAAGGCGTCGGTTTTGGGCCTTTCGACTAAATAATGGTTTAGTGCTTCTTTTGCCGGTTGATTAAGAGGAATTTTCCTTTGAGGTTGGGTTGCATAAGCCTCGACTGTAATGTCAATTTCAGTTACATAAGCGGTTTTTAGATTTGCAACTTCGGAAATTCGTAGTCCTGTTTGTAAAAAAAGCTCAACTATTGCAGAAATCCTTACATCTCCACGTACCACATCACGAAGCGCTCTGTATTCTAAAGAAGAAAGAAATTTCGGCATGGCCATATCAATTTTTGGGTGGGATACGTTTTCCGAAGGATTTGAGGTTAAATAATTGTCAGTTACAAGCCACCTAAAAAAAGTTTTTATAGCATTTAATTTTCTCGATACTGATTTTGGTGTGTATTTATCATTTGCCAAATTATCACGAAAAGCTTCGATATCAGCCTGAAGAATTTGTTCGGCCAAAACCTTGTTTCGTTTCACAAAAAACTCAACCAATTGCTCGAGGTCGGCTCGGTATGCGAGAATAGTTGATGGGGAACGCCCTTTGTCTTCCAAGCTCTTCATGAACTTGGGCAAGACACTTTTAAGTGGTTCTTGTACCGTCATATTTTTACTAAGAGATATAATAACATAGTATAACAAAAAAGGTCAATAGATAAGAGTAAAATGAGGCTATATTTACAATACCAAACTCGAATATGAAAAAAACCTATAGGATTGATATTTTTAAAGCGAAGATGAACAAACTTGTAAGTTGGATTTTGATCTTGTCATTTGTTGGAGTGCTTTTTACAGTACTTAGAAATATTCAAAGTTTAAGCAGGAATAAGTTAAGAATCCTTGAAGCACAAGAAAGGCTTGAAAAGTTGGAAAAAGAACATGAAGAGCTGGAAGAAAAAGAACGAGCGGTACAAAGCACCGAGTTTAAAGAAGAACAAATCAGAGATAAATTAGGTTTGGTTAAAGAGGGGGAGATAATTGTAGTTCTGCCCGATCCTGAAATTGTAAAAAAGTTTGCTCCACCGCCGGAGGCTTCAGAAAATAAAAAAGAAGAACCTAATTGGAAAAAGTGGGTGGATTTGTTTATATGACAGAGTTCCTTCGACCCCTTCGATTTTACTCAGGATTGTAATTCGCTCAGGACGATTTTTAAAAAATTGGTTGCGGGGCTGGGAGTTGAACCCAGCCTGGGAGATTATGCATCTGTAATCTTCAGTTACCTGAAGTGTCGGACTATATCATCAACCTGTTAGACAATTTCCTTTCTATACATCTAATAGGTGCTCGGCGTCTAGTCTCTACGGAGTCCCGTTCGACTTATCTCGTGGTGTTGCCCCGAGTTTTATCGAAGGGTTCCCTCGGTATTGTCCTTAAAAATACTAAAGGGTGTCCACCGATATAGCCAAGTTTGCTACGACACATTACTGTGAAGAGGGCCCATAACTACTAGCCTCCCGTGCAGCCGTACACTACCCCGCATGTAAAGGAACAATGGTAATTATATTTGCTTTTAAAGAAAATAGCAATACAGTTTGTACTGGTATACTTGGTATATAATAACTTGAATGGCAAAATCAAAAGAAAAATTAGAGGCTATTAAATTACGAAGTGGCGGAGAAAGTATCAAAGTGATTGCAAAAAATCTAAATGTGTCTCCGGGATCGGTTAGTAGCTGGTGCAAGAATGTAAAATTAACCAAAGAACAAATACACAAACTAGAATTAAGGGCAAAAGATCCTTATTATGGCAAGAGGCTTTCATATTCACTTAATCAACAAAGAATTAGGAAAGAAAAAACAAAAAAGCTACTAAATGAAGGGATAAAAGAGGTTGGAGAGTTGAATGATAGAGAATTTTTCTTGACTGGGGCTGCTTTGTATTGGGCAGAGGGGTTTAAAAAAGATAGTCAAGCTGGTTTAGCGAGTTTAGATCCGATCATGATTAAATTTTTTATTAAGTGGCTAAAATTGTGTTTTGGGTATAGTAATAATGATTTATCTTTTCGGATTACACTAAACGAAAGTCATAAATATAGACTTAAAGATATAGAGGGATTCTGGCAGAATTTGTTGGGAGTAGATAAAACTTATTTTCAGAAACCTTATTTTCAAAAAACAGTATGGAAAAAGGTTTATGAGAAGCCTGAAAATTATAAAGGAATACTACGGGTGAAAGTTAGAAAGAGTACAGATTTCTTGAGAAAAATACATGGATTTATTGAAGGGTTGAGATTAGAGGCTGAATTGGAGTAAAATAAGCTCTGCGCCAACGTAGCTCAGTGGTAGAGCAATCGTTTCATAAGCGATCGGTCACTGGTTCGAATCCAGTCGTTGGCACCACGTCAAACGTGGTTAGCCGAGTTTGACTCGGCACAGTTTACCCCCTTTCTCTTTTAGTAAAAATTTGCTTACGAATCACTTTTTTAGTAATATGCTTATACATTATTACAAAAGCATTGATCCGGAAGGTTGGAACCGGGGAGCTGAGCAAAAGTATGCTACGGAGGCGAAACCGTAAAAAGACTTGCAACGAGTGTTGGAAATCAAAGCTCGTCAAGAATAAGGTTTACTTATTTAGACGATCTCGCTTTGGCGAGATTTTTTATTTAAGGCGACAAATTAAAGGTGGCAACGCCCTTCGCTAATGCTACGGAACGTCAAGCCGTAGAAGAAGAGCCCTTGTAAGATCATCAATTTATGGTGGTTTTACAAGGGCTTTTTTGTTGAAAAGCCCAGGAAAGGAGGTGAAAAAAATGAAAGAGATCGTAATTCCAACAATAAACAAATTCATTGCTGAAAAAAATGAGCGATTGAGGGTTGGGAGGATGAAAAACCACCCCCACAGTGAAGGTTGCGACATGTCTGGCGATATAGTCCTAGTTGAGAGAGACTATGTGCCAGGAACGGGTGGGGCGTGGGTACCTGGCGGGATTATGCGTGGCACGGTTACCGAATGTACATCCTGCAGAAGACAAGATCGCAGGGGTAGCTTGAGGCAGTGAAGGAAAAGGTGGCCACCTTGAATATTTGGAAATAACGAAAAATGATATAGAATAGGGTATATGAAAAAAAGAGTCCTATCTGGTATTAGAGCAACGGGAAAGCTGCATTTAGGAAATTACTTGGGTGCGGTTAAGGGTATGCTGGCTTTACAAGACGATCCGGGCTACGAAACTCTATTTATGGTTGCAGATTTGCATTCGATAAATTCTCCCTATGATCCTAAAACGTTTCAGGAAAGTGTAAGAAGCGTGGTTATAGATTACCTTTCTGCGGGGTTAGATCCTGAAAAATCAACCATCTTTGTTCAGTCTCATGTTCCCGAACATATTGAACTTTCATATTTATTCTCATCGGTACTCACGGTTGCCAGAATGCTTCATCTACCGACCTATAAAGACAAACTGAAAGAAGACGCTGAGAATGCAAATATGGCAATGCTTTATTACCCGGTACTTATGGCTTCAGACATTCTTATTTATAAGGCTAATGAAGTTCCGGTTGGGGATGACCAGCTTCCTCACCTTGAGATTTCAAGGGAGGTTGCCAGAAAAATGAATGAGAAATTTGGGACAAACTTTCCGGAGCCCACTCAATTTAAAACTCAGGGGCATTCTGTTCCATCTCTTACGGGGGAGGGGAAGATGAGTAAGTCTGTTGAGGGAAGCTTCATTGCTTTGACTGATGAATTGGAAACTATCAGGAAAAAGTTGGCTTCTGTCCCGACCGATTCAGGTAAAGGAGAAAAAGTTCCAACTGAAGGTGGGGTTGCAACACTTCTAAAATTTGTTGAGCTGTTTATGGGAGCTGAAAAAAGACAAGAGTATGAGAATGCTTATGTGAGGGAGGGAATAAGATATAGTGAGTTAAAAAATGCGTTGGCAGAATCAATTTACAAAGAACTGGAACCTATTCAGAATAAAAGAAAAGAGCTTGAATCAAGCCCTGCATTTGTAAACCAAGTTATAAAAGACGGTGCAGAAAAAGCCGGCGCGATTGCAAAGGAGACTTTAGTTGAAGTGAAAGAAAAAATGGGTTTAATTTAGATTATGGACAAAGTAAATTTTGCTGATTTTCAAAAATTAGATATTCGGATTGGAACAGTTGTCTCCGCAGAAGTGCCAGAGTGGAGCCATTGGGTAATGAAGTTGACAGTGGATTTAGGAGAAGAAATCGGTGAGCGGACTATTTTTGCCGGCATAATGCATTTTTACAAACCCGAAGATATCCAAGGTAAACAGTTGCCTTTTATTGTTAATTTGGAACCCAAAAAAATGGGGCCAGAGGGAGATTATAGTCAGGGGATGATGATGGCAGCAACTCAGGCATTAGAAAAGCCCATGATGATTGGTGAAGAAGAAGTATTAGAAAAACCGGTTCTTCTGAGCGTTTTAGAGAAAGTTCCTGATGGGACAAAAGTGCGTTAAGGAAGCACAAATCTGTTAGCTTTTAACAAGTATTTCTGTTAATATAGCTTCGTGATGGTCTTGCGGCAACTTATTGCTTACTACTTATCACTTAATTCTTAATTATGGATCCGTTAAAGTCCGTTAAAAATTTTAGAAATAAAAAAGTCGGCATTCCTAAAAATATTTTGGGACGCAACAAAAATAACAAGAGGGTGGAAGTTAAAGTTAGGATTAACCTTTGGAAAATTCTTATAGCTTTTTTAATCTTCATTTTCTTTTTGCCATTTTTGATTTCCGTTTTTGAAGTTGCGGGCGGAAACGGGAAAGTAGATACCTCGCAGGCGATATCTGACATTAAAGACGGAAAAGTAAAAGAGTTGATGGTTCAGGGGCCGAAATTAATAATTACTTACAATGACGGCTCAACAAAAGTGGCTACAAAAGAGGACAACGAAAGCTTCACCGATATTTTAAATGTAGCTAAAATCGATCCGACGAGCGTTAAATATACGGTTGTTGACCAATCAGCGACGAAAGTAATCGGTGAAATTTTGGGAGTACTTCTTCCGATTCTTCTTATGGCGGGATTTTTCTTACTTATTCTTCGTTCGCAAAATAAAGGAGCACAGGATATTTTCTCTTTTGGTCGCAGCAAAGCAAAGCTTTTTGCAAAAGGAAAACAGTCTGTAACGTTTGCCGATGTTGCTGGAATTAATGATGCAAAAAAAGAGTTGGAAGAAATAGTTGACTTTCTAAAGAACCCCACTAAATACCGAAAGATTGGTGCAAGAACTCCCAAAGGAGTACTTTTGTTTGGACCGGCTGGGGTTGGAAAGACCCTTTTGGCACGGGCGGTTGCAGGAGAGGCGGGGGTACCATTTTTCTCAATGGCGGGGTCCGAATTTATGGAAATGTTGGTTGGAGTTGGCGCATCGCGTGTACGCGATCTTTTTGCAACTGCAAAAGCGTCGGCCCCGGCAATTATTTTTATTGACGAAATTGATGCAATCGGAAGACAACGTGGTCGGGGACTAATGGGAGGACATGACGAGCGTGAGCAAACCTTAAACCAGATTTTGGTTGAGATGGACGGATTTACTCCGAACGATAATGTTGTAGTTGTTGCTGCAACGAACCGCGGGGACTTACTTGACCCGGCACTTCTTCGCCCCGGGCGCTTTGACAGGCGTGTAATGCTAGATATGCCCGACAAAGAAGGCCGTGAAGCAATTTTAAAAATTCATGCACGGGGCAAAAGATTTGTAAAAAATATTAATTGGGAGGGGGTTGCCGACCGCACTGTAGGATTTTCGGGAGCTGATTTGGAAAATATGTTGAACGAAGCTGCGATTTTAGCAGCCCGTGAAGATAAAGAAGATATTGAGCAGGAAGATATTGAAGAAGCAGCAACTAAAGTTAAATTAGGACCTGCAAAAAAGAGACTTCAATCCATAGAAGATAAAAAAATTACTGCTTATCATGAAGCAGGCCACGCTGTAGTCACGCACTTTTTGCCAAAAACCGACCCAGTCCAGAGAATTTCTATTGTTGCCCGCGGCATGAGTTTGGGGCACACTTTTATTCCGCCAACTGCTGATCGCACTCACGATACAAAATCACGTTTATTGGAACAGATTGCTGCAATGCTCGGGGGGCGCGCAGCCGAGTCGAGTGTTTTTGATGAAATGACATCAGGGGCATCAAGCGATATTGAGCAGGCAACCAGAATTGCTCGCGCTATGGTCACTGATTTTGGAATGAGCGATTTAGGACCCGTTAATTTAGGTGCGCAATACGACGTTGATGACATGGGGAAGGCTCAGTGGTACGAACCTGCACAAATTAGCCAATCGATGCAGGAAAAAGTGGATTCGGAAGTCAGAAGAATAATTGATGAAGCCTATAAAAAGGCGCTTGCGATAGTTAAAAAAGAAAGAAAAACCCTTGATAAAGTTTCAAAAAAACTTCTTGAAGTAGAAACACTGGACCGTGAGGAATTTGAGAAAATTGTTGGGAAGAAAAATGGTGAGTAATATATAATATTAGTAATATGGATGGGGCTGAAGGTCTTACTTTAAACGAGGATGGTTCACATTTAAATGCGGCCATTAGATCGTCCGTTCAAGAAATTGTTGGAAGTGAAGAGATGTCTCCGGAAGAAAGACATACCATTTTATTGGTGGTTTAGTTAGAGGGGCATTGATTGGATTAGGGCCTTCATTTGTTGCAGGTGCATTTGCTGCTGGTTCTACACCGGAGCCGAAATACAAGTTGCCCGTATTTATTGGAGTAACTATGGCAAGCCTGGTTACTTCTGGTGTAATAGGAGGATCTTCAGGTATGGGACAAGCGGAAGACGCAAGAGCAAAGTTTGCGCAACAATTAAAAGACAAAATATCAGAAAATTTACAAAAAAGCGACTAGTCCTTTAAAGTTTTATAAACAGTGTTATGCAAGATGTATTTGATAAATATTTAAGTGTCATCCTAGGAAATGCAGGCATCTCAAATACTGAGTCGGAAACGCTTAAAAGAGAAATTTATGTATGTTGGTTAGTGAGAGTGGGACGTCGTCTTGACTCTAAATTCACAAGTAGGCAAAAAGAAATTATTAATGAAATGCAAGCCAGTATAACTGAAGAAAGTTTTGATGAGGAGAAGATGAGGAAATACTTAAAGGAGTATTTTAATTTAAGTAACAGTGACAACCCCCAAAATATTGAGGACGTTAAAGTTTTTTCGGAGGAGGCTGAAAAGATTGTTACACAGTTGTTAGACACATACTTCGTGAATGCTTCACCGGGAAAGATTGATAAAGTTAAGAGAGATTTGCAATTAATTTCTAAATGATAATTAACTCTGCAATTGAATGATTGCTTTTCGAATATATTTAGGCTAATTAGTTGTTAGATTAATTGGGTCAATTTGAGTTAGAATATCTTCATAATGTCTAAACTGGTTTTAATTGACGGAAACGCCATAATGCATCGCGCTTATCATGCTCTTCCTCCGCTTACTACACGCGACGGAGAACCTATTAACGCAGTCTATGGGTTGGTGTCAATGTTAATGCGCATAGTTACCGATTTAGCCCCAACTCATTTGGCAGTCTGTTTTGACCGCCCCGAACCGACTTTTAGAAAGCTGGAATTTAGTGCTTATCAATCACATCGTCCAGAAACTGATAAAGAATTGTCTAGTCAATTTGAGAAAGCGCGAGATGTTTTGACTTCGATGAATATTGAGGTTTTTGAAAAACCGGGATTTGAAGCGGATGATTTAATCGGAACACTTGCAACACGGGCAACCAAAACTCAACTGAAAATCGACGAAGTAATCATTGTTACGGGAGACCGTGATATTTTACAGCTTGTTGATGACGCGAAAAAAATTGCTGTTTTTATGCCTGTAAAGGGACTCGGCGAAGGCAGGATTTATTTCGAGCGAGATGTTGTTGAGCGGATGGGAGTAAAGCCTTCTCAAATAGTGGATTACAAAGGATTGGTCGGAGATCCTTCAGATAATTACCCTGGAGTTTCCGGGATTGGACCTAAAACCGCAATTAAGTTATTAGATAAATATGGTGGTTTTACAAATATTTATAAAAACATTGACGAAATTGAAGCGAAAACAAAGAATAAGTTGGAGTCGGGAAAAGAAAAAGGCGACATTTCATTTAAATTGGCGAAAATTATAACCGACATGAAAGTCGATTTTGATATAAAAAAGCTCGAAAATTGGGATTTGGCGGGAGAAGAAGTAATTGCTGTTTTTAATAAAATCGGATTTAAGACTCTTCTTTCCCGAACAGTAAAAACTTTTGGGTTTGAAACTGAGAAGCCTCAAACAAGGAAAAAGTTGTCGAAAACCGAAGTAGAAAAAGTAGCTAAAATTCTTGCCAATAAGTTGTCCGGAAAAATTTATGTCTCCGACCCAAAAAAATCTTCTCCGAGCAGCAAAGCTCTCCGACCCGGAGGTCCGACCCGATGGGCAATTCGCGGAACGGCAAGTCTGGTCCTCCAAAACATAGAAATGGGTGTAGATGATATTGATTTAGTCTGCGATCAAAAAACCGCTGAATTTATAAACTCAGAATTTAAAAAGGAACTAGTAAAGAAAGTTGAATATTCGGAAACGGATAAATATAAATCATATTTTGGTCAGCTTATTGTTGACGGGATTTTGGTTGAAGTAATGGGAGAGTTGCAAATAAAAAGTAATAAAGGTTGGGGTGATGTTTATGACGGATCAGATGATGAAGTGAATGAGATTGAGGTTGGGGATGGGTATGGGTTTAAGGGTGAAAAAATTAAAGTTCGGGCTACAAAGCCGGAAATTGAGCTGAAAGTATCAGCAGAAATGGGAAGATGGAATGAGTTTCATAAAATGAAAAAACAAATTGGTTCAAAACTTCAAACAAGTTTGTTTTGAGAAAGGAGGTGAAGAAAAATGATAAAAGGAATTGACATAATAACAATTTTTAGCGAAAGTGCAAAAAAGTTAGCTGAGTTTTATGAGAAAAAAGTTGGTCTGAAAAATAGTGAGGTTTTTGAGATGGGTGAAGGGGACGATGAAGCTTATATGTATGAGTTTAAAGGCTGCGGATTTGCGATTATTGATCACTCAAAAGTCAAAGGTAAAAATACAAATCCGGAGAGATGCATTATAAATTTTGAGGTTGGCAATATTGATGAAGAAATTTCAAGGCTAAAAAAAGCAAAAGTAAAAGTGGTTCAGGATAAATATCACGTTGAAGGATACGGTTGGATTGCAACTTTTGAAGATCTGGACGGAAATTATTTTCAGTTTGTCCAAGTGAGAGCAAGTAAGTAACTTATTAAGAAGCTGGCAACTTACATACAGTAAAGGTAAAATACCTTTAATGAAGGTAGCGCTGGTTCATGATTATATAAAAGAATACGGTGGGGCGGAGCGTGTCTTGGAGGGTCTTCATAAAATTTATCCCGATGCTGATGTCTACACCACTGTTTATTTACCGAAATTTCTAGGTCCTCACGCAGCGCGTTTTGAAAATTGGAGTATTAAACCCTCAATCCTTCAGTTAATTCCCATGAAGGGAAAAATGATCAGTATATTCCGGTTTGTCGAACCAATTATCTTTCGCCTCATGGACCTACGATCTTACGATCTGATAATTGTTTCAAAGTGTGGGAATTACGCTTCAATCAACTCGTTTCGAAAGCGTAGAGGCGCACTTCATATTTGCTATTGTCATACTCCTCCCCGATATCTTTATGGATATCCTGTGGCGAACCGCTGGGATAATAGTTTTGTCCGTAAAACTCTATTTGTGTTGGGACGAATTCCTATGTATTTTATGCGCAAACTTGATTACATTGACGGCCAGAAACCGGATTATTTTATTGCCAATTCCGCTGAAATTGCAGGTCGGATTAAAAAGTTCTATGCCCGCGACGCGATTGTTATTCATCCGCCGATTGATATTCCGAAAATTAATATACCGGTTCCTATGAAGGACAGAAAATATTATCTGACGGGGGGAAGATTATCCAGAAACAAAGCTTTTGATTTGGCGGTTGTTGCATGTACAAAACTTAATTTGCCACTTAAAGTTTTCGGAAAAGGATTTGGGGGATATGGGGAAAACGATCTTAAAAAACAGGCTGGACCAAATGTTGAATTTTTGGGTGAAGTTTCACAAGCGCAAAAGTGGGAACTTATTAAAAACGCAAAAGCCTATATTTCCCCAAGTCTACAGGAAGATTTTGGAATGTTAAATCTCGAAGTTAATGCGGGTGGAACACCTGTTATTGCATATAACTCCGGAGGAGTCAAAGAAACTGTTATTGACGGGAAAACGGGTGTTCTTTTTGATGAGCCAAATGTAGAGTCAATAGTTTCTGCAATAAAGAGGTTTGAAAAAATTGGGTTTAGTCCTGAAACTTTGATTATTCATGCAAAAAAGTTTTCGAGTGAGACGTTTGAGAAGGAAATAAAAAGGTTTGTAGCTGATAAGATTAGTAAATAAATACTTATGCCTGAATTACCTGAAGTAAATTCAATAAAATTACAATTGCAGAAATATTTGGTTGGACACACTATTGAAAAAGCCGAAGTCCGAAACACAAAAATTTTTGAAGGAAATCCGAAAGATATTGAAGGAGCAAAAGTAAGTGATGTCAGGAGATTTGCAAAGGTGCTCTCAATTGACTTGTCCAATGGTAAATCTTTGGTAATTCACATCAAGCTGACAGGCCAAATAATTTATCGCGGGCCGAATCTAAAAAATCCCGGATCTTTATCAAAAAAAGTAGCAGGAGGAGTTCCCGGTCCACACACGTTAGTTATTTTCCATTTGGACAGAAGCGGCGTGCTTTATTACAACGACATAAGACGCTTTGGTTGGATCAGAGTTTACGATACTGATAAAGTTGAAAAAGAAGGATTTGTAAATAAACTTGGACCTGAACCCTTCGGCGGTGCTCAGGGTAAACCCTTTGGTCAAGTTCAGGGAAAGCCAGAGCTTCTCACTTTAAATTATTTTCAGACAGTTCTTTCAAAAACAGCACGGGCGATAAAAGTAGTTTTAATGGATCAGAGTAAAATAGGGGGAGTCGGAAATATTTACGCTAATGACGCACTTTGGCTTTCCAAAATCAATCCACGAACCCAAGCAAAGAATCTTGATGAGCAAAAATCCAAGGAGTTGTTTGATGCAATTCACACAGTCTTAAAAGCGGGTATGAAATACGGAGGTGCGAGTGAGCTTGCGTTTGTTACCCCCGATGGGGCAGAAGGGCAATATCAGGAGCATACATTGGTTTATGGAAAACAGGGAACGATATGTAAAAATTGCAAAGGCAACAAAATAGAAAAGTATTTTCTAAGCGGACGTGGAACTTATTGGTGCCCCACCTGCCAGAGCTAATTATCTGCCTTGTAGATCTTTATTAAATCTCTCGCGTAAGTTGTGACAGAGTGTTTTAAAGCCTCAAGTCGTGCATTTTTGGACATTTTATTCAGAAGTTTTTTATCACTTGCAAGCTTGATAATTTCTTCCGCAACTGCCCCTACTTTATTGGGAACAACAATTCCGTTTAAATTATTCGTAATTATCGATTCCAAATTAGAATTTTTTAAAACTCCAACAGGGACTCCACAGGCCAGAGATTCAAGGATGGTGATTGGCATTACCTCCGATGTTGAAGGAGTGAAAAAAATATCGGCTGAATTGTAAAGAATCGGGAGAACCTGATTGGGAACTTCTCCGCCAAGTTTAACTTCATCTTCCAGTTTAAGTTTACTGATCCTTTGAGAAAGTTTTGCCCAGAGATTACCGGTGCCCACGATCAGCATTTCGAATTTAAATTTCCGTTTTTTTAACTCTCTGGCAATATCAATAAGAAATAGCGGATTTTTTTCTTTCTCAATTCGCCCTACATAAATAATTCTAAAAATTTCACTTTTTGGTTTTTTAATTGGGGAAAAAACTTCTGTATCAACGCTATTTAACATGAGAGTGGTATTTTTTACTCCGTGGTTTTTAAGTCTGGTTTGGGTTTCAGAGGATGGACAGATTACAGTTTGGCATTTTGTAGCCAGATTTTTTATATCGTTTAAAATAAATTTTGAAGCTAGGAAATATCCTTTGGGAAAATAGTAATTTAAGTATTGTTCGTAATTTGTGTGAGCGGTAAAAAATAAAGTAATACCAAGTTTTTCTGCAGCGCTGACAGCAAACTTTCCGATTACCAGCGGATGCTGAACATGGACGACATCGATTTTTAGTTTTTGTAATTTGGACATGAGAACGATCGGAACTCCGAGCGGATACCTTTTAACTAAAGGATTTGGAAGTGAAGGGTAGCGTATAATATTTTTCTCCATATCCTTAAATCCCGGAAAAGAAGGAGCAAGAACAAAAACTTTGTGCCCGTTTTTTTCAAGTTCTTTTTTAAGCGTTTTAATATAGAAAGAAACTCCATTTACAGTCGGATAATAAGTTGCAGTCACAAGGAGAATGTTCATTTCTAGCGTATTATAACTCATTTCAAAATCACGAATCTCGCCAAAGGCGGATGAGTGTAAGTTTTGAATTGGGTTATATGAGCTTGGCGAAACCTCAAAACCGACAGGTTTTGAAATAGCTCCTATACGCTACTTATCTCTTTTTACTTTTTTTAGCTGGTCTTTTGGAGAATAATTTTTTTATCGCAAAAACTGTTGCCGCAGCCGCAACAAGACTTCCGAGAATTTGAAAAATTGGGTACTTATAATCTTTTGTCATTAATTAAAGTTATATTTTTTTGAGCAGGACTTCAATAGGGTGTTCGTGCTGTTATAATTGGCTACATGTTAATTAATAAATTAGCACTTAATAATTTCAGAAATTTTTCGAAGAAACATTTTGAATTTGGGAAAGGTGTTAATGTAATTGTTGGTCCTAATGCCATAGGAAAAACAAATATTTTGGAATCGATTTATCTTCTTTCAACCGGAAAAAGTTTTAAAGCCAGACTTGAGGAGGAGATGATAGATTACAATTCTGATATTGCGAGAATCGTAGGAGAAGTCGGCCACCGGCTCGTAGAGCACTCTGGCTTGGAAAGAAGTAAAAAGCAAAAAGAGGCAGAGGAATTACAAAAAACAAAGCTTGAAACAATTCTCACACGGGGGGAAATACAAATAGGGGAAGATCCGGAAAATATACAAAAAGCACCCCGTAAAAAAATGTTGGTTAACGGTCTTCCCAAAAGGCTTATTGATTTTTCGGGAATTTTAAAAGTTGCACTTTTCGGTCCGTGGGATCTTGATTTGGTGACGGAATCCCCAAGCATAAGACGCAAATTTTTAGATTCAGTTTTGTCGCAGGTTGACAGGGAATATCGAAGGGCCTCCCTTTCTTATGAAAAAGGGCTGCGGCAAAGAAATAGACTTTTGTGGCGTATTCGTGAGGAAGGTTTGAGCCGTTCTCAGCTTTTATTTTGGAACCAGTTACTCATTAAAAACGGTGATTATATCAGTCGCAAAAGAGCTGAATTTATTGATTTTGTTAATGAGAGCCCTGATTTTTTGGATCAGGATTTTTCTTTGGAATATGACAGCAGTGCAATTAGCGAAGGAAGACTGATGCAATATAAAGATGAAGAGGTTGCTGCAGCGACAACGCTTGTTGGACCACATAGGGACGATTTCATCTTTAAATTAAAAAATGCCAAAAACGCAAATGCTAAAAATGGGGATAGAGATCTTTCAAAGTATGGAAGCAGGGGGGAACAACGGATGGGTGTGCTGTGGGTAAAATTGGCTGAGCTTAATTATATCGAAAAAAGTACAGGTGAACGGCCTGTTTTACTTCTGGATGATATTTTTTCTGAGCTTGACCACGAGCACAGAGCCGTTGTATCAGAACTCGCAAAAGCTCAGCAGACAATAATTACAACAGCAGATGAACATTATGTAAAAGGGATTAAGAGCGGGAATGAGATTATTATGTTGGGGTAAAGTGTGTTTGTTAAACGTTGACTAATTGAGTAATATATACGATATATGGCAAAACAAAAACCACAGGAGGGTGAACAAAAACTGCTGCAGGGTTTATCTTTACAGGAAAGAAAGGATTTAGCCACATCGAGTCTGGCAGAAAAAATTGCGAGAAGGTTGGGGACGGCAGGTAAAAAAAACATCTATGGTGTTAGCGCAACAGAAATGCATTTAAAAGCAGAAAAAGCAGGAACGCCAGAAACTATAGCAAGGATCGATGGAGAAGGTGAAGTTTAATTTTTTTCTTCACTGAACTTACTTACCTGATAAGTAACAAATACCACTAAAATTGTAATTAACACAGCGTAAATCAGAAGTGAAATTAAACCAGACCCTTCACCGAAAAAAGGTTTTACATATACATTAACTATTTCCTGGATTACCTGATTCCATGCCAGTGCCGCAACCAATCCAAATGCTCCGGTTGCAAGTTTTAATGTTTCAGAAATGGCACGTTTTCTAATTTCACCTGCTTCCTGTTTTATTTTTTCTTTCATACCCAATTGTAACATGAACTGAAAATTATGTATGATGTATGGGTTTACAAATTATGAAAGAATTTAAAAAAGAAGAACTTACAAAACTATTTCGCCCTCATGATAATTCAAATGGGGAAGATAACGGTCAGATTACAATTATCGGTGGGTCCGAACTTTTCCACGGGGCTCCGATTTTAGCTTTAAAAACCGCATCAAGAATTGTTGATATGGTTTTTTTTGCAACCCCTGAAAAATCCGTTGGGATGGTTGCGGAATTAATTAAATCAAAATTAATGTCTTTTATCTGGATTCCCTGGGACGATTTATCAGCTTATATTGAAAAATCCGATGCGATTTTGATCGGACCGGGTTTTATGAGATTCGGGAGCGAAAAAACCCCCGAAAGTGATCGGCATTTTGACAATCATAATGAAGGAAAAACAACAAGAGAAATTACAGAAAAACTTTTGAAAAAGTTTCCACTTAAAAAATGGGTGATTGACGCAGGATCCTTACAGACAATGGATGCTGAATGGATACCTGAAAATGCAATAATTACACCGAATAAAAAAGAATTCGAAACGCTTTTCGGTGCAAAGTTTTCTACCGGTTTAGCAACTGAAATGGCAAAAAAATACAAATGCATTATTGTTGCAAAAGGTCCCGAATCTTATGTTACAAGCGCAGACGAAACAGTTTTAATTAAGGGTGGAAATGCTGGTATGACAAAAGGGGGGACGGGCGATATTTTAGCCGGTTTGACAGTTGCGCTATTGGCAAAAAATGAGCCATTCCTATCAGCCTGTGCAGCAAGTTACATAGAAAAAGCTGCTGCCGATGAACTTTATTGCGGATATCAAGAAGACCACGGGCTTCAGCCTGTGGATGAATTGAGCTCCGATATGTCGTCCTCCTTAGGGAAACCCCGCTCTTCAGGGCGGGGAGGACGTCATAAAAAAGTTGGAACAAATTATAACGCTGATGACTTGGCCGATTTTATTCCTGAGTATTTTAAAATGGTGTTAGCCGATTAAGACATTTTTTTATCAAGAATTCCTTTTAGCTTTCTAAATTCAGGAATATAATAATATCTAAAATGCTACCGTATTTTAAAGATTTTGATCCAATTACTTTTCTTAATCTCGAAGGCAGGATTGATGAAAAATCAAAACCTCTGACGAGAGTCCAGCTGACTCGTCAGATTGGGCAATATATTTTTTTTAAGTTGGCACCAAGTTTAACTGATGACCAATTGGATTTAGTATTGAAAAGCCAAACCAGTTCGGACAAATTTGATCTAGTTAGTAAATATATACCCAACCTAGAAGAAAGGATGAAAGAGGAGCTGGAAAATTTTAAATTAGAATTTAATATAAATGGACGATATTGACAGAGAAGGAATTATTGATCGCAACGATCCGGTTGGAGTGGGGGAAGAGGTGGTAAAATCAGCTCATAAGTTATTGATAGAAAAACGTCCCGGTTGGCGTTCTAAGATGGCAGCGATTGCCCTTGCGGGTACAATGTTGTTTGTTACTTCATGTGGAATTTCTCCAGTTAGTAGAGCCGCGCCTCCGGTAGAAACCCAGCCAGCGGTAACGCAATCAGTTGAAGCTCCAATTGACGAAGTTAGTCTCGGATGGGCAAATATATTGGAATTTAGGTATCCGCTTCGGAGTAATGGTTTTGAACCGCGTTCCGCAGGTGAATTGAAAACGGATTCCAGCGAACGAACAATCTTAATTAATTATACAGATACTGAAATAAACCTAGAAGCTGCAGAGTCTATTTACAATGCAGTTGAAAGTATTCCCTATAACTCCGAAACTAATCAAAATTTAAGATACACAATAGATGGAAAAGTATACGGATTTAAAATCGTACCTAATAATTTACCTTTAAGTATAATGGCAATAGTGCCAACATCAGATGCTTTACCTGAAGAGTTTGGCCCTGGGGCGCAAACTACCAACTATGACGCTGGAGAAGATACATTATCTGTAAGCTATTTAAAGTATCCCGAACCGGAAGATTGGCATTCATTGGAACTTAGATTGGCAGTTGAAGCTTGTCAACAAAGATTTGATTTTTTGCCGGTAGAGATACTAACCTCTGGAGAAATAAAAGATATTGTTATCGATCCGAATAATTTAAACGATATTAGATTAAAGTTTCTAGCTCAGGATTTGGGATGTAATTCGTATGGTATTGCAATTGGTTCCAGGGCAAAAGGTAGATCATATGAAGAATACAAGTCGCATATTGAAAACACCCTATATAATAACAAAGGTGCGAATGACTCAAGACCCATACTTATTAATGAGGATGTATATACAGGGAGTTCATCTACCGTTTCACTGAACAAATAGTACTTTAATTTCCGCAAGTTTTGCGGTAATATGAAGTATTATGTATGCTCCAAAATTTGCAATAACAAACAGGATTCTCAAAAGTGTGGGCGAAATTGAGGCTGCAAAAGAAGTTATTGAAAATGCTCCTCTTGTACCTTATTACGAAAAGCAATTTCGAACCGACGCAATTGCGAGAACCGTTCATCACGGAACCCATATTGAGGGAAATGATTTGTCACTTCTTGAAACTAAAAAGATTTTGGAGGGAATAGAAGTTGTTGCACATGAGCGCGATATTCAGGAAGTAATAAATTACAGAAATGTAACAAAACTTCTTGATGAACTGGCGGTGAAGCGGGGGGGATATGACTCCGATATGTTGCTGGACATTCACCGCGAAACAGTAAATAAAATTGTAGCTCCGGAAAAAGTCGGAGTGTTTCGGCAAACCCAGGTTGTAATTAAAGAAGAAAACACGGGAAGGATAATTTTAGCTCCTCCGCAAGCAACAGAAGTGCCGGCATATATTGATAATTTTTTGGAATGGCTAAATAGTGCAGAAGCGCGGGAACTACATCCGATTCTTCGGGCAGGGATTGCCCACTATATTCTTGTTTCAATTCACCCTTTTGTTGAGGGTAATGGCCGGACCGTCCGAGCTTTCGCAAACTTGATTCTCAATCGTGAAGGCTATGATATTAAGCGATTTTTCTCACTCGAGGAACATTTTGATAATGACTTGGCTTCGTATTACGAAGCTTTTGCGGGTGTTGATAATCAGTCATCAAATGTT
>LBVN01000005.1 GCA_000993115.1 Candidatus Woesebacteria bacterium GW2011_GWB1_38_8b
GCAAGCCTTGGAATAGACACTGTGGCAGAAATGCGGATAGTATCATATCTTCTGGTTGTGTTATCTCATTTAGCGATTTACAAAATATCAAAAACAATTTTGAAAAATAATAAATTACTTCTTCTCCCTAATTTACTTTTTCTAATTTGGCACCCATCTATCGAAGGATATGTTTTGTGGATTGATAGTTTTGCACAGACAACTCTTCTCTGGTCGTTTTACTTTTTACTTCGTAAGGGGAATAAAAATAGCTTTCTAACAGGCTTATTATTGGGTTTAACATTTTTACTTAAACAAACAGTTGCACCATTAATTTTGTTATTGGGTTTATATTTGTTTTTTAAGACAAAATCAAAAAAAACCTTGTTTCCGGAACTTTATGGTTTTCTGATTTGCGTTTTAGCACTTTTTGTATGGATATTTGCATTGGGAGTCTGGAAAGACTTCTATTATTGGACTTTTATTTTTAACATTACTACATTTGCCCAGATGGGAAGAAAAACACCCCAAATTATGGAATTGATTAAAATTGCTCCTGTTTTTGTTCTGCCAGCCTTATCTTTAATTTACATGTTTTTCAAAAGAACCGAAAAACAGCTTAAATATTTACTAATATTTTATTTCGGTGCAATATTTTTTGCACTCGCGAGGTTTGATTATGTTCACCTTCAACCTGCACTTCCGTTTGCAATATTAACTTTAATCTATCTGGTTCAATTAATGGTTAAGAAACATTCTTATATTGTTAAGTACACTTTATTGTTTTTGGTTTTTTCGATTGTCTGGAATGCTTATTTATTGAGGCACTTTATCGGGAGTAATACCTATTTTTTTGGAAGATTTGAGTCTCAGTTAACATCAGAAGTTAATAAATACAGATCTTCGGGGAAAGTTTTTGCATTCGGAACCACTCCTCACATATACTATCTAACTAAAACCTTACCACCGGGAAATATTTTTGCATTCCAGTTCCCTTGGTTTATGAAAATTGCTGAAGAAAAAGTATACTATGGATTAGTCAATGACCCGCCGGCAGTTGTAATAAGAGACAAAAACGCTCAGGTATCGGGTATGAATTTAGTTAAAAATATGCCAAAAATATCAGATTATGTTAATAAATATTATAAGACTGTCGAAGTAGTTGGAGATACTGAACTAATGGTCCGTAATTAAAAATGAAAATATCTATAGACATATCCTCAATAATTTACGGAACAGGTGTGTCAGTCTATTTGACTAATTTAGTCGGGAATTTACTAAAAATTGATAATAAAAACAATTACTTGCTTGGAGGTTATTCATTTAGAAGGTTTGGCGAATTGGAGGTTTATTGTGAAAACCTAAAAGGAAACTTTCAGAAAAAGTTTATAAAGCTGCCCCCTACATTTTTTGAATATTTATGGAATAAATATCATATTGTGACTTACGAGAGCGTTATTGGTCGTTGTGATGTATATCATTCATCAGATTGGACTCAGGCCCCTTCTGGTGCGTTTAAAATCACTACAGTGCATGATTTGATACCTGTTTTACACCCTCAATTTTCGCTCCCTTCTATTATCACAGTACAAAAAAGAAGGCTTGAGTGGGTAAAAAAAGAAGTAGACAGAATTATAGTACCGTCAAAACAAACTTTGACAGATTTAATTACTCTTGGCTTTAATAAAAACATTATTTCGGTAATTCCAGAAGCTCCTGATGATGAAATAATTCCGGCAGACAAGGATGAAATAGCCAGAGTTAAGCATAAGCTTGGGGTTAAAACAGATTATTTTTTGGCAATTGGTATTACCCCAAGAAAAAACATAGACAGAATTATTAAAGCGTATAAAAAAATCACTAAACAGGAAAAATTATCGTTAGTTATAGTTGGTGAGCCTAAAATTAATGTTGCAGGTGTCAAAGGAGTTGTTTTCACGAACTTTATTCATAATAATGACTTGGGTCCGTTGTTATCAGGGGCAATTGGACTTATTTACCCGTCACTTTATGAAGGGTTTGGACTTCCGATACTTGAGGCTATGAAATGCAACACCCCTGTATTAACCAGTAATTTTGGTGCAATGAAAGAGGTTGCAGAAGATAAATGTACTTTGGTTGATCCGTATAGTATCGAATCGATAGAAAAAGGTATGGAAAAAATCATAAATGAGGGAAAGCGTAATGATTTTAGTAAAATACTTGCAAAATATTCATGGGAAACTACTGCAAAAAAGACTTTATCAATATACCAAAGCAAAAATAATTAAATACTATGTACATAGGTATAGACGGTAATGAAGCAAACATAAAAAGAAGAGTTGGGTCAAATCAATACGCTTTTGAGTTACTTCACGGTTTGTACAGATTAAATAATCAGCAAAATAATAATAAATACGTGATTTTCATTAAAGACGCTCCACTTCCTGATCTACCAAAGGAAAATGAATATTGGAAATACAGAGTTCTTCCCGGAAAAGGTATGTGGGTTTTAACAACTCTTCAAAAATATCTTATTTTTAATAATCAACTTGATGTTTTTTTCACCCCGACACACTATTTGCCGTTTATAACCCGTTGTCCTAAGGTGTGCGCGATTCATGACCTTGGTTACCTCAATTTTTCGGGACAATTTAAAAAATTTGATTTTTGGCAGTTAAAATACTGGACTGCTATTTCATTATATGTATCAAAATATATCATTACTTTTTCTGAATTTACCAAAAAAGATATTGTACGACACTACCCTGGGGTATCGAGAAAACCATATGTAGTCTATCACGGCTTCAGATCTGACGTTTATAGTACTAAAATTAGCGCAGATGTTGTGCGACGTATTAAGAATAAGTACAATATTGTCGGTAAGTATATACTTTTCTTGGGTACGTTAAAGCCCAGCAAGAACATAGAAGGTTTGGTGGCAGCTTACGCTACTATAAAGAGAAATAAACTCAACTATAGGCTAGTTATCGCAGGAAAAAAGGGATGGTTGTACGATAGCATTTTCAAAAAAACTGAAGATCTGGGATTAAAGGACGAAATAATATTTACGGACTATATTGACGACAAAGATAAACCGGCTTTAATAAGAGGAGCAAAACTTTTTGTTATTCCTTCGTTTTGGGAAGGATTTGGAATGGATATTATTACTTCGTATGCCTGCGGAGTACCGGTTGTTGGAAGTAGTGTCGCCAGTATTTCAGAGATAGGAGGAGATGTTTTGATTCCATGTAACCCGGAATCTGTTGAAAGTATTGCTGAGTCAATTGAGAAAGTATTAAAAATGAACCCGAAAGAGTATAATATCCTCAGTCAAAAGTGTGTTGAACGATCAAAAAGTTTCTCTTGGGACAGATCGGCAGCTGAAACGCTAGAGGTTTTGAAAAAAGCAGTATGATATATTCCGACAATATACATCTTACAAAAAACGGTATTTTTTTTACCGATAAGCATGGTAACAAGCTTTCAACCTCAAATGCTCTAACAAAAATATTCATTCGAATTCAAAACTGGTTAGTTGATTTTGAGCTTTTCTTAATTCATATGACAAGCCTTCATGTCCCTTTCTACGCGATTCGAAAACTCATTTTTAGTTTAGCAGGTGTAAAAATCGGAAAAGGGAGCGTAATTCATATGGGTTGTAAGTTTTTTAATCCTTCCGGAATAACTATTGGTGATGACACCATTGTAGGAGACAGTGCGTTTTTGGATGGTAGAGCGAGTCTGACAATAGGTGATCACGTCGATATTGCATCGCAGGTAATGATCTACAACTCCGAACACGATCTTGAAAGCGAGAATTTTTCGGCTCGGGAAGAACAGGTTGAAATTGGTGATTATGTGTTTATTGGTCCAAGGGCGATAATACTTCCCGGAGTTAACGTGGGAAAAGGTGCGGTTATAGCGGCTGGGGCAGTTGTCGTAAAAGATGTTGATACTTTTTCGATTGTTGGTGGTATACCTGCAAAGGATATTGGTAATCGAAAAAATGTAGATTTGAAGTACAAACTTGGAAGAGCGCGCTTGTTTCAATAATATATAGGCTCCCTACATGAAAACAATTGTGAAAACTATTTTTATTATAATTCTTTTCCTTTTTGGTTTATATTTGTTGTTACCGCTTGAAGAATTTCCTCGCGAACCGATTGGAGCGATAGTGTCAAACGAACCTGCCGATGTAGAAGATATAAACAGGAGAGGCTACTTTACCAATTTTACACGAAGCGATGTAATTTCTCATTATAAAGATGAATTTAAAATAAGTATTTTCGGCGTAAACATTTTTCCAGTAAGACTTAATTATCCTCCTGAAGAATCGAAATTGTTAATACGTGACCAGACGAGGAGCACCTTTTTGGAAGAGCTGGTATTTCCGTTCAGAGAATCCTTATTTATTAATGGTTTTGAACCTAAAGAAGACAAGGATGTAATTGTTGTAAATCGTGAAAAGTATAGACAAAAAATTATTGTTAAGCATAACGCAAGCAAAACCTTACCAAGGTTTATTTTGGGAATGTTATCGGTTATTTTTATTTATTTATTTATATCGAATATTTACGATACTGTTGGGAATTCTTTAAAAAAGTTTAAGAACAAATGATTGATTTAAGTGTTATAACTATCAACTTCAACACAAGTTCGCTTATAAGAGGGTTATTAGATTCTCTGGAGGGGTTAATGGGAAATCTCAAATATGAAATATTTGTAATCGATAATAAATCTTCCCGCTCTGATCGAGAGAAACTTCGAAAAAATGTAAAGAAGTATAAAAATTTGAATCTAGCTGAAAATAGTAAAAACCTTGGTTTCGGGAAGGCTAACAATATAGGAATAAGAAGATCCTCGGGTAAATACATCTTGCTTCTAAATCCAGATACTTATGCCGATAAAATCGATTTCGGTGAGATTATAAAATGGATGGACAAAAATCCAAACGTAGGTGCAATGAGTTGTAAACTTAAGAATCGTGATGGTTCTATCCAGGGGACAGGAGGATATTTTCCGACCTTATTTAGAGTGTTTTTTTGGATGTTTTTTTTGGATAACATACCTCTTTTAAATAAATTAAATAAACCTTTTCACCCGCAACATCCAAGATCACCTTTAAATAATGATAAATTTTACTCGAAATTGATTTCTTTAGATTGGATTACGGGCGCGTTTTTCTTAATTAGAAGAAGCGCTATTCCAAAAGGAGGTTTTGATGAGAATTTTTTCATGTATGGAGAAGATGTAGACTTATCTAAACGAATCAAGGAAGCGGGTTACGATATAATTTATAATCCCTTCTGGAGTATCATACACCTTGGCGGACAAAGCAGTGATAATTCGTATCCGATAATTACTGAATTCAATGGAGTAAAATTATTTTATAAAAAATATATGCCACAATATCAATATCCGATATTGCGTGTAATTCTTTTAGTGGGAATTATATTTAGATTTGTATTGTTTGGGATTTTAGGAAATAAAAGTTTGGCAACTACTTATGCAAAAAGTATCAAAATTATCTGAGCAAATTTTAAAATATTTAGTCGCGGCAATATTAATTGCAGTGCCATTATATCCAAAATTCCCATTTATACGTATACCGGGGACATTTGTGTCAATTCGCTTGGAAGACACCCTTCTTCTTGTTGGATTATTAGTTTTTCTAATATTTATATATTCAACCGGAGATTACAAAGAAATTCTAAAAAACAGACTATCTAAGGCTTTTGCTTTATATTTAATTGCAGGATTAATATCAACTCTCGCGAGTATATACATTACTCATACAACAGAAAGCCATATAGTATTTCTTCATTGGATCAGAAGAATTGAATATTTCACACCATTTTTCATGGGTTATTATTTAGTAAAAAAAGACAGAAGTATATTAAACTATTATTTTAAGTTGGTTTTATTAGTAATAGTTGTTGCGTTTATTTATGGCTTAGGTCAACGGTATTTAAGCTGGCCAATAATTATTACCCAAAACGAAGAGTATTCAAAAGGAGTCGCACTACGCTGGCTATCGGGAAGTCACATTAATTCGACGTTTGCAGGACATTATGATTTGGCTTCCTATTTGATATTAGTTTTGCCTGCTGTGGTGGTTTACTTTTTTTACGAAAAAAGTGTGAAAACAAAAGCAGTTCTGTTGCTGTCTTATTTTGGAGGTATGTGGCTTATGGTAAATTCTGCTTCCAGAATATCTCTGGTATCATATTTGGTTGCGGTGACTTTGGCTTTGGTTTTAGCTAAGAAAATAAAACAAATTCCGCTGGTAATAATCATAAGTATTGCTTTTGTTGGTTTTTCATCAAATCTATTGGCTAGATATACCCGAATCATTGATGTTACCCTTGATAAGATCAGTCAGACGGCAGTTACAACTGTAAATGCTCAGGAGCTTCCTAACAAAAGAATTACGATAACACCAACTCCCGCTACTACGATGGTTCTAGAAGATCGTTCAACAAATATACGAATAAATGTTGAGTGGCCTCGTGCAATTCGGGCATTTTTAAAAAATCCGCTTCTTGGAACCGGTTACTCATCGATCACTCTCGCAACCGATAATGATTACCTTCGGGCTTTGGGGGAAACTGGTCTTTTGGGTTTTATTACAATGGCCTATATATTTTTACTTTTAGCGCTAAATTACATAAGTATGATACCCTTGCAGCGTAATATTAGCGGATTGGAGATTGCTTTTACTGCTGGTATTATTGGGTCTGTTGTTGGAATATTTATAAACGCGGTATTTATAGATGTGTTTGAGGCATCAAAATTTGCAATTAATTACTGGGCTATGTTGGGCTTATCTCAAGGGTTAATAATAAAAAAATATGAGTAATATATTTGTTCTTATAAAGAAATTATACTATAACGAGTATTTAGTTATACTATTTGTTGTATTAATGGCCTTGTTTGTGCGTCTTTATAAAATAGATTCCCCAATCGCAGACTGGCATTCATTTAGGCAGGCAGACACAGCCTCAGTAACTCGCGAATATGTTAGAAATGGTATTAATATATTTATTCCTAGATATCACGATCTCTCGCGGGTGCAAAGTGGTATTTTTAATCCAAACGGATATAGATTTGTAGAATTCCCAATTTTTAATGCTGTACACGCATTGGCATTTAAATATGTCGGACTATTTAATCTTGAATTATGGGGAAGATTGTTGTCAGTGATATACACGTTGATTGCGGGTTTATTTATTTATTTTACCGGTAAGATTCTATATAACAGATGGTTCGGCTTATTGACTTTGTTTATATTCTATTTTCTTCCTTTTAACATTTATTTCACGAGAGTAATTTTACCGGAGCCGATGGCAGTTATGTTTGGAGTGGCAGCACTTTACTTTTTTGTTAAATACACAAAAGTCAAACTTTATAAGTTTTTAGTAGTATCGTCTTTCTTTATGCTTTTGGGAATTTTAGTTAAGCCTTATATTGTATTCTACTCGCTCCCAATTGTTTTTTATTTCGTAAACAATTTTGGTGTAAAACAATCTCTTAAGAAGAAAGAAACGATGGTGTATCTCCTTTTAGTATTTATTCCATTTTTTGCATGGAGAGTTTGGATGAAACGATTTCCTGAAGGAATACCTTTTTGGCAGTGGACGTTTAATGGTGACGGGATACGTTTTAAGCCTGCTTTCTGGTATTGGATTTTTGGTCAAAGATTGGGTAATTTGATTTTAGGAGCAGGCGGAGTGGTACCTTTTGGGTTAGGATTAGTTGGTCTTAAAAAATCAGACTACTTTATAAATGGAATACTCTTAGGTGCCTTTTTATATGTTTGTACATTTGCAACAGCGAATGTCCGACATGACTATTATCAAAGTATAGTAATTCCAGCCGTGAGTTTTTTGGTGGCTAAGGGAATATTTTATGTTTGGAACAATAAAGAGTATTCGTATTACTGGTCAAAATTCGTGGTTGTAATCGCTTTACTAATTGGATTTTTAGTAAGCGCATTTCAAGTAAAAGAGTTTTATAAAATAAATCATCCGGAAATTATTGCCGCAGGGAATGCTGTGGATAAACTTACTCCCAAAGATGCAATTGTAATCGCAAATTATAACGGTGACACGGCCTTTTTATATCAGACAAAAAGACGTGGATGGCCGGTTGTGGAATTGCCGATTAATGAATTAATAGAAGAGGGGGCGCAGTATTATATATCTGTAAATTTTGATACCCAGACTAATGAATTTATGAATAAATTCAAAATCATGGAAAAAACTCCAACATACGTAATACTCGATCTAACTGTGAAGACTGATCAGTTATGAGAATCTTAATGCTTGTTCCCTATTTACCTACTATCACCATGAGTGGTGGGCAAACTCGTTGGTACAATATAATAAAATATCTTGCGAAAAAGCATGATATTACACTTTTTTCTCTTATAAAAGACGAGTCAGAAAAAAAATTAATTCCCGAATTAAAAAAGTATTGTAAGGATGTACGGGTATTTGAACGCCCTAAGCACCCTTGGACAATTAAAAATGTAATATTATCTGTGTTCGGACCTTTTCCGCTTCTGGTTATTAGAAATCAATCACTTGAAGAAAGCCGTGCAATAAAGCAAGAACTACAAAATCAAAAATATGATTTGATTCACGCCGAAACTTTTTACGTAATGCCGCATTTGGGCCAAACGACGGTACCTACAATTTTAGTTGAGCAGACAATTTGGCACAACGTTTATAAACATTATGTTATGAATGAAGTACCCTGGTTTCTACGGCCGTTTTACTTGCAGGATGTATTAAAAATAATGTTTTGGGAAAAATATTATTGGAGTAAAGCGGATCGCCTTTTTGCCGTATCTGAAGAAGACAGTTTTGAGATGAAAAAATTGGTAAAAGATAAAAATGTCGGAATAATTCCAAACGGTGTGGACTCACAGTATTACAGTGAAAAGGAAATAGATAGATTAACTCCTCCAAGACTTCTTTACGGAGTTACAAATTTTGAATGGTTGCAGAATCAGGAAGCGACGGAAATTTTGATCAAAGAAGTCTGGCCACTTGTGAAAAGAAAGATTAAGAGCGCAAAAGTATGGATTGTGGGTAGAAAAATTCCCGGCTGGGTACACGATAAAGCAAAAAGTGGGGATATTGAAATTACCGAAAATATTCCTGACGCTCGTGATGCATACCGTAAAGCTTCAATAATGGTCGCTCCAATAAAAGGTGCCGGTGGAACTAGGCTCAAAATCCTGGAAGCAATGGCGGCAGGATTACCCGTTGTTGCGACAAGCGTCGGAGTCGCAGGATTGGGGTTAAGTGATGGTGTAAATGTAATGATAGCTAATAATCCGGCGGAACTAGCAAGGAAAGCTATTCAACTTTTACATGACCCTAAATTATCAGATAGAATCGGCAAAAAGGGGAGAGAATATGTGCAAAATCATTTTGATTGGGAATCAATTGTAAAACTGCACGACCCTGTTTATAAAGAACTTGCAAAATAATATGAAGCCGGAAATATCAATAGTAATACCAAGTCACAATACAAAAAATATTTTAAAAGATTGTATTACTTCTATATATAAAACGGAATCCGACAAAAATAAATTTGAAATTGTTTTAGTCGATAACGCTTCAAGTGATGGAACTGTCGATATGGTGAAGTCAGACTTCCCGAAAGTAAAAGTTATAAGTAACAGCAATAACTTAGGATTTGCAAAAGCAGTAAATCAAGGCTGGAAAAAATCAGATTCGGAATTGGTTTTATTTCTTAATTCAGACACCGTCTTTAAAAGTAAAAATATAATTGAGGGATTAGTAAAATATTTATCTGTAAATGATAATGTGGGAGCCCTGTCAGGCAAGCTGATACTTCGAAATGGTAAACACGACCCCGATACTCACAGAGGCTTTCCAGATCCTTGGTCTTCTTTTGCGTTTTTTATAGGGCTTGAAAAAGTCTTTCCTAAATCAAAAATATTTGCCCGCTACCATATGGGTTGGCAAAACCTCGGTACAATACACGACATAGACGCTGGGTGCGGTGCATTTTTGGTTGTTAGAAAGAAAATTCTTAAAGAACTTAACGGCTGGGATGAGGACTATTTTTTTTATGGAGAAGACATTGATTTATGTTACAGGATAAAGAGTTTGGGATGGAAAATTATGTATTATCCAAATCTAGAGGTAATGCATTATAAAGGAGCGAGTTCCGGTTTGAGAAAAGAGTCGGGAGATGTTGCCAAAACTCAAAAAGAAACATTAATCAAAGTTGCAGGCGCATCGGTAGAAGCGTGGCAAAAGTTCTACGAAAAATTTTACAAAGGAAAATATCCTTCATTTGTAACTTATATTGTACTTCTTGGTATTAGGATAAAAGGTTTTTTGCGCATAACGAAATATAAAATATTAAGATGAAGATACTTATTGACGCAAGGTTGTATGGATTGGAAAACACAGGAATTGGGAGATATCTGGTTGAACTGATTGATTATTTGCAAAAATTAGATACAGAAAATAATTACGTCATTCTACTTCGCAAAAAATACTTTAACGAATTAAATCTAAGTAAAAATTGGAATAAAATCTGTACTGATTTTTCGGTTTATGGAATCGTGGAGCAATTGAAATTACCATTATTGTTAATAAAGGAAAAACCGGATATATCTCATTTCCCTCATTTTAACGTTCCCCTTTTTTGGTTCGGTAAGTTTATAGTTACAGTTCATGATTTAACGATGCACAATACAGGAAAAGCTGCATCAAACTTACCGGCTTCGGTTTATTTTATCAAACACTTAATATATAAATATCTTTTTAGAAATGCGATAAATAGAAGCACAAAAATAATAGTACCTACTAATGCTGTTAAAAGTGAAATAAAATCCCATTACAGAATACCTGAAAATAAGATAATTATTACTTATGAGGGAATTAATGATGTTTTTACAAAGACAAAACCTAAAAGTGAATCTATTTTTAATAAGTTTAAACTTATTAAAAATAATTATTTAGTTTATACGGGAAACGCATATCCCCACAAAAATCTCAAAAGAGTAATAGATGCGCTATTATATTTAAAAACGGAAAAGGACATTGTTTTGTATTTTGTGATTGTCGGTAAAATTAACAAATTCATGCAAAACATAATTAACTATGCTAAAGAAAAGGAAATGGATGATTACATAATCACTCCGGGATTTGTAAATGATTCCGAATTAATTTCTATTTATGTGAATTCTTTAGCATTCATTTATCCGTCAATGTCCGAAGGATTTGGTCTTCAGGGATTAGAAGCGTTAGCATGCGGCACTAAATTAATTGCCTCTGATATTCCCGTGTTTCGTGAGGTTTATAAAGACTGTGCATTTTACTTTGATCCAATGAATCATTATTCAATCGCAAATGCAATTGAAAAAGCAATTTCTTCGGAACAAAAAGAAGGTGTAAAGGAACTTTTGAGTCTATATTCATGGAGAGAAACGGCTGAAAATACTTTGAAAGTCTACAAGGCTCTTCTTTAAAGTCATTGACATATAGTTATTTCTGCTATAATTTTTATTACGAACTATGATTCCGGTAATAATTTGCGGCGGATTTGGTACAAAGCTTTGGCCTGTGAGTCGCCAGCATAAACCAAAACACTTTCTATCTCTGATAGGTGAAAAATCACTTTTCCAACTTAACTATGAGGCCTTAAGAACACATTTTAAACCCGAAGATATATACGTTTCCACGAACGAAGACCAAGCTAATTTGGCAAAAAAACAGGTACCGGAAATTCCTGATGATAATTTTATTCTTGAGCCTGAAATGCGCAATCAGGGTCCGGCAACAGGACTAATTGCAGCCTTTTTATATAAAAAGGGTTTTAAAAATGAACCGTTTATGTTGGTTCAAGTAGATGATTTAAGAGAACCTGTTGAGAGTTTTATTAAAATGATGCTTGATTGCGATGTTATTGCAAGAAAAGAAAACAAATATCTGACAGGCGGGATGCGATTGGATTATCCAGTCATGGGGGTTGATTACTTAATGATGGGAGAAAAAGTTTCGGAAGGGGAGTCTGTCGGAATATTTAAAGTAGAAAGATTTATCTGGCGGAGCACAAAGGAAGAAACAGTAGAACTTACCAAACATCAGGGGGTTCTCGTGCATACAAATCATACTTGTATGACCCCCGAGAATTTACTAAACATGCTTCAAAAGTATAAGCCTGAGTGGTATGAACCACTTATGAATTTTGTGAATGGGGCGGATTTAATGTCAGAGTATTTGAAAATGCCTGCAGGGCCAATTGAAGATGTAACCCAAAAGGTGCACGCAGCAGGTGAATCGCTTGTTGTTGAGCTTCCTTTCAAGTGGTACGACATAGGCACATTTGAAACATTGCACGAATATTTAAAGGAGAAAGGGTTATATAAAGTATCTGATAATATTGTTGATTTAAACGGAACTGATAATTACATAAGACTGGATGATCCCAACAAGGTTGTTGCACTCGTAGGTGTTGATAATTTAATAATTGTTGATACGGGTGATGCACTTTTGATTTGTGACAAACGGCAAACAAGTCGTGTCGGCGATGCTCTAAAGGAAGTCAAAGCAAGAGAACTTGCGCTAACATAACAGTCTCAAATAAGACTAATGTTAGTTTAAGTTTGATGACTTACTATATTGTATAATGACCTGCCTAATATGTTTTACGATATAACCAAACGAGTAATCGACATGATTGGCTCGATATTGTTACTGATTTTGTTTTCTCCATTGATGATTGCTTTTGCGTTTATTATCAAATTGACATCACCCGGACCTATTTTTGTTGAGCCGGAAAATGCACATATGAAGCGAGTTGGGAAAGACGGGAAAATATTCAGGTTGTATAAATTCAGATCTATGATGGTAAAAGCAGACATTTTGGAGCAAACTGACCCAAAATATAAGCATGTTTATCAGGAAAAGCATACAAGCGGAACTTACAAAGTCAAAAATGATACTCGGGTGACAAAAGTCGGAAAATTTATTAGAAAATATTCAATTGATGAAATGCCTCAATTTTTTAATGTATTAAAAGGCGAAATGAGTATTGTCGGACCTCGTGCTTTTCTAAAAGAGGAGTTGGATGAGCAGCAAAAAAGGTATCCGGGCACTGAAAAATACGTAACAGAAGCGATAAAGGTTAAACCCGGAATAACCGGTTATTGGCAAGTAACGGGAAGAAGCGAGGTGGTTTTTGATAAGCGAATTGAGATGGATGCGTATTACGCTAGAAAAAGGTCAATAATTTTTGATATACTAATTCTTCTTAAAACTCCCTGGGCGATGATTTCGGCAAAAGGGGCAGTCTAAACAAACATGGATGAGGGAATACCAAAAATAAATCCGGAGAAACCATATTTTACGAAAGTTGAAAACTCAAGTGAAATAAATGAATCAGGGTCAGTTTTAATTCCTCAAATTAAGTTGAAAGACACAAATATTGGTAGAAATCCGGTGAGAAAACGTATGAATATAACAAAGAAAAAAAGAAAAGTTATTTATTTTGGTTTAACTGTGCTTCTTATTTTTGCCGGGATTTTTTTGATAGTTGGAGGATTAACATACAATGTTTACAGGCAAGGCTTAAAACTAGTGTCATCAACGGATAAGCTGAAAGTTGCAGCAAAAAGCCAGGACTTAGAGTTGGTAAAAAAAGAACTCACAAATACTAAGGTTGAAGTAAATAATTTTAAAACGACATTTAGAAGTATCTCCTGGATGAAAATCGTACCTTACTTTGGAAAGTTTATCGATGACGGGTCACACGTATTAAACGCCACTTTGGAAGGGTTAGATGCCGGTGAAGTAGTGATTGCTGCGGTTGAGCCTTACGCGGATATTATCGGCTTTAAATCAGGATCTGAGCAGGCTGCTTCAGGTGATGAGACAACCCAGGACAGAATTGATTTCGTGGTAAAAACGATTCCGAATTTAATACCTGCTGCAGATACTTTAACCAAAAGTGTAGAAAGTATTGAAAAAGAACTTTCGTATATTGACCCGCAGGATTATCCTGAAAAAGTAAAAGGTAAAGAAGTCAGATCGAAATTAGTATCGGTTTTAGAGCTTTTTCAATCAGGTTCTACAATGGTAAAAAACAGTAAGCCATTTTTAGAAGCAGTTCCCGGCTTAATCGGAACCCAAGGAGAGAGAACTTATCTTATACTATTTCAAAATGATAAAGAGCTTCGTCCTACAGGAGGGTTTATTACCGCGTACTCAATCGCAACTGTTAAAGAAGGTAAGTTTAACCCCGTTTTATCTAGTGATATTTACAATCTGGATAATAAGTATAAACCTTCAATTGCTGCCCCAGATGTATTTCCGGTGCTTTTAAAAGGCATTTATATAACCAATAATAAATTTCGCTTGAGAGATATGAATTGGAATCCGGATTTTGAAGAGTCAATGAAAACTTTTCTTGAAGAATCTAAAAAAGCGGGTATAGGTAATATTGACGGAATAATTGCTGTAGATACGCAGCTTCTCGTTAATCTTTTGGATGTAATTGGGCCGATTGGTGTGCCCGGGTATGGAAATTTCAGCACACAAATAGTCCCTGAATGTAAGTGTCCGCAGGTAATTTATGAGTTGGAAAGTTTTGCGGATCAGGAGGGAGCAATAGTTTGGAGCGAGAACGAACCCGGTAAAATTGTTTTTGCACCACCAAATTACGATAACCGTAAAAAAATAATCGGTCCATTAATGAATTCCATACTTGCAAATACTCTTGGTCAGCCGAAGGAAAAGCTCCCGAAGTTAGCAGAAGCAGCACTAAAATCCGTTATGGAAAAGCATGTGCTTTTGTATATGGTTAGTGAAAGTGAGCAGAACGCAATATCGGATTTTGGTATAGGAGGAAGCGTTGTCGCTTTTAGTGGTGATTACCTCTATATTAACGACGCGAATTTGGGAGGGAGAAAATCAAACCTTTACGTTACACAGGAAGTTGAGCAGGATATAAAAATATCACGTGACGGAAGCGTAGAAAAAACTTTGACTTTAACTTATAAAAATCCTGAGAAGCATGATTGTTGGCTAAATTCTGTTATGCCTAATCATGTACGAATTTATGTTCCTAAGGGGAGCCAACTTATAAAATTTGATGGAGCCGAAAAAACAGAAGAATTGTATGAGGAGCTGGATAAAACAGTTATTTCAGGATCTTTTAATCTTCGGCCGGAGGGTGTTGCTAAATTAACGGTTAAATATAAGTTGCCTTTTAAAGTCAAGGATGATTATAAACTTCTAATTCAGAAGCAACCGGGAAAGGATAAGCCCAGATATTCGATTAAAGTGGGTAGAGTTATGGAAGAATTTTCGCTTGCTACGGATCGTGAATTCAAATTCGGAATTTAGATATAGATGAACTTTAAAGGTTACTCCACGCAGGGAATAGTGCTGTCGCGCAGAAATTACCACGAGGCCGATAGAATAATAAAAATATTTACAAAAGATTACGGGAAAGTGGTTGTGTTGGCAAAGGGAGTAAGAAGACCCAAAAGCCGCAAAAGGGGATCGGTTGAAGTTTTCTCAAAGATTCGATTTTCGGCAAGTCGCACAAAAACTTTCGATATAATCACCGAGACAATACCGGAGGATTTATACTTGAGTATTCGCAACAACCTCAGGAAGATGTCATTAGCATATTATTTTATAGAAATAATTGAAAAAATTACTTCCGAAAACGAAAAGCATGAAGTTCTTTATGATTTGCTTGTGGATTTTTTAGAACGGTTAAAAACTGAGACTAAATTAAAAAAACTGCGGTTGGAATTTATCCAAAAAACCCTAATTAATTTAGGTTTCTGGCCGCTTGGAAAAGAACTTAAAAATGCCGATGGGGTATTGGAAGATGTTTTGGAGCGAAAGATTAACTCGGTTCGTGTAGGCAAGGCAATCCTCGGATAATTAAAAACGTTAATTAAATATTCTTATGTGATAAAATCGCGTATGGCAAATCTAATAAAGTGCCCGCATTGTAATCGGGAATTTGAAATGACTGATGTTTTAAAGCATCAGATAGAAGAAGATGTAAAATCTGCAATTGAGAATAAATTAAAAAAAGAAATTGAAGAAAAGTCAAAGATGGAGTTTGATGATTTGGAAAGAAAACTCAAAGAAAAAGACGAAAAGGTTAAGATATTGCAGGAGCAGGAACTAAATCTTCGGGAGCAGAAAAGAAAAGTTGAAGAAAAAGAAAAAGAATTAGAGTTGGAACTTACAAGAAAAATTGATGAAGCTCGGAAAAACATAGAAGCGGAAGTTCTTCAAAAAGCATCCGATGACCATCGGCTCAAAGATTTGGAAAAGGACAAGTTAATTACGGATCTGAAAAAATCCCTTGAGGATGCCCAGAGAAAAGCGAACCAAGGGTCTCAGCAGTCACAGGGAGAAGTGATGGAGTTGGAGTTGGAAGAAATTTTGCGCCGCGAATTTCCTGATGACGAGATTTCGGAAGTCAAAAAAGGACAAAGGGGAGCTGATATCGTACAAACTGTCCACGATAAAATGGGGCGGGGTTGCGGCAAGATTTTATGGGAATCAAAAAATGCTCAGTGGTCGGCCGGATGGATAAACAAACTTCGTGACGATCAAAGAGAAGCCAAAGCTGATCTTTCGGTACTTGTTGTAGAAAATGCACCGGAGGGACTTGATACTTTTGATTATCGAGAAAGAGTTTGGATAACCAAAAGGCGTTTTTTCCACGCGTTGGCGATCGCACTTAGATTTGATTTAATCCATATTTATTTTGAGCGTGTTTCAAGTGTCGGTAAAGACGAAAAGATGGAAGTAATTTATCAGTATCTGACAGGAGCGGAATTTAAACACAGAATCGAGGCAATCGTGGATGCTTTCTCAGCACTTCAGGAAAATATTGAAAAAGAGAAGAGATTTTTCAATGTAAAGTGGGCTAGGGAGGAAAAAGAAATAAGAAAAATTATTGATAATACTCACGGAATGTGGGGGGAACTGCAATCTGTTACGAACCGCTCCCTTCCTCAAATAAAAAGTCTGGAGTTAGATAGTGGGGATAATTAGCGATTCAAAAACGTATTGCAAGTTGTATATTTTCCACCACTTCCTACGGGATAAGATCTACAAAAAGCTTCTTGTAATTTGATTTTCAAATTTGTACCAAAAAGTCTATCGGAAAAAATTAAACTAAAGACAATTGAGATCAGATATACGATTAAAATAACACTTACCCAAGTTCGTATTTTACTTTTTTGTTTATCTCTAATTTCCGGATCTTTTTCCTTGTTAGCCTGATCCCCAAAAGATTTGAAAATTACTTTTGTAAGTAGCATTTGTATTTAATTATAATATGAAGTTTCAACAGTTAAAATGTTTGGAGTTGGAAAGTGGAGATAATTGATATAGAATCGTAAGTATGGCAGATTTAATGGAGAAAATTACCAGTTTGGCAAAAAGACGAGGATTTATTTTTCAGTCGAGCGAGATTTATGGAGGCATCCAGGGATTTTGGGATTATGGTCCACTTGGTACCGAGCTAAAGCGAAATATTAAGGCCGAATGGTGGAAATCTATGGTCTATGGTCGTGAAGATGTTGTAGGAATCGACGCTTCGATAATTATGAACCCCGAAGTTTGGAAAGCATCCGGACACTTGGAAGCATTTACTGACCCATTGGTTGAGTGCAAAATTTGTCATCAACGAATTCGTGCGGACAATGAAGAGGAAATATCAGGGCACGAAAAGTCACACAAGGATAAAAAAGTCGAGTGGACAGAGGCTAAATCGTTTAATTTGATGACAGAAGTTTTTCTTGGTGTTACTGAACCCAAGTTGAAAGCATATCTTCGTGGTGAGATTACACAAGGTGTTTTTGTTAATTTTTCAAATGTGGTTTCCTCGAACCGCGTTAAAATTCCTTTTGGAATAGCCCAAATCGGTAAAGCATTCAGAAATGAGATTACTCCGGGAAATCTAACATTTCGAAGCCGCGAGTTTGAACAGATGGAGTTGGAATACTTTGTAAAGCCGGAGGATGCGGAGTCTAAAAAAACTTTTGAATATTTTAAAAATCTCCGTATGGATTGGTATACCGGTCTTGGAATAAATAAAGATAAACTGCGTTTCCATGATCACGCAGATGATGAGCGTGCACATTACGCAAAGTATGCAACAGATATCCAATACGATGCTCCTTTTGGCTGGAGTGAGTTTGAAGGAATACATCACAGAGGGGATTGGGATTTGGGAAGACACAAATTAACTTACAAAGATCCAGATACAAATGAGAATTTCACTCCATGGGTAATCGAGACATCCGGTGGAGTAGACCGTGCAGCGTTATTTTTCTTAATCGATTCGTACAAAGAAGATGAGAAGAGAATTTATTTGGCTCTGCATCCCAAAATTGCTCCTTATAAAGCTGCAATTTTCCCTCTTTTGGCTAATAAACCGGATTTAGTTGAAAAAGCCAGAAAGATTTATGAAAACCTGAAAAAAAGTTTTGTAGTTACTTTTGATGACCGGGGAAATATAGGCAAGCGCTATTTTGCTCAGGATGAAATAGGAACTCCGTACTGCATTACGGTTGATTTCCAAAGCCTAGAGGACAATATGGTAACGGTACGGGATCGAGACACTGCAACTCAAGCGAGAATTGGAATAGATAAATTGGAAGGCTATATTAATTCAAAGCTTGAGCAATGACACTAGTAGATAAATTAAAAAATATTGTTAAACCAGGGGAAAAACCTATTAAAAAATCAAATCTTGGATTGCATAGTCAGGATAGGATTTATTGGGTCCCTTCAACTAACCCTAATTCAGAATTGATTCTGCAAAGAACTCAGGGTGCTCTAAGAAATCATAAATAAAATATTGCCGTACTTCTTGACTTTGTTAGATTATTAAACAACAATTATTACAGTGAAAATTGTTTTATTGAAAAAATATCTACCGTTTATTATCCTGGGACTTGGAGTTTTGGTCTTTGTCGTTGCATTTTTTATAATGAGAAGACCGGCTAAAGTTGTAACCGAAGAAGACGAAGAAGGAAATTTAATCGAATTAAAATTGGAAGAAATACCTGTAGTTTCTTTGACTCCAACTACCGACGGACATTATTTGAACTTAAAGATAGAAAAAATTAAAGTTCCTAAGGCAGTGACAATGGATTTTCAATTTTTATACGACGTACCTGACAAAGTTCAGCAAGGGAGCTCCGGTGACGATATTGATATAAGTTCCGGTAGTTTTGAATCAGAACTACTTCTTGGCTCAGAGTCTGCAGGGAAGTTTCGCTATGACGAAGGTGTCGAAAAAGGAGTTTTAACTCTTTGGTTTAGGGATTCCGATAAAAAACTTGTTACAAAGCTTGAAACGGAGTTCCATATGCAATCCGATTCCGATATTTTAAGTTCAAATGATGAAATATTTAAATTTGAATTGGAAAAATCAAAAGGTATATATGTGGTTATGAACACTCTTGGACTACCCGACGGATACGAATTTGATATCAACTCGGTTAAATCCGGTCCATACGGAGTCTTTTCGGAAAGCACTGGGGATGGAAATGCCGTTTTTACCGATGCCGGTGATTACTATAAGTTTGATGGAAATTGGGGTAAGAGCGATAGTGGTATGGGAATATTCGTTTTACTTAAATCTTCAGAATAAGGCAATTCGTGCCTGATAAATAAAATTTCTTCGCATATTGTTTGTCTTGACGGCAGTGTGAAAATATATCAAAATGGTTGAAAGTGGAGAGAAGTGGAGTGTAATGGAACATGCTGATAGGTCAATTTCAAACAAAACTGGACGAAAAAGGAAGATGTGCTATTCCGGCAAAGTTTCGAAGCAAAATAGGGAAGAGTGCTGTACTTGCAAAATGGTATGAGGGTTGTCTTGTTTTTGTTGGCGAGGATGGGTGGATTGCACTTTTAGAGAAATTAACGGCAAAATCAGAAATTTTCACAAGTCCCGTAAGAGACACAGACAGATTTATTATGGGTTCGGCTTTTGAAATTGAGCTGGATACGCAGGGAAGATTTGTTGTTCCGAAACTACTTCGGGATTATGCAAATCTTGCTTCTGATATCACATTTTTGGGACTTGGGGAAAGAATTGAAATTTGGAACAGTAAAAATTGGGAAGAGAAGGAAAGGCAAGTGAGTGAAAATGCCGAAAAGTTGATTGAAACTTTGGCTCGTGACACAAAAGAAAATGGAAAATAAGACTTATCCGTTTCACGAACCGGTTTTACTGGCAGAGACATTAAATTATTTGAATATAGATAAATTAGCACATTTACATGGTACTAAGGTTATAGATGCAACACTTGGATTTGGGGGACATACAATTGAAATTCTGAAGCGCGGTGTTTCGGTATTGGGAATTGAAGCTGATAGAGAGACTTTGAAGTTGGCGAAAAATGAAATAGCCGATGCCTGCCCTGCTTCCGAAAATAAATTCGGGAGCTATAAACTTATTCATTCTAACTTCAAAGATATTGATCAAGTTGCGCTAGAAAACGGTTTTGAGTTCGTTGACGGGTTTTTATTTGACTTGGGAGTGTCAACATTTCAATTAACGTCAAAAAAAAGAGGCCTATCCTTTATTCATCCCCGTTCACACTTGGATATGCGCATAGATACTGCAAGCCAAGCAGTTGATGCAAGTATGTTGTTAAACGCACTGGATCAAACTCAATTATCCAATCTATTTGCAAAGGTTTTTCACTTGGGTTTGGCTAAAAAAATTGCTTTGGCTATAGTTAGGCAAAGAGTTTACAAACCATTTGTAACTGTTGAGGATTTACTCAATTTGGTAGCCAAGCTTCCAAAGACCGCTTCGTTGAAAATAAATCCGGCAACAAAGATTTTTATGGCGCTTAGGATGGCGGTTAACAGTGAGCTGGAAAATCTATCAGAGTCTCTACCGAAAGCATTTTCTCTATTAAATGAGAGTGGAAGATTGGTAGTAATCTCTTTTCACTCAGGTGAGGATTCGATAGTTAAATCATTTATGAAAAAAATGGTCGACGAGAAAAAGGCTGTTCGGATAACATCTAAACCTGTTGTACCAAGTGGTTCTGAGATAAGTAAAAATCCCAGATCCAGGAGTGCGAAACTGCGATGTATTGAAAAAATATAACACACTTATAAACTATATGAGATTTAAAAATAATAAAGCAAAACGCAAAATTAATATAAAAGCTTTGATATTATTATCAAGTTTTTTTGTCATTGCTGTTCAGATTATTTATACAATACAGATTTCTTCATACGGCGGAAAATTGTCTGCGCTCGAGGAAGATTTTGATATTCTTTTACGGGAGAATGAAAACTTGACTCAAAAAATAGTTGAGTCGACATCAATGAATATGTTAAATGAAACCGCGAAAAACGATGGATTTATCAAGCCGGGTAATGTGATGTATGTTAGGGAAACAGGATTTGTTGCTTCTGCAAGGTAGCGATGAACAAATTTAGAATTTATGTTCTTCTGGTTGTATTTACGATTTCTTTTATTGGACTTTTAGTACGTCTTTTTTATTGGCAAATAGTTAAAGGTGCTGAATTATCGCAGGCTGCTGCAGGACAGCATAAAAATAATTTGATTTTGGAGGCTCCGCGCGGAGAGATATTCGCGACTGATGGATCGTGGCTCGCATCACGGGGAGAACGATGGACATTAACAGCGAATCCGAAAGAAGTAAGCGAAAATCCGCGCGAATTGGCTGAAGAAATTGTAGATATTTTATCAAAAGATAATGATGAACTCTCCGATAAAAAATCAGTTTTTGAAAAAATAGACAAAATAGCAAGTCTTTTGGATAAGAAAAATTTGTACTGGATTGCGCTGGAAAACCGTCTAGATGGGCAAAAAAAGGAAGAATTAGAAAAACTTTCAATTAAAGGACTGGGATTTGAAAAAGAAGAAAGCCGTTACTACCCGGAAGCATCCGAATCAGCACATTTACTCGGATTTTTGGGAAAAAATGAAAACGGCGAGAGTGTTGGTTATTTTGGATTGGAAGGATACTACGACGAAATGCTTTCAGGCAAAAAGGGATATGTCTCAAGAGATTCGGATGCCGGTGGTATACCGATTTTGTTTGGGAATTTCCGTGAGACGAAGTCAATTAACGGGATTGATCTTGTAACATCAATCGATAAGTATATTCAATTTACGATTGAGAACAAGCTCCATGACGGGATGATTAAATATGGTGCTAAAGCTGCGACAGCAATTGTTGCCGATCCTATAACCGGAGAAATACTTGCGATGGCAGCATACCCGACTTTCGATCAGAGTAAATATTATCAATTTGATAACAGCTTATTTATAAACCCTACAATTTCACAGTCATTTGAACCTGGTTCAATTTTTAAAGTAATTGTAATGGCCTCGGGGATTGACGGCGGAGTGGTTGAGCCGGATACAAAGTGCGATATATGCAGCGGACCCTTAAAAATCGACAAGTATTACATAAAAACCTGGAACAATCAGTATACGGCCGACTCAACTATGACTGATGTCATAGTGCACTCCGATAATGTCGGTATGAGTTTTGTCGGACGGAAATTGGGCGCCGATAAGTTTTATGATTATTTAAGCAGTTTTGGTTTTGGAAAACTAACAGGAATTGATCTTCAGGGTGAATCATCTCCTGCACTTCGCAAAAAAGGTACGTGGCGGGAAATTGACATAGCAACAACAAGTTTTGGTCAGGGTGTTGCCGTAACCCCGATTCAAATGATTAAAGCGGTTTCGGTAATTGCAAATCATGGGTTATTAACAAATCCGCGTGTAGTTAAGAAATTTAAAAACGAATCGTGGGAATATGAGGCCGATAAAGGAGAGGTTAAACGTGTTATTTCAGATAAGACCGCAAAAAAAGTCACTCAAATGATGGTTGAGGCAGTCAAAAACGGTGAGTCAAAATGGACAAATCTTCGGGGGTTTAGCGTTGCAGGTAAAACAGGAACCGCTCAGATTCCGATTGAGGGGCATTATGATGCCGAAAAAACTATTGCCAGCTTTGTAGGCTTTGCACCCGCTAACGACCCGAAGTTTATAATGCTTATTACTCTTCGTGAGCCGGAAAGCTCACAATGGGCTTCCGAAACAGCAGCCCCCTTATGGTTTTCAATTGCAAAAGATTTGTTTTTATACTACGGAATTCAACCAGAAAATTGATTTTGTATGATACAATAATTTTGCACAATGAATATAAAAGTAAGAGGCGGACAGGTATTATCCGGTGAAATTTTTCCTTCGGGTAGTAAAAATTCCGCGGTTCATATTATTCCCTGCACTCTTGTAATAAAAGGCAAAGTGGTACTTAAAAACGTGCCTGATATTGCGGATGTTGAGAAACTTGTAAAAATTTTATCGAAGCTGGGAAGTATTATTGACTGGAAAAGGCAGGAAAGTGAAATGATTATTGATAACACAAATGTTTCTTTTGAGCAGCTCAATCACGACGATTTGGGAAATATGAAAGGAACATCGCTTTTGTGGGGAGGACTCTTGGCCAGATTTGGAAAAGTTGATTTTGACGAACTTCCGGGAGGCTGTACTTTAGGAATAAGATCTCTTGAGCCTATTTATAAAGTTTTTAAAGATTTCGGAGTAAAAATTGATGAGACGGAAAAAGGGGTAGTAATGGAGATGGGTGTTAGGGATACAAATGAGGTGTGGCTTACTGAGATGAGCCCGACTGCAACAACAAACTTGGTAATGCTTTCTGTTTTGTCCAAAGGTAGTACCAAACTCATCGGAACCGCTTCGGAACCGCAATGTCAGGATGTCTGTAATTTCTTAAACGCGTGTGGGGCTAAAATTGGCGGGATCGGGTCCAGTGTTTTGGAAATTGATGGAGTTGACGAACTAAAACCGGTTGAATATACTCTTCTTCCCGATCACTATGAAATAACTACGTTTTTGGCTCTCGGTGCCGTAACCGGAGGTGAGGTTAAGGTTCACAATGCAATACAACATCATTTTAAAATGATCGTAAATGAATTTGAGAAATTTAACATTAAAATAGAATACGAAGGAGATACCGCAATAGTACGTGCGAATCAAAAAATTGAAATAAAAGGAAGTTTTGAGGACAAGACAAATTTAATTAGACCGCAGCCTTGGCCGGCACTTCCCGTCGATTTACTGCCCATGTTTGTACCTTTAGCCCTTGCTGCTCCGTCAGGATACATTATGTTTCATAATTGGATGTATGAATCGGGTCTTTATTGGACAAGCGAGCTCACAAAATTCGGTGCCGAAGTGATTATGGCGGATCCTCACAGAGTATTGGTTATGGGTGGAAGAAAATTAAAAGGTGCCGAGATAGAAGCACCTTATATTATCCGTGCCGTTGTATCTTACGTCATGACCGCCATGATAGCCCAAGGTGAAACCACAATCTTAAATGCTGATGCTCTTTATAGGGGACATCCTGATTTTTCTTCCAATCTGGCGAAGTTGGGAGCGGTTATTGAAGAGGTAAAGTAATATGAAACTGCAGGAACTTCGAAGCCTTCATAAATACAAATTAAAAAATCCTAAAATTTCCGTAAAAGGAATTACCGACGACTCAAGAAAAGTAATCCCCGGGTTTATATTCGTCGCAATTTCGGGTCTGACACATGACGGACACGATTTTATTAAAGAGGTGGTTAAAAAAGGCGCTATTTTAGTTGTTGGGCAGATATCGTCAAAAGATCTTCATTTAAATAAAGATATAGAGTATATAGAGGTTAGTGATTCGAGAGAGATGTTGGGAAAACTGGCATCTGATTGGTATGATGATCCATCTTCAAAGCTTAATGTTATTGGCGTCACAGGGACAAAAGGGAAAACCACAACATCTCATATCATTTACCATATTTTAAATAGTTCAGGGTCGAAAACGGGTCTAGTTTCCTCATTAGGAGCATTTATCGGTGATAAAAAAATAGATACAGGTGCTCATGTTACTAACCCTGATGTTTTAACTCTGAATAATCTTTTAGCGGAAATGGTGAGGGTAAAATGTAAATATGCGGTGTTGGAAGTTTCATCTCATGGCATTCATCAAAAAAGAATATCTGGAATTAAGTTTGATGTTGCGGTTTTAACCAACATTGCACCTGAACACCTGGATTATCACAAAAACTTTGATGAATATAAAAAAGTTAAAATATCATTTGTAAATTCCGCAAAAGAAAGAATAATAAGCAGTAAATCTGCAAGCCTTAATCTATTGCCCGGTGAATTTAACAATATTAATGCCGAAACTGCCTTGGAGGTTTGCGAAAAATTGGGAGTTGATAAAAAGAGTGCATTAAAAGCCCTTATATCTTTTAAACTGCCGGAAGGCAGACTTGAGGAATTAAAAACAGGAAAAAGATTCAGAGTATTTATTGACTTTGCTCACACACCCCAGTCTTTGGAGGCGGTGTTAGAATATTTGCGTAGCCTTACATCAAACCTGTTGATTTGTATTTTCGGATGCGCATCAGAAAGGGATGAGAAAAAAAGACCGTTAATGGGAGAAATTTCGACCCGTTTGGCAAATATTTCCATTATTACAGCTGAGGATCCCAGAAACGAAGATGTTAATAAAATAATTTCCGAGATTTCGGCAGGTGTGGATTTAAGTAAAGCTGAGTTAATGTCAGATATAAAAATTCCTTTGTCACAAAATACTAAAAACGTATATTACAAAATACCGGAAAGAGGTAAAGCAATAACATTTGCGATCAATAAAATTGCACATAATGGGGACGTAATTGTCATCTGTGGAAAGGGTCATGAAAAGAGTATGAATTATAATGGAGTAGAATACCCTTGGTCAGATAAGAAAGCAGTAGAGTATGCCCTAAAGAGAAAGACACTTGTAATAAATAAATAAGTTATGGAAAACAAAACTCCGAAGAAAAAGAAAGCTGAAAAGTTGACTAATCCTCCTGATCCAAAATTAAAACCAAATCTGTCATCGAAGATGAAAGTTCACTTTATGGGGATTGGTGGGAGTGGGATTTCAGCTGTGGCTGCACTTGCAAAAAATCATGGCTTTAATGTTAGTGGATGTGATTTGGAAAAAAGTACTGCTTATTCAGATAAATTAAATAAAGCTAAAATAAAAGTATTTACGGGACATAATGTTGGGCATATTAAAAATTATGATCTTCTTGTCGTCTCACCGGCAATAATCTATCAAAATTTAAATCACCCTGAATATCAGAAAGCTTTAAAGGAAAATAAGGTTGTTGTTTGGAACAAATTTGTTGGCGAATATTTGCTAACCGATAAAAATGTAATTGCAGTCTCAGGAACTCACGGTAAAGGAACTACAACCGCGATGGCATCTCTTTTATTCGAATTTGCTCAGCTTGATCCCAACGTAATAATCGGAGCAACGGTACCGCAGTGGAGCAGTAATTATAGAATTGGAGATTCGGATATTTTTATAATTGAAGCTGATGAGTTTTACGAGAAGTTTCTTGATTATTCCCCGTCAACAATTATTATCAATAACATCGAATTTGACCACCCTGATTATTTTAAAAACGAGAATGAAATAATCAAAAGCTTCGAAAAATTCTGCCGACTTCTGAAAAACGATAGAAACTTAATTGTAAATTTGGACAGTCAGGGTGTAATAAGACTTTTGGAAAAGTTGAAAAATATTCGGGGACTGACTACTTATGGGTATTCTCTAAACCCAAATCCCGGGTTCAAAACAAAATATTTAATAACGGGAAATATAGTAGAGAAAAATCCAAACGGAACCAGGTTTAGAGTTTATTCAGATGAACTGGGAATAGATACAGAAATTAAACTTACAATCCCTGGTGATTATAACGTTTCAAACGCTTTGGGGGTGATTGCGTTAGCCAAAATATTTAAAATTCCTGATGAAGTCACGAAACAAATCTTGGCCAATTATAACGGCCTGGGTAGAAGATTCGAGAAAGTTTTCGATAAAAACGGGATAATTATTTACGACGATTACGCACATCATCCGACAGCGATTAAAAAAACTCTTGATGCTCTTAAACAAAGGTATCCTACAAGTAGAATAATTTGTATTAACGAGCCTCACTCTTTTTCAAGAACAAAGGCATTGTTAGATGAATATAAAGGAGTTTTTGAGAGTGCCGATAAAGTAATTATCGGTCCTATTTTTAAAGCCAGGGACACGAAAACATTTGGAATTACTGGAAAAAATATTTTGGTGAAAGCTATGCACAAAGATATTATTTATGAAGATTCAATCAAATATATTATAGGACTTCTTAAAAAAGAAATTAAAAAAGGGGATGTAGTGATCGTGATGGGAGCGGGTGAGAGTTATCTTTGGACTAGAGAAATTGTAAAAAATATTTAAACCCTTTTCTTGTTTTCTTTCTGAATTGTACTCCAGTGGTATAGATAAAGTGGTGCTCCGACAACTATCATTGAAATCGATCCTGCAAGTTCTCGTTGTCTTTGCCGTACGGTTTCGCGCTCCCTAATCATATTATCGTTTACAGAATCGATAATTTCCCCTTCGATTTTCGGAGCCGAATATTCGTAAATATCCGCACCCTTAAAAACAAAAACCTTCAAACCCAACTCAACAATTCTGATCGTGCCTATAACGGCCACTAAAAGACCGACAAACGAAAGTAAATATAAATATAAAAGCCTGATACTAAATTTCATTCTTAATTAATACTACAAAATATTTTTAAGTGCTTCAAGACTGTCAAAATCGTAAATAGAAACGGAATTAACCTTTTTACCTTTAAATTGCTTTTTAATTTTGTATATGGTCTTACTATCAACCAGATCTGATTTTGTAAGAAGTATCACTTCTTCTTTTTCAAGAAGATTATTGTTATATTTCCCCAGTTCATTTCTGACTGATTTATAATCATCTTTTGGATTTTCGCTTTCCGAGCTAATGCAATGCAAGATTGTTGTAACTTTTTCAATGTGTTTTAAAAATGAAATTCCGAGGCCTTTTCCCAATGAGGCACCTTCAATAAGCCCGGGAATATCCGCTAAGACTTTATTTTTATAAACTCCGAGGTTTGGAGAAAGTGTCGTAAACGGATAATTAGCAATTTTGGCGTGAGCAGCGGTTAGCTCATTTAATAAACTGCTTTTTCCTGCATTTGGAAGCCCGACAATTCCGAAGTTAGCAATGAGTTTAAGAATTAATTTTAGTTGAAGCTTATCACCTGGAATTCCCGGTTGGGCATATTTCGGTGTTGTATTTGTAGGGCCGCGAAACTCATAATTTCCTTTTCCGCCAATGCCTCCTTTTGCGATGAATTCAATTTGATCTTTTAGCGTCATTTCAAATAACAATTTTCCGGAAATATTGTCTATTACGCTTGTCCCGACCGGAATCATAAGCGTTAAATCCCCACCGTCTTTTCCGGTTCTTTTGTTTTTTCCTCCCGGGTTTCCCGATTCCGCTTCAAAATCATATTTTGCAGTAAATTGATTAAGAGCTGTTAAATCGCTCACTGCCTTAAAATAAACATCTCCCCCCACGCCTCCGTTTCCACCGTCTGGGCCTGAATGAGCCATTTTTCCAAACGAAACAACTCCGTTGCCGCCTTTACCCCCTCTAACTTCAATTTCAACTTCGTCAATTAACATACCGCAAATTATACATTACTTTTATTGTTTCATGAGATGAAGATGTATATTTGAAGAGTTTTAAAATGATGTAAAATTAGTAGAGTATGAATAAAAAATATTATATTGCTTTTGCAGGATTAGTTGCAGCTACGGCACTTTTTTATTTGGGATATATATTTATTGCACAGATCAGGAGTGGAAACGAAATGCCTTTCTTTAATCAGGTAATTGCTCCGTAATTTATGACTTGTAGATTGGTTTTACTCAACGACTATTTTTCCGTACTGTGAAGAATCCAGATGGTTGTGATATCCGTAAGTACCCGGTTTATCAAAAACCAATGATAAAGTTTCTCCGTCCGAAAAATTACCCAGATTAAGTGCGGGATATTTAAGGTGTGTGGGGTGGTCAGCTGAATTTACAGTTGCGGTTTTACCGCTTTTATTTGTCCAGTTAACTTTCGTTCCGGCTTTTAAAGTTACAGTTTGTGGAGAAAAGCCAGTGTCTGTTAGTATTACGTCGACAGTCGTTAATTCTTCGGTTTGTGTACTTGATGTTGTTTGTTTTTGCGAATAGGGATTAGAAGTCTTTTTGGCAATAACAAAATAGTAGATTAGCCCGTAAGCAACAACTGCAACTACTGCGTAAATAAGAAGCCACTGCCAAAGAGGTCTTTTTTTGTATGAAGCCACAGCCGATGTTTTATTTTCTGACACTTATTAAATTTATCTGATTTGGAATTATTTTGTCAACTGTGCGTTGTATTCTCCGTAGAAATCCGACACTTCTGAAGTAAAATATGGAGGTGTTAAGTACAACTAAGATAACAATGGCTTGGGAATTGTTTGAAGCTGG
>LBVN01000006.1 GCA_000993115.1 Candidatus Woesebacteria bacterium GW2011_GWB1_38_8b
TCTCTCTTCTGACTCCTCCAGAAACATTCCTACTGCATTCATAAGCGGAAGTGAAATCATGTTGGTCAGTACAAGTGACCATCCCCAGAGCTCTGTCCAAAATGGCAGATGAACCCTAAAGATTGTTTCAGAGATTAACCAGGAGAAAGTACCCAGTAGGAAGAAGAATGCCTGAAGATAGTATGGTGAGAGGTATATAAACTCCAGCTTTTCCATGGGGGTAAGCGGGGATGGAATAAATCTCTTTGAAGAACTGCCGATTCCAAATCTGTGACCAGCTGTTTGCGGTTGGATGTTCTCACTCACCTGATACTGGTAATTGTTTGAATTGATAGGAGTGCTTGTACTTACCACATCCACCCACTTTCCAAAAAGAAGTCTCTTCCACATCTTCTTGACATTAAATGAATGGCCTTCTGCCCAACGCATACGTTGTCTGATGAGTCTTTTCAGGGTTGATACACACTCGGCAGGTGCCTGGATGTATGGAGTATAGACTACCTTGTATCCTGCATCGTATAGCTTTAGAGTCAGCTCAAAGTCTTCTGTAATTGATGTTTCCCAACCTACTTCTTCCAATACGTCGCGTCTGATTGCATAAACGGATCCGTGTATTTGTTTGAATGCTCCCAGGATTTCCTGGCCTGAGCGTTCGATAACATATGAGCCGGCATATTCAGTCCTGACTCCGCGAGTGATCCAGTTCTCTGATTTATTTAAGACATGCCACTGATATCCACATACTGCTGCAATACTGCTTTTAACAGCAGTTGTTTGTGTTTGAGCATATGCTTGGGTTTGAGTTTGGTTGTTGGTGGTGTTTCCACTGACTCCGGAGTCATCAGTGTCTGTCAACCTTCTTAAGTTAGTATTTGTATTGTATTGGTAATCTGAGTTCCCCTGGAACTCCAGTGTTCCTGCCTGTGCCTGGAAGTACTTCATGAATAGCTCTAAGGTGTCAGGGTATGGTACAAAGTCTGCATCAAAGATGTTGTTGGCAGATCCTGACTCGTGCATGTATCCTCTGATTATTTGTGTTGTCTCGTCAGTTGAGTCATCACAAAGAATTACTTCATAGTCACCCGGATAATCAAAGCTTGTGGCTGCTTTGATGGCCCGCTCTACAACGTTCTTCTCATTATAGAAAGGTATGTGTACTGATATGAATGGGAACCTTTTTAAAATAACATGTTCAAGATTGGGTTCGAGACCGACCGGGGTGTTACTTTGAATGCTATCTGGATTAGATAAATCTCTTACGTTTCCGTTTGTACCGTTGGTAATACCGAGCAACCAGTTTAAAAATCCTTTCCTTTTCGCTTCACTGTCTTTACCAAAAAAGTCGGTTTGTGCATACGAAAGTACTAACGCAATAGTCAGATAATATTTAAGTGAATAAAGGAAGAAAAATGTACCAGCGAAAAGTGATATTAATGCAAAAATTCCGCCGACAATCGTAAATCCATCCAAATCTCTGAAAGGTTTATCTATCGCTTGAATAAAACCGGAAATTACAATAATTGAAAAAATAGAAAGAAATACAATTAAACCGGCCTTGACGATTTTTGAACGAATAGCTGGCACAATCCTGAAAAACCGCTCGACGTGTTTTAAAATGCCGGTAATCGTACTGTTGACTGCAGTAACTTTTGTCTGAGCAAATGCTGCCCTCCTATCATAAGTCGATAGATCGTTACGCCTTAAAATGTTTTGTACACCGTGGTAACCCAATATCGGTTTGTGGCCAAACTTAGGAAGGTTTTCAACTAATTTATTTATTCCATATTCAGGATGCTTTTCGACTAAGTTAAGTACAGCTTCGTTATAAAATTCTGGAGTTTGGTTATAATATCTACCAACTATTCTTTCTTTATCGTAAACCTTATTGATTCTTTCCTTTTCGCTTTTCTTATATCTATCAATCCATTTATATAAAGTGTTTCTTGAAACCTGATATTTTTTCGCAACTTCAGAAATCGCTTTTCCTTCCTCTGTCACTTCCTGAACCATCCTAAACCGCTCCAAAGGCGTTAGTGATTTTGAGGGCATTTGAACATGGGCGTTTCTGGGTTTTCTCTTCCTACCGGGTTTTCCTTCTTCCAAACCTTTTACACCATATTTTTTATACCTGTCAAGGTACTTATAAAATAGTACCTTAGAAATGTTATATCGCTTGGCTAAATCAGAAGCTTTTTCTCCTTTAAAGAATTTATTAATCAGATCCAGTTTTGACTCTTTGGACAGTTTGAGCTTCATAAAATTCTTAGTATCTAGTTAATATATTTATTTTGTAGTAAGGCTAGTTTTAGCTTCATTATTTATGTTAACCCCTAGTGGGTATATACTGTCAATAGGCATACTTCAAACTCGTTTTATCGTAATTTTGTATGATAATGTAGGATAATTGCGGAGATAAAAACTCAATATAATAATTATCACCAAAACCTATAATTAGTTAGTATTATTAATTGCGATTTATTAATACATATGTTTAATAAACCAAAGTTACGGGAACATATATGGTTATAAATATTGCTCATTTCACTACATACCACGTTACCTTTGATTAACCCATATTGTGTATTATTTGTGGTCATATTTACCGCAATTTATGAAGAATTGAAAAAGATATTAACTAAAATATACTTTAACTGTTAATAATTTACTTTGTAAATCATATCACCATTATTTTCCCAAACTCTTACCCCTAGACTTTCCCATTTTGAAGGATTCCTAAAATCTTGATAAAACTCCTTTGAAGCATTTGAATGTACAAGAACATACTCGACGCTTAAATCTCTTAAGTATTTAGAAGATTCACCCACTTTGCTTCCTTCCCTAAACTCGTATGCAGCTTTATCCCAAGTGGGATGTATTGCCACACTGTCGTTTCCACCTCTAACTTGATAAATATCATATAAAGCATCCGCCCAAAAAACGGTAGAGCCTGACAAAAATACTACTTTATTACCGGCACGGATAGATAACTCCGTTAAATTACTGACGGCCTCAGGAACATTATTGGAGAGTATTTTAGGCTTACCTAATAGAACATAAATCCTCCAGGTGAAAAATATTGGCATAAATATTAGTACAACAAACACAACCGATTTGTTTTTGATTCCTGAACCAAAGCTGCTGTTTACTACACTGCCCCGGACACCAAATTGGTTTCTTGATTCATTTTTTAGAAAGTTTCGGCTAACATTTGTCAGCCAAACAATAATTGTCTGCAATAATCCGGATAATAAGATTGCTATTCCAACTTCAATCTCAAAAAACCATCTTGACCAATCTTGCCAAAAATCCCAATCACCAATAAATCTAAACAGACTTAAAAACAAAAATGCAAATATCCAGTACATCGTAAAAGTACTAAGGCTGCCTTTTATTTTCTTGTTAAAATAAACTCCGATTACTGCAGCCACCACCGGTACAATATTTCTTACTAAGTCAAATAATCTCTTGAATGCCAAAGGCAAAGAAACACCCCCGACAGTTGGGTTGAAAAGCACTACCTTCCAATAGCTTAATCCATACCATAACGTTACGATTACAACCGCAAACAGAATTGCTTTTACTGCTTCCTTACTCTTTTTAACTAGATCTTTAGTTTTTCCTTTAATTAAATCAGTTGATAAAGCGGTACAAAATATTCCAATTACCAAAATCGGCAAGATTCCCGTATTAATAATTAGAGATAAAGTAATTACAGATATTAAGCCAATGTAGCTGGTCTTGCTATAAGTCCTTATGTACCGCAAAAACATAATTAACACAAAAGGAATTAAATTCCTCGCCACACTAAAACTCCCCTCATCTAGTGTCATTTGGGAAAATAATCGCCAAGGAAGAATAAGTAAAACAAATAAAAGTATGTAATTAAAATATTTCCTATTCTGAAGTGCTTTTACAAAAATCAGCCAACCAATAACTGATGTAGTGTAACTTAAAAATACTAATAGAATCGTTACATCAAAAATCGATAAGTGAGAAAATAATTTATGTACCGCCGTAGTCACTAAAGGGACAACCGGTCCGATCAGGTATTTATAATCTGTACTTCCTAAATACCAGTAGGGGTATTTTTGAGAAAAGCTTTCAAAACCATTCTCGATAAAAAATCTCGAAAGCGATACAGTCACCGGAATTAAACTGGTTTGTGATGGATACATATAAGTAGTATCCCTACATTCTAATTGAAACTTTAATATTTTCCCACTTCACTTGAAGACTACTCCCCAGACTTGTTGTAAAAAACATAAACACCAAGCCAAACACCTATAAAAAATCCGATTGTAAATATTCCCCAATAAAGCATAAGTATGTAATAAGCAGAAAAATGTGCAGGAGGCAGAAGTACTAACTTTTTATATATCGTTGAAGGCAGAAAAGATTTGTTTTCCCAACAACCAATATATACCAATTCTGCTTCAATATGTCAACGATATTATTTGTGAGTAAAAACTTGATATAATGTCATATGACTTTGCTAATACCAGACTCAGAATACGATATTCCTCCAAGTCCGTTTAGGGATAAGCCAAAAGCGAAAGAGGCAAAAACAAGTTGGCTTACTCCGAAAAAAGCTATTTTTTATATTTCCGGAAGTTTATTTGTTGCCCTCACACTTTTTATTTACACGAACTTCGGAAGCAATAAACTCAAGGGTAATTCCTCATTAACCAAAACCGATACTCAAAAAATTATTAAGGAGGTTGCCTCAAAAATAGATATTCCGGATGAAACTCCAACCATAATCACTGTGGTCGATCTCGAAAAAATAAAAAAATATCAGTTTTTTAATAAAGCTGATATAGGCGATCTTGTTCTGATATTTCCAAATAATAAAAAGGCAATATTATACAGACCCCGGGACAGTAAGATAATCGAAGTCGGAAAAGTTCAGGATGAAGGTTCTGTGGCAGGAGAAAAGACGTCTGCGGTTTCTCCTTCTCCTGTTTCAAGTGTGTTAACCCCTTCAGTTACGCTTCAACCGACATCCGCAGCAACAGCCTCACCGTCACTCCTAAAACAATAATCTACATTTTTTAAGGCTAACGAATCTAAAATATGATGTACAAATATATAATATGAGTTATATACACTCTTAAATGTTATATATAATTATATTAAATAATATTTTGTATCATCAAATAATTGCCTATTGACAGTAAAAACAAAAAATACAACTATTATGGAGAGTAAACTTTTAGGAGTATTTATGGAAAAAGTATTTAAAGAAATCGAAAAATATATTCTGCTTGTTCTTGTTTTTTTACTTCCGGTTAGTGTATTTGGTGGTTCTTCAAACCCATTTGTAATCGCCAGATTGGAAGTATTATTTTACGGAGTGTGTCTTTACTTACTTATTAAATGCTTAAGAACGGTATTTACCGGGAAATTAGAGTTCTCCGTAAGTAATTATGACATAAGCGCTCTATTAATTCTTGTTTCCTATTTAGTAAGCGCTTTGTTTCGCACTCCGAACAAAATGGAAGCTTTCTTACTTCCCGGAACAGCAACTGTGGCAATCGGTGCAATACTCCTCTTCTTTTTTATAAATCAACTGGAGGCAAAATCAAAGGAATTAGTTTCTAAAACCATAGTGATTTCCGGTGCATTATTTTCTTTATGGATAATTTTGGCTTTTTCGGGTTTGTTGTCCGCACTTCCCTTGCCTGCTTACATAAAGGCCAAAGGTTTTACGCCAGAAGCAGGATATTTGCCTGCAGTTATATACCTGGCAACAACACTACTCCTGGCAGCAGGATCGTTTATCACCGAGAAACACATCGCAAAAAAACTTGCAGTTGGATTTGCCGGATTTTTTATTGTAAGCGCTCTTATTCTTTCTATATATAATGTTCTTCCGGGTAAACAGGCTTCACCCAGATTTCCGGGAGTTGGTGTTTCTTGGTTTATAGCGGTTGACTCATTAAAAAGCTCGCCTATTTTTGGAGTTGGTCCCGGTAATTACCTAACTGCTTTTAACCGTTTCAGACCTGCAAGTTTTAACGGAAGTGATTTATGGGCTGTCAAATTCTCAACCGCAAGTAATTTTTTCCTGACTGTCCTCACCGAAGTCGGACTTTTGGGGTTTGCCGGATTTATAATTCTTCTTTTTCAACTATTCAAACATTCCAAAAAAGACCTCAAGGAAAAACGGCTGGTAAATTGGGGTTTTGCCTCAATTGTCAATCTTGTGTCACTTCTTCTTTTAGTAATGTTTTTTGTTCTCTTCCCCGCAACAAATTTGCTAATCGTAATGTTTTTTGTCTTACTATCGCTTAACACAAAAACCAAACTTACAAAACTGAATTTAGTTGCAGAAACCCATGACGATAATGAATCACTGGGTACAAAAATTTCCAGTAAATTCCCCGCCATTTTGGTAAGCCTGCCGGTTGTGTTAGTTGTAGGTTTTCTAATGTTTAGATCGATTAATGTTGTACGTGCTGAGTATAAATTTAAAAAATCCATTGACAGCTTGGCAAAAAATGATACTAAGGTTGTTTACGATGTCATGACCCAGGCAATAAATCTAAACCCAAGAGTTGATAGGTATAGAGCAGCGTTTTCAAGAATTAACTTATTGCTTGCCAATTCAGTTGTTCAGAAAAAGGATTTGACTGATGATCAGAAAAAGGCACTTACTCAGCTTATTCAAGTTGCTATTTCTGAAAGTAAGGCTAATGTTGCTCTAAACCCACTACGATCCGATAACTGGGCCTTCTTGGGAAGTACTTATAGAAGTGTAATGCCTCTAGCTAAAGGGGCTGATGATTTTGCAATACAGTCTTATCGCCAGGCAATTATCCTTGAACCACTTAATCCAAATCTCCGTATAGCTCTGGGTGGAGTATATTTCGCAAAAAAAGATTTTGACTCAGCCATAGCAGTCTTTAGAACAGTCACAGAGCAAGTTAAACCCGATCTTGCAAATGGGCATTTTAATTTGGCATATGCCTACAAAGAAAAAGGGATGCTTGATAAAGCCGTAAATGAAATGACAGTTGTTGTTTCACTTCTGGATAAAAGTTCTAAGGATTATGAAGTTGCCCAAAAAGCTCTGACAGATTTTCAATCTAAAAAGAAAGAGGGTGCAGACTCAACTTCAGCGGGAGAAAACTTAACTCCTCCACAAGCTGACCAAAAAGCAATTAATGCTCCTGTCGAACTTCCTGGAGGAAGTGAACCGCCTGCAGCGCCAACAATTTCAGTTACACCCACACCTACCCCTTCAGTGTCGGTTGAGTCGCTTCCATCTATTACAATCACGCCATCTCCTACACAAATCCCCTGATAATATTTGTTGGTTACCTTCATCGCGACTTGACGAACAGACAAAATCTATGCATAATTGGGCGAAATTATAATGGATGATAAAACACTAAACTTATTAAGTATCGGGGAAGCCTCAGAATACCTGGGTGTTTCAATCGACACTTTACGTCGCTGGGAAAAGAAAGGGAAACTCGCAAGCTATAGATCACCCGGAGGGCATAGATATTTCAAGAAAAACGAACTGGACGAAATGTTTGGGAAAAAATACGAGAGAACGGAGGAAACAACTCCAAGGAAAGAGTATGAAACAAGTACCGCTGGACAAGAAAAACCAAATCCGGAAGAAGAGATCGAAGATGTCAGGGAAACTGTTTTGGACGACAATTCGGAAGCGCAGGAAGCTGTTGATTCCATACTGACAGAGACTCAGGTTGTCAGAGATGAAATCGAATCTTTCTTCGACAGGCAACCAAAAAATATTGAAATTCCAAAGCTATCTCCAATCAGAGTTAAGCCTTATGAAACCAATTCGGTAACGACCGCAACTGCTGGTGCGCCAGCAGTACAAGAACAAACCACTCCCCAACCAAAACTGTTTTCATCATTCTCTCAACTTGGAGGTAACGGGGGTGGAGACAAAAAATCAAAAAATCAAATCTCACAAAATATTCTAATTATCGTTGCCGGAGTTGTTTTAATTTGCGCACTTGCATTTGTAGTAATATATTTTGCAACAAAACCGCAAATTATTTCCCCTGTTTAGTTTTTCAGTGGACCGTGCCGGAATCGAACCGGCGTTTCCGCAATGCGAATGCGGTATATTACCACTATACTAACGGCCCAATATTTAGGCAATTATACTACGGATTAAGTATTTATCCCCCTTCGCGAAATACCTCAGGCGTTAGCCTGTGGGTGGAGCGAAGCGTTTTCGCTTCGGAGGGATTTCTCTCCCGACGAAGTGCAGGGAGAAGATACCCCGACCGTTAGGTTGGGGAGCTTCATCTCAAAACAGAAAGTGGATTAAGGCTGCTACCATTTCTGGTAACCTCAAAATGAAGATGTGTACCTGTTGAGCGACCAGTCGATCCCATTTTTCCAACTGCGCTTCCGCGGGCTACTGTTTGTCCGGGTATTACATAAATCTTTTGCAAATGGGCATATAAGGTTCTGTAACCATTCCCGTGATCAATGATTACACGGTTGCCATATCCATATCCGTCCAACCAACCTGCACTCACTACCTTACCTGAATCAGCCGCCAGGACATCCGGAGCCGCCCGATTAGCAATATCAATTCCTTTGTGGTACCAATAGAAATTCTGAGTAATAGTTCCGCTGGTTGGCCACACAAAACTACCCGAAGCAACTACGGTCCCCGCATCAGGTGTAATTTGACGAATACGCGGCGAGGATTGAGCCTCTTTCGGTTTAACGCCGTCCGGTACAATAACTATCTGGCCAATTGCCAATTCAAAAGTTTCATCGTTAACAAAAGCATTAAAAGGAAAATCAACAACCGCCTGCGGTGATGTATCGTATTTTTTTGCTATTGAATATACAGTGTCTCCTTTCGAAACCTTATGACTCATCCCTGTTACGGGTAAAATCTGTAAGTTTTGGCCGATTTTGATTTTAGATTTCGCATCCAAATTGTTTTGCCATAGTACAGTCTCTGTTGATATCCCGAATTTTTCTGCAATTGACGCGACATTATCTCCCTCTTGAACTTCGTACTCGATTATTTTATCTCTTGCCTTCTCGGAAACTAAAGTTGTCGTATCGTCAGTTGAAGCGGTCACAATAGAAGAAGGTGACGCGATATCCCAAGGATTGACCTGATTTTTTGGAAATTCATCTGCTACAACCGGAGCTATTAATATACCTAGTGCTGCTAAACCTGCCATCCCTGAATGAATAAAACGCTTAGCATACTTCCCTCTCTGACGGTACAGTACGACTACAAATATCTTTTTAAAACCTTCAAATTTGATAAAAGACAAATGAAGTTTTTTAATAATATAAGTAGTCAATTCAGAACAAAATTCAACCACATCTTTAAAGAATGATTTCGTAGATTTACCAAAATCAACTTTCCGCAAAGAGCCACCATTTGTTGTATGTGCAGCTTTAAATCTTCTACTGTTAAAAATGAATTTCATTTCCTATTTTACCCAATGAACAGATACAAATTAGACAAAATTGAATATAACAGTTAATCGTATCCGGGTCAAATTAATAGAAAGTTAAAAAAATATACTCAATTTAGACTGAAGTTAATAATCTATCTCTTCAAGCCGTTTTTAGGCTCTCAAGAAATTCTTCGTTGGTTTCTGTCTTGTTAAGCCGCTCAAGAAGAGTTTCCGTTCTTTCGTCATCGGATACCATATCAAGCATGCGACGGAGTGTATGAATTCGCTTTAAGGTCTCGGCACCATACAGAAGTTCTTCCTGTCTTGTACCGCTTCTGGTAACGTCAATTGCAGGAAATACTCTTCTCTCTGCCATTCGGCGGACTAAATGCAGCTCCATATTCCCAGTCCCTTTGAATTCTTCATAGATAAGGTCATCCATGCGCGATCCTGTGTCAACTAAACATGTACCGATAATGGTTAGAGAACCTGCGTTTTCAATTTTTCTGGCTGCGCCGAAGAATTTCTTCGCCGGAAAAAGGGCTACAGGGTCAAATCCTCCGGTTAATGTTCTCCCGGATGTAGGTAACGCCAAGTTATACGCACGAGCCATTCTGGTTATAGAATCCAAAACAATTACTACATCCAATCCGTTTTCAACCAAGCGTTTCGCCCGCTCAAGTGCAAGCTCGCCTACCCTGGTTTGATCCTGCGGTGGTTCATCAAAATTGCTGGCTGCAACGTCACCAAGGCCATCTGTAACGGTCTGCATGTGTCTCTTGATGTCCGTTACCTCCTCCGGCCTCTCACCAATGAGTACCGCCATCAAATGAACTTTTTTCTTTCCTCCGTTTTTTTCGGGATAATTTTTGGCAATACCCGAAATCATATCCTTTATAAGCCAAGTTTTACCGGCTTTGGGAGCGGATACTACCAAACCTCTTTGGCCAAAGCCAATCGGGGCGATAAGGTCTATAACGCGTGTCGTAAGAGGCTCTTTACCGGTTGAGAGCTTAATTTGCTCATCCGGGTAAATCGCAGTCATGTCATCATAATGCGGCCTCTCACCAACTTTTTCTATATCTTCTCCATTGACATTTTCAACTTTCAAAAGTCCCCAATAGCGTTCATTTTCTTTTGGTCTTCGTGCCTGACCACCGATTTTATCTCCAAGACGTAAGTTAAATCTTCGAATTTGACTCGCCGAAATATAAATATCACGGTCAGATCCGGCAAAACCGGGGCGCAAGAGTCCTGAGCCTTCATTTGCAATATCTAAAACCCCTTCAACATATTCCGTCGGCAGGTTAGCATCGGGAATAACTCTTTCATCAAAAAAAGGTTTACGGTCATTTACCGGAGTGTAGTTTGTACCTCCGTTTGAAGCGCTTTGTGGTTCCGGTTGGCTTTTCTGATCAGCATTTCCCACAAGATCGTCAACGCTCATTACGTCTTGCTCTCTGCTCACTTCTGGCAAATCATTATCGTCGGATTTATTAGTTACCATGAATAAATTATTGTGAATTTAAAATTATCAAAGCCTCAAAGAACCAGGCTCTTTTTATACATAATTAAAGTTTTGCATGAATCAAAAGTATATACACGGAAGTTTTCTTGAAAAATTCAAGAAGCAACCATATTCTATTTTGAAATCCTCTTATTGTCAACTGTCTGTTTTAGGACGAGCCACCAAAATCAATCTTTTCCAGGAAGTACCCGGAGGCCAACAAGTTTGCAAAACTAAAGTTTCCTCACTATACTGCCTCGTCAGCCAACTGGTATCGTTAGCCTCTACAATCTGCTTATCACTAACCGCATAAACATATTTTTTATCGGTAAAGAAAACTACAATATCGTCCCCAACTTCAAGCTCACGTAGCAAATAAAAAATTGCATTGTAGCGGGTTACGTTAAAAGTTGTATCGGTTGAATGGGCAAAAAGGTACACTCCCTTTCCCTGACCCGGAAAGTAAGTCCCCTGCGCATGTGCAACACCTTCCTTTAAGGAAGCAACATAAGCGACTTCGTTTCCCGGATCTACATTAGCAATAACCTTTGACTTGGCATCAATTTTGGGAATATATATGGAAAAATAGGAATCCAAGCCTAATCCAGCCGCTTCTTCCTGTACCTTTGAAATATTGTTGGCTTCGGCAAGTTTTGTTAAATATTCAACTTTGGCTTTATCTTCGCTAGAGCGCGAGGCATATTTTGTTTCTTCTTTGACGATAGGGCCAATCGTAAACAAGAATGCCAAGACGACAAATGCGATTAAACCGGCACCAACCCCCCGAAACAAACTGTATGCCAATTTTATACCTACACTTGCAGCCACATAAACCGTTCCATGGGTTTTCTTGCTTCTTGCACTGTAAACAGTTCTATGCGGATACATCTTAGTAATGAACTAAATTAAATATTAAAGAAGTTTAAATCTCCTGGTCAAGTATACCCCACCTGTTCCAAGGCTCAATATTAAGACCAATATTTGAGCCAAATTCATACCGGATTTTGGTAGAACTGTTGGTGGAGTTGTCGCTCCCAACACTTGAGGAGGATTATTAGTTGTTACGTTCACTCGGCACGCATCTGAGCTTATCCAGTTTCCTTTTGAATCTTTTACTTTTGCAATTGCAGTAAATGTACCGGCGTTTTCATACCTATGGCAAGCTCTGTTTTCGTTTTGCGTAACTATTTGTGCCTGACCGGCCGATGAGTCACTGAAATTAAATTCGTACGCAGATATCGAGCCTCCATTGTCAGACGCAGATATATCAAAACACACACTCAGTGGCGTGGTACCCGAAGTTACTGATGCATTTAAATCATTACATGCGCTTGAATGATCATCGTTATTGTCTGGAGTAAAGGTGTTTAAAAACCACATTACTTTTACATCGTCAACGTGAGATGTATAGGAATAAGTTGCACCGTCTTGCTTGTTTCCGTCAGAATACATTTTTGTCAGCCTCCAACCGGACTGACCGATTTCTTCGACTGTTATTTTCTTATTTGCCGGTACATCAACTATTTCGCAACCTTGAGAGAAAATATTGTACCAATGGCTTTCAACTTCTTTCCAATCATTTCCTTCGACTTGATATCTGAATTTCCAGCTCATTACATCCTCACCACTGTCTTTTTCACCATCAGCGTCGTCATCTTCATATTTACAAAGCTTAAGTTTGGTTTCTTCCGGAATAGGAGTCGGGCTTGGCGTTGATGTTGGTGTCATGGTTGGTGTCATGGTTGGTGTAGCCGTCGGAGTAACCGTAGGCGTACTTGTTGGTGTTGATGTTGGTGTTGGTGTAAGCGGTGGTGTGTAAGTATTTAAAAACCACAAAGTCTTTACTTTTTCGGCTTCAGTATTATATTTATACGAGCTGCTTGGTTGTTTAACCTCATCCGCATAAAGACCTGTAAGACTCCACCTGTCAACTCCAACTTCTTCAACAATAACTTCCTTATTTACACTAAGCTCAACCTTTGCACAGTCTTTCTTGAAAAAACTGTACCAGTGACCGGTTTTGACTTCTTTCCACTGCCCATTGTCAACTTTGTACCTGAACGTCCAGGAAATTGCATCTTCCCCACTTTCCTTAATACCGTCGCCGTCTTTATCGTTAAATTTACAAATCTTAAGATATGTTTCTTTTGGCGGAATTGGGGTAGGAGTTACTGTCGGCGTGTTCGTCGGTGTAACCGTCGGGGTTGGAGTATTTGTCGGAGTAACTGTTGGTGTAGGTGTGTTTGTTGGCGTAACAGTAGGTGTTGGTGTTGGAGTAATGCAATTTATTGCATCAACTTTAGTTTTTACAATATTACTGTCAATCCATTTTGTTAAGAACAAGAGTTCTTTTGCAGTCATTTTTCCCTGATTCTGAATTTCGCCACTTAAGCAAACATTTTCTATATTTACTTTTACCAACCACTGCGCCCATCCGGACTCACCTGGAGTAAGAGTGTGTGCATTCCACAATAGTGTGCGTGTTGGGAAATCGAAAAGCGGTAAACCGTTATAACCGGCGGAAATATTGTCTGAGTGTTTTTCACTGCTTTGAATAAATATAAGTTGAGAATCAAGAACATCTTTTACTTTTACTCCACCGCCGGTACAATCAGCGTCTCCTATATTTTTGAACTCCAGCTTGTATGCTACTACTTCTTTCTGGTCTGCAAAGTTTTTATCAACAGACTTTATAATCTCGAGGTTGCATTTTCCAGGAACTGGGGTTGGTGTTACGGTCGGTGTTGGGGTATTGGTTGGCGTAATTGTTGGTGTAGGCGTATTTGTCGGCGTCAATGTAGGAGTAGGGGTATTTGTAGGAGTTGCTGTTGGTGTTGGTGTGTTTGTAGGTGTAACAGTCGGTGTGGGTGTATTGGTAGGTGTTACTGTTGGTGTTGGTGTAGGAGTTGTGCAGGCAATTCCTGTTTGGCAAATAGATGCTGCTCCAACACTTCCACGGCTTGCTTTGTTACAATCTTCACCATGTAAAATCTTGAAATCAGTTTGGTATGATCCGCAAGCCATTCCGTTATCCGATTTTCTTGTTATCCGTACTGTTTTGGAAACACCGGAAGCAAGCTCAATAGTTTGCGTTTCAATTTTTCCGTTATCCCAACATACTACATTTCCGTCTTTAGGCTGACCACAGGCGGCTGCAGCACAGAAGTTGGAATTCTTCTCAATTACGATAGTCTTTTTAATTGCTTTAAAACCATCAGATCTCTCATCTGATTTAGGCTGCAATGTCAATACATAATCGGTAGAAAATTCACTTACAGAAGATTTACTGGTACTGCCCGCAATACACGAATTATAATCAAGCTTGGGGCACATTGTTGCATCTTTGGGTTTGATTGAAATTGTAAATTCTTCATTTGTATTTGGGTTACAGACTGTCTGTGACTGAGGTGTAACATAAGCTCCGGCTTCGTTTTTAATTTTTAAACCAGCAATAAAAGAGGTTAATACCAGAAGAGCAATAACAACCGAAAAGATATTAAATCGAAACTTTAGTTTCATAAACAAACAAAATAACAGGAGCAGGTTACTTGCCGCGATTTTAGCAAACAATTTCTCAGATGTCAACTCTTATGGGATAAGTATCACCATATAAACACAAAATACAAAGTTGGGGACTTGACAAGAAGTACTATATAATAATAGTCTTAACTTGAGCTTTTTCCTTATTAGCCTGCTCTAGGAAAAAGGATACCCGCGAAAATCCGCGGGTATTTTTTTGCATTAAAAAACGCACTCTTAAAATCTCGAGGAACGGGTAGAGCGCCTGCCCTACACTCCACCCGCCCCTCAAAATATCAAAAATGCGTCTCTTTAAAAAAGAGTCTAAATCAATTCTTTTTGTTTGTCAAACCCCATAATTAAATTGCTACAACAGTTCTACACTCCTATAGTTACATATATAAAATATACAAGGCTAATATTCGTATATATTTCGCAATAAAATAATATTGTGGATAACTCGTTGATAACATATCAATACCTAACATAACTTGAGGATGAATAATTATTGGCGTATAATCCCCTAAAATATGATCGAAACGTACTCAACCCGTTTTTATGACAACTCGCAACTTCAGGCTACTCTGGATCAAATCCATACTCTATCCTATCATCGTACCGAGACTGAATTGAGATTTAGCGGTGAGGTTTTTTCTGCAGCAACGGAGATTGTTGAAGAAGCAATTGATCTTCCAGAAAACAAAAAGGATGGAAGATATGGTGGATGCATGGTTTACGGAAGAAGGAGTGTAAGTTGGACTCCTGCTTCGCTATTTATCGGGGGGGCAATTGCTGAAGATCCGGAGTTTGGACACAAATGGGATAAATATACTCTCTACGCTTTCGGAAAAGCCGCTGTACTTATTAGTAATCAGGATTTTCTGACGTCAGGAGAGAATAAATCACTCTCACAAGATAGGCGCTTGAGAATTATAAATAATCCGGTTCCTGGAGGTGGAATTGCAACACCCGATGGGTCAATACTGGCTTTTTCTGGTTTTTCTGAAGAGGCTGATGAAGCCGTATGCCTAGCAACAGCGTGGAAAGTTGGCCTAATAAACGAACAACAAGCTAGAATAATTGCGAATAAAGGGACGGGAAAGTCCTTTGATATCGCCAAAACCTTTATTATCCACTAAATATATCCCCAACCTCTTAAGTTACATATTTTCCTGAGTGAGTGAAACAAACTCTAGGAGTACTTATGATCATTAAGTTTTATAATTAACCCTGCTTTCAAGAATAATTTGTGTTTACAAGTATTTATTGTATATTTACTTAAAATGGTAAAATCCTCCTCTAAATTTGTTTGTCAGACCTGCGGACACGAAGAGGGTCTATGGTTTGGAAAATGCTCCGAATGCGGATCGTGGAACACAGCAGTTGAGACAGTCATACAATCGTCCAAATCAAAGTCGGGGGTAAATACAAGATCCAACTCCCAACCACCGATTACTCTTTCTAAAATATCTGCCGTAAAAACCCAAAGGACTTCAACTAAAATTTCTGAACTTGACCGTGTTTTAGGTGGCGGAATTGTTGCCGGACAGGTAATTCTTATTTCCGGTGAACCGGGGATCGGAAAATCCACGTTACTATTGCAGGTTTCGGACAGTATGAACGGTGCACTATATGTATCGGGTGAGGAATCAGCCAGCCAAATTGCAGTAAGGGCACAACGACTCGGGATAAAAAATAATAAAATCGCCGTCCTTGAAGAGACAGACATCGATAATATAATTGCCGCTTCAAGTAATTCCGACGCTCGTCCGCCAATTATCATTATTGACTCTATTCAAACTATGCAGACAACGGATCTTACAGGAACAGCAGGATCGGTTGGCCAAGTCCGGGAGTGTGCTTTCAGAATTACAAGATTTGCCAAGCAAAGCGGTATCCCTGTTGTTATCATCGGCCACATTACAAAAATCGGCACGATGGCAGGGCCTTCCACGCTTGCACACATTGTTGATTCAGTACTTTCATTTGAGGGCGAGAAAACTCTTAACTTGCGTCTACTTCGTGCAAATAAAAACCGTTTCGGAGCCACTGATGAAGCGGGTATTTTTGAAATGACCGATAAGGGTCTCGAGTCAATGACTAACGCCGACAAAATTTTTCTCACACATGGAAGTAAACAAATTCCGGGCTCATGTGTATCTTCAATTTTGCAGGGGTCACGGCCGCTTCTTGTTGAAGTTCAGGCTTTGGTCGTGCCAAATAAGAGCGGATTTAGTAAAAAAATTGCTCAAGGCATTTCCCAACCGAGACTTGAACTTCTAACTGCAATTCTCCTACGGCGCTGCGGACTCCCCCTCTATGAACATGATATTTTTGTAAATATTGCCGGAGGAATAAAAGTTACGGAGCCGTCAATTGATTTGGCGGTATGCCTTGCAATTGCATCAGCATATTTTGACAAACCAATTCCCCCAAAAACAATTGCTGTTGGTGAAGTTGGACTTCTTGGAGACATTCGCGAAGTCGTCGCTCAGGAAAAAAGAATAAAAGAAGCAAAGAGATTGGGGTTTAATAATGTATTTACAAATTCAGATTATCAATATCTAAATGAAATCATGAAAATAATTTTCAAAAAAAAGTAGCTGCCGAGTTATCGCAACCATAGAAATTTCGTTCACATTCAGTAATTTTGAATTATCAAACCTATAATATATAATATGTATTATGAGTTTATCAAAAGAAGAGCTAAGCGAAAAAATTCATACAATTCAAGGTATAACATCCGAATTGAACGTATATGTTAGCGGAAAACCTCCACAATACTCGGGTCCGTTTGAACGACGTATTGAGTTAAACGCTTTGGTGGCAGAAGTTGGTGGGATAAAACAAATACCTAAAGAATTGAGAGATAACGTAAAAAGAATAATATATTCCCAACAATCAACAATTTCATCAATTTGTCCGAATCCGGCGGTCAGACAACGTGGCCCTCAGTCTCCGGATTATAGACATAAAAACTTGGAGCGAAGACGTCTCTTAAAAAAAATTTAGAGAAAATAATTTATTTATACCCCACCGGCTTTGAAGTAAGAATCAGTCCAAGGGATATTTTTTTGTTTTCGGCATCAACTTCTTCGATATAAACATCAACCTTATCTCCCCGCTCATAAGATGTTGCCGGTGGAATTTTTGTAATGTGTACCAAACCTTCAACTCCCGGCTCGAGGGCAACAAACACCCCAAAATCACTATGTCTTGTGATTTCTCCTGTAACTCTTTTGTCTTTCGGATATTTCTCGGCAATCGTATCCCACGGATTTGCAGTTGCCTGTTTTATTGATAGTGCAAGCTTTCCTTTTGTTTTTCCAATGACTTTTACTTTTACGGTTTCACCAATTGATACCGCATCATCGGATCTTCTTGTTTTCTCCCAGGAAAGTTCGGAAATATGAACTAACCCTTCAAGCGGCACCATTTCGCCTTCTTTCGTTTTCTTTTCAATTTTTACAAAAACTCCGAAGTCATAAATACTGGCAACTTGTCCTTCGAACGTTTCACCCTCTTCTGTTTCTTCAATTGCCCGACGCGCTAAAGCTAATTCGTCTTTTTCCGAAACTTCCTTCTCAGAAAGAATAACTTTATTGTCCTCGCGGTCAACATCAATAACTACCGCCTGGAACTTTTTACCAATGAGATTTTCAGCATTTTCGAGTGCATCTTTACCAAGTTGGGAGTTCGGAATAAAGCCAGACAATCCCTTAACTTCGACCATAATTCCTGAGTTTGTTACATTTTTACCTTCAACGGTTAAAGGAAGTCCGTCATCGCGGGAACGAAGGAGTATTTCCCAAAGCGTGTCAAATTTTGCCTTTCTGAACGAAAGAATTGTAAAACCATCCCGGGTTTCGGGAATAATTACTGCGGCATCTACCGTATCGCCAACTTTTAAGCTTTTTATATATTCTTCCGCTTCTTTAAAGGCTTTCTCCGCGACTAATCCTTCGGACTTTCCTCCAATATCTACAATTACGCGATTAGGGCTTATTTCCAAAACGGTTCCTGAAATCTTTTCTCCTTTATTGAAGCTTTTGAAATTTTTTGAATACTTACTAAGAAGCCCTTCCATCACGGAAGAATCATCTGATTTAAATTTCGCTGAAGTTGATTTTGACACTCTTCATTTCCACCTTTCTTTTATTTGATTAATTTAGTTTACAGTAAAAAAAATTGTCTTTCAATTTTTCAAAACAATGTCCTGGCGATGACGTATTTTCGCGGTCAGTTGCCCGACAACTATCGTTCGCGCAGCTGCCTTTCACTTCTGAGTTCGGAATGGAATCAGGTGGTTCGACAGCGCTATCGTCACCAGGACATTGTCTTGAAAATGTGCAAATTTGTTTTCTAAAAACTGAAGAGAAAAGTATGCAGGCGTTAATATCTTATGAAAATGATCTACATATAATTTCAAAATTGAACTTATATGTATCTGCTGTTAAACAGCATCTACATAAGGCATAAGCCCTTCGATTTATTCGCACAGGTTAGCTTAAACCCTTACAGGTCTTCCACACCCTGCCGATTAACGGGATGGTCTCTCCCGAATCTAATAACGAGTTCTAATCTTGGAGTTGGCTTCCCACTTAGATGCTTTCAGCGGTTATCCTTTAGGAATATAGCTACCCGGCTTTGCCGCTGACGCGACAACCGGCAGACCAGGGATTCCTCCAGGGAGGTCCTCTCGTACTGTCCCCAGCTCTCCTCAAAACTCGAACGCTTCCACCGGATAGAGTCCGAACTGTCTCGCGACGTTCTGAACCCAGCTCACGTACCGCTTTAACGGGCGAACAGACCGACCCTTGGGACCTTCTCCAGCCCCAGGATGCGATGAGCCGACATCGAGGTAGCGATCCGCGCCGTCGCTATGGACGCTCGGGCGCGACTACTCTGTTATCCCCGGGGTAGCTTTTATCCATTAAGCTCCGCGCCACCCATATGGCGTCGGAGGATCACTAAGACCGACTTTCGTCCCTGCTTGTGCCGTCGCACTCGCAGTCAAGCTGGCTTATGCCTTTACACATTCCGCACGATGTCCATCCGTGCTAAGCCAACCTTTGTGTCCTTGCGTTACCCTTTGGCAAGGTACCGCCCCAGTAAAACTACCTACCTAACACTTTCCCCAAACTTGTATGCAAAGTTTATGAGTGAGATTTGCCACGATCCAAAGAGAGGTGTTTCACTTTCGCCCGAAGGCTCCCTCTTACACTAAACAATTAGCTCGCACAAATCAATGTCAAGCTGTAGTAAAGCTCCACGGGGTCTTTTTGTCCAGGTGGAAGTAGGCCGCGTCTTCACAGCCAACGCAATTTCGCCGAGTAAAGGCTTGAGACAGTTGCTAACTCGTTACGCTATTCATGCGGGTCGGAACTTACCCGACAAGGAACTTCGCTACCGTAGAACAGTTATAGTTACTGCTGCCGTTTACCGGAGCTTGGATTCGAAGCTGTCCCGATAAATCGGGAAACCCCTCCTCTTCACTTACCGGCACTGGGCAAGCGTCAGCCCGTATACCGCAGATTTCTCTTTTGCACGGACCTGTGTTTTTGATAAACAGTCGGTTAGCAATCTTTTGTTGCAAGCCAGCATTAAGCTGGCCAGGACATCTTGCGAACTTACGTCCAGTTTTATTGCCGAGTTCCTTTAGCCTCTTTCTCTCGCTCGCCTTAGTGCACTGACACCAACCCACCTGTGTCGGATTACGGTACGGCTTGATCTGAATCTCACTGCGAACCTTTTCTCGCAGGCTGAAGAAGCTGAAATCATCCTAATTTCTTAAGACTCTGTATCACTTTTCAATTAATCAGTTGTGCGGATTTTCCAGCACATCCTATTTTAAAGCTTACACCCCAATTCACAAAGGGGCTTCAATTCTCCAACCCGGTCAGTCCCCAGCTGTAACCTGCTTGCGCAGGCAAGCGATTCAAAACAAATAGCAGAATTTTAACTGCTCTTCCATCGACTACGCCATTTGGCCTCGCCTTAGGTACCGACTAACCCGTCGAGGACGAACCTCGCGACGGAAACCTTGGGTATTCGGCGTTACCGATTCTCACGGTAATTGTACGCTACTCATTCCGGCATTCTCACTTCGTACCGCTCCACCATTTCTTACAAAACAGCTTCACTGCTGTACGAACGCTCCCCTACCACATTACCTTACGGTAAAATCTCTGGCTTCGGTACATAACTTATCCTCGATAAATTTTCGGCGCCTACTTCCAATCGACTAGTGAGCTGTTACGCTATCTTTAAAGGATGGCTGCTTCTAAGCCAACCTCCTAGCTGTCTATGGACGTAGACTTCCTTTGAAACTTAGTTATGATTTTGAGACCTTAGCCGGGAGTCTGGGTTGTTTCCCTCTCAACTTATCAGCTTAGCCCGATAAGATTGTCTAGCTGCGACGATATGGAGTTATTCGGAGTTTGGTTAAGTTATCTCGGTTACCCTTGATAACCCATCCAGTATCTCTACCACCCCCATATTTATTCACAGCCACGGTCCCCATAGACCTTTCGGGGAGAGCCAGCTATCTCCAGGCTCGTTTGGCATATAACCACTAACCACAAGTCATCCGACCGAATTGCAACTCAGACCGGTTCGGGCCTCCCTCTGATCTTCATCAGAGTTCACCCTGCTCATGGATAGATCGCCTGGTTTCGGGTCTTGTACCACATCCTTATTTTCGCTCTATTCAAACTCGGTTTCCCTGCGCCTCCTCAAGTTAGACTTGATTAAGCTAGAATGTAATACAAACTCGCCGGATCATTCTTCAATAGGCACGATATCAGTCGCCAAAGGCGACCTCTATCGGTTTGTCCGCAAACAGTTTCAGGTTCTATTTCACTGGGCGTCCCGCCCTTCTTTTCGCCTTTCCTTCTCAGTACTAGTTCACTATCGGTATTTACCTATATTTAGCCTTGGAGGATGGTTCCCCCTGCTTCCCCCGGAGTATTTGCACCGGGGTACTTGGGATATCCCTAGACGGATTATTTGTTTCGAATACGAGACTTTCACTCTCTATGGTCTGCTATTCCAAGCAGTTCTTCTACAAATAACCCTATCACATTGGGCTCCCGCAACCCCTTCACACTGAGTAAACCCAGCGCAAAGGTTTAGGCTCTTGCCGTTTCGCTCTCCGCTACTCGGGCAATCTCGTTTGATTTATTTTCCTCACCTTACTTAGATGTTTCAGTTCAGGTGGTTCCCCTCCTATCCTTACTATATTTAGTAAACTAAACAACTTGGGAATAGGATTACCAGCAATAACGCTGGTCGGATTTCTCCATTCGGACACCGCCGGATCAAAGGATCGTGACTCCTCCCCGACGCTTATCGCAGCCATGCGCGTCCTTCTTCGGTAGGTAAATCCAAGGCATCCACTGTCTGCGTTAGTATCAGACTTATACCTTATATATACCATTAATACTCACAGAATTTTCAGCAAAGCTGATTGAAAAGTTCACAAAATGATACTTTTCAATTTATTCTGCGAGAGAAATATTATTGGCCTACTTACGATCACACAACAGAAGTGTGATCGATTTACTTTCTCTTCAGTTTTTAAAGAGCAAATAATTTAATTAGTAATTCGTGGATGGTGGCTCGCAACGATTTTTAGTATCCAGTTGCCAACCACCATTCAACAGCTACCAATTTGTGGACCGTGGGAGGATCGAACTCCCGACCTGTCGCCTCAGGCGACCGCTCGAGATAGTCTTTCCTTTATACAACTTCTCCCTTTTCCACTTTTAAAGAACAGTTCCCTATTTCTAGCTTCTTTCAAAGTCTCAAACTCTTCAAAATATACAAGTCTAAAAGGTCTACTCAATTTTGTATATTTTGAATGTCCAATATTGTGTTCTTTGATTCTTCGTTCCAAATTGTTCGTAGAACCGTAATAAAGACGATTGTTCTTCTCACTTTTAAGAACATAAACAAAAAACATAAGTGGACCTGAGCGGACTCGAACCGCTGACCTCTTCATTGCAAATGAAGCGTTCTAGCCAGCTGAACTACAGGCCCGAGTCGTCACCTTTTAAATTAATGTGCAATTTATCAATAAAAAACCGGCTAAAGAGCCGGTCCAACTTAATTTGATAATCTACCCTCACCTGACCAACAAAAGGGCCAGGTTTAAATTATTTTTGTCTAGGTTAATTTTCATTAAGTATTCCGAACTCTTCCGCCTTTTTTAAGGCAAGTTGCATTATATAAAATTTACCCACCATCCGTCAACTGCTAGTTTATAGTAATCTGTGGGCGATAATGGGATCGAACCATTGACCTCCTTCTTATCAGGAAGGCGCTCTACCACTGAGCCAATCGCCCTAATTATTTCTTTCTTACTGCGAAGCAGCAAACTTGTTTTCTGCGAAGCAGCAAGCTGTGCTTATCAGGAAAGCGTTCTGCCGATGAACTACACACCCAATACTTCCCAGAAACAGCTATGAATTTACCACAAAACCCGCTCAAAATCTAATGGAAAATCATCTCTCAATCTCGTTCTCACTCTCATATTAATTCTTTTTTACTTCCAACTTCTTGCCTACTACTTATGACTTAATTCTTATTTCCTACTTCTTATTACCTACAACTTATTACTTACCGATTACTACTTACAACCTATAACCTAACACTTGTAACTTATAGTATTGTCATTATTTGATTTATCATGTATAATCTTATTGTTAAAAATAGTTATTATCTTATGGCTTTATTTACTGACAAAGAACCGATTTGGGACCAGGTTGACAGATTTTTTAAAGAACCGCGTACAAGACGACAGGTCTTGGGAGGTATCGCTTTAACTATGGGTGCAGTTATTATGGCTTCTTGTGGCGGAAACGGAGGAACCAAAGATAGTACTGCAGTAGCTGGTGATAGCCCAACCGGAAGCGAAACTACATCTGAAGCAGCCGGACACCCAGACTCAACCAAAATATCTATTGTCAGCCCCAAACTAAGAGGCAGGTCTGTTAGAACAGATATTCAAGCTTGTATTGAAAATGGTGGTTCAAACCCCAGATGCACTGATGAAGCACTCGAAAAGATACAATAACTAACGACAGGCTTTTCACCATTCAATACCACGTTATTCATATCTTTCTAGTACAAAGTCTCAAGGAGATTGACAAACTACCCTATCGCCGTTTGGTGCAGTGCCAGTAATTTTTACACCTCCCGTGCTTATAGGACAACCATCCCCAGCAACAATACTTTTCTTGGCTTCTTGAATTTGTGTTTGAGTCATGGGAATAGAAGCAGTAGGTCGAGATCGCTGACCTGTAAATCCGCTTGCGTCAGGAGCAATCCAAACCGGAACCGGTGTGTTAGCAGGTTTCCGCTCAGTACCTCCAAGAGGATTAACATTGACAATAGGGTCAACCCCTGCTCTACAAGCAACAGCCGCAAAAGTAAGTCCTCCCACAATTTGATAAAAACGCGTTCTTAACCGTGCTCTTTTTAATGATAATTGCCTATTCAAAACTTGGTCTGGCATAGCATTTGGGTTTATAATTCCTTTTATTTTTTCCATATTTCCCGATAAAAAACCGAAAAGATTTCTATTCGGTATGGTCCGTATTATATCAAATCTCCCAAAACCACACAACCCATTTCCCTATAATTCTCATACTCATTCCCAATCTCAATCTTATTCTCATCCCCTCTTCGTTTTCATCCCTACTCATGCTTCCAACCTCTTACATCCAACTTCTAATTTCCTATTTCTTAATACTTATAACTTATTACCTACAACTATTTTCTATGTATAATAAATTATGTCTGAGCTGGTAACACTACTTTTAAAAATTCCGCGAAACACACAGGTTACTCCCGAAAGCGCGAAAACAATGCTTTCGGCGCTTACTAAAATAAATACCGTATCCACCTTAGATAAAATATTTTTCGGCAAAAAAACAAAAGCGATGGCTTTGGAGATTGCACTTATAAATCAGGAGATTAACTTTTTATTAACGGCCGACAGTGAATTAATTCCATTTATAGAAAGCCAAATCCAATCAAATTATCCGCTCTGCATGATAAGTAAAATTAAAGATCCTCTTCTTGATAAGAATTTGGATGTTATAAGTTTAGGGTTGTCACGCGGGAGTTTTTACCCGCTTGCTACAATTGCCAACTTTACAGACATCGATCCCCTGTCGTCAGTGCTCACGGTTTTGACAAAAGGCAACCCCGAAGCACTGGTAATAATCCAAATTGCACTGGAGGCGGCAAAAGCAAGTTGGCAGGACGAAGGACGTACTTTTGCAGAAAAAGGCAGTAAAAACGAGGATGGCACATACACCAAAAGACCGGATGCAAATATAATAACTGAAAAAATTAATTACCCGGGTTTTAAGGCAAGTGTACGCGTCATAGGTAATACCAATAAAACCCAAACAGAACTCCTTTCGGCACTCTCTGTTTTCTCACGCTCTGACGGAAATTCTCTATCGCCTAAAAAGATTTCCATTCTTGATAAAAAACGCGAAATTGAATTTGCCGGCAAGCGACGGGTATTGGGGTCAGACATTTTAAACATTGAAGAGTTGGCAACTCTTTGGCATTTGCCTTCCGAAAAAATAAAAGTTCCGGGTATTACCTGGGGAAGTACTGTATTATCTGAGCCGCCGACAGCACTACCAACATCCGAAAAAATTGCCGATGAAGAGAAAAGTAAAATTAATTTCTTCGCAAAAACTTTATTCAAAAATCACGAAACAATATTCGGAATTAAAGACAAGGACAGACTGCGCCACATTTGGACAGTCGGAAAAACCGGAACCGGTAAATCTACAATGATTGCAAATATGGCAATAGACGATCTTAAAAAAGGCCGCGGTGTTGCAATTCTTGATCCGCACGGAGATTTGGTTGATGACGTTTTGGATTATATTCCTGCACACCGGATAAACGACACGATTTATTTTAATCCTGCCGATCGGGATTTTCCAATAACACTAAATCCTCTTGAAGTAACCAATCGCGAAGAGGCAGAACTTGTGGCATCAGGGCTTATGAGTATTTTTACAAAAGTCTGGGCCAACGTCTGGAGTGCACGAATGGAGTATATCCTCCGAAATTGCTTCATGACTCTTGCCGCTGTCCCCGATACAACTCTTGAGGACGTATTAAAAATTTTGGCTAACACAAGTTACCGTAATAAAATCCTGGAAAAAGTTGATGACGGTGCGCTTCAAAACTTTTGGAAAGACGAATTTGAAAAAATGCCCCCAATGCTGCAAAAAGAAGCAATAGCACCAATTCAAAACAAAGTCGGGCAGTTTGTCACTTCCCCACTTATTAGCCGGATTATCGGAAAACCAAAAAGTACAATTAATATTGACGAGATTATGGACGACGGCAAAATAATCTTAGCAAACCTTTCCCAAGGGCGGCTCGGAGAAGACAATTCGGCACTGCTCGGCGCGATGCTTATTACAAAATTTGAGCTTTCCGCAATGCGGAGGGTTGACCGCGATAAGGCTTCGAGGCGTCCGTTTTACCTTTATGTCGACGAGTTTCAGAATTTTGCGACCGATTCCTTTATAAAAATATTATCTGAAGCAAGAAAGTATGGACTAGCACTTACGCTTGCCAACCAATACATGGCACAAATTCCTGAAAACGTACGTAAAGCAATCTTGGGTAATGCCGGAACTTTAATTTCGTTTGGAGTCGGAGCCGAGGACGCAAGTTTACTCAATAAAGAATTCGGAGAAGTTTTCAGCCAAATTGATCTTATTAATCTTGAGAACTATCAGATTGCGGTGAAACTTATGATTGACGGCTATACTTCACGTCCGTTTTTGGCACGCACTCTTCCCCTTCCGATATCCCGTAATCAAAACCGCGCGAAGGTAATTAAGGTCTCGCAGGAACGCTGGGGTAAAAAGGCTAAAGGTAAAATTGAGGAAGACGAGACGCAGTTAAGCGAGCAGTTGTCAACAGATGTTGAAAATAAAATTTAAAAAGTGCTAATATAAACTAAATGAATTATTTACTTAAAAGACACGGGTTTAAATTTTTTGAGTTAGTGTTGGTCGCCGCTTCCCTAATAATCGCAATTACCGTAATTAGAAATTCAACAAACTTCTTTCCTAAGGCATATTCGAAGTCTACTTTAACTCATACTTTCAAATCCGGCTGGAACTTGGTGTCTATTCCTTTTCGGGAATATTCGGCGGAAGGTTTGTGTGCAAACTATAATTTCGAAGAGGTTGCCCGCTGGAACGGCGAAACTTGGGAAAGATATAGCTGCATTGACCTCGGTCCCGCAAATTTTACTATCACGCCTTACAAAGCTTTTTTCGTAAAACAACTTTCCGACAGTTATCCTGTTACTTTTATGGGAAAGCAAGAAAGATTTAGTTTTAAAATGACTCCGGGTTGGAATTCGTTTTATGTTGCGGCAAAATTCCAAAATTACAAGTTGGCCTCGGATTTATGTTCAAAATCACCACAGCAAGGTTTTGAGATTACCCAGGTCGCCAGATGGGTGTTTAATGAATGGAATATACATACGTGCGGAGTTCCCTTCAATGATTTCCCAATCATGAAAGGTGAAAACTATTTCCTCAAGACTAGTGTACCAGGCTCAACCGATAGTACCGAAGGTACAAATCCCTCAATGATGCTTGTTACCCCGGAGTAACCCATAGTGTACCATAGGTACACATTAGGTTTTAAGTAATAAGTAATAGGTTGTAAGTTGGGTTTCTATTTGATGGTTTTTCGGAAAGTCCAGATTTGTTTACCTAATCGCTCGTAAAAATTCTTTATTTCTTCAGTTTTGATATCAGAATACAAGGTTGAGATTATATCGAGAAATGCTTTAACTTCGTTCACTGATCCAATTGATATAGTCAAAAAATACTTGAATTCCTTTTTTGAGCCTCTACCATACCCTTCGGCGATATTAGCTGATATCGAAGTCGAGGCTCTTAGAATTTGGTCATTTAAGGAAAAATTACTCTTAAGTGAGGCTGATTTGGTTATTTTAAATACATATTTGACACCTTCCAGGCTCAATTTATAAATTCGCAAATCTTCATAACTCATATACCAAAAGTACAGTGTATGACACTTTTATCTTACAACTTATTACTTACTATCTACTACCTAATACTTACTACTTATAACTTAATACCTATAGCCTATAACACTTGACAAATCGTTTTTCTTGTTGTATAGTATCCCCATACTCGATTAATACCTAAATAGTATTTATCAAGTATTTTTTTGACATACAAAAAAAGAATTGCTTTAGAGGACAGCCCTACCAGAGCTGGCAAGATTCTGGTAAAAGTTAATTAAAATTTTAATTAACTATTAATAATTAATAGTTTGTATTACCCACCTCTAGACGGTGGGTTTATTTGTTTTATGGGGGTTGGTATTAACTCACTGATCCCCAATAAAACATTCTTCTCTAAAGCTTCAAGAAATAAATCAAAAATTAATTAGCAGTTAGTTGAGAGAGGTTTGCAGTGGACAGAAATATTTTCTTGGCCACCGCCCTCTTTCAACTGGCTGTTATTTATCCCGCGAAGTTTTTATAAACGGAGTGGGAACTCAGTCAGTTTAGGTACGGATTTAGCAAGTAGTAATAAGTTTGCTTATAACCTACAACCTAAAACCTATAACCTAAATAATCGCTCTTTAAAAATCCAGGTTAAAAATTACTAAAGGCGAAATTACATACCTCTATGGGGGTATGGAGAAGATTAAGTCACTATAAGTAAGAAGTAGCCAAATACATAATAGTTTAAAAAAATATTCTACTTCTAGATTAACTTACCACTTGTCTTTTCCCTACCCTCAATAGAGGTTACTGCAACGGCCCCAGTTTTCAAAAAAGCTTGAGTTAGGCTTTTCCACTAAGGAATCGCAATCCTCAAGTCCGAGTAAGAAAGCATGTCCGGATGACATTTGAGTCAGTGAAAGTTCAAAGTGTCACAGCTCAATAGCTGGCAGGGAATAATTTGGGTTTCACGAGTATACAAGGAGATTTAGTCATGAAGCACCGTTTGTTTCAAATGCTGATGGCATTTGTTACCATCGTAGCTTTGGTCTTTGGCCAAGCTGCAACATATGGTAACGTGCCTGACAGCGTTGGCGAAAAGACGATTGCGACTATCAGTCAAGCCGTCGTAAAAGTCACCAACGCATTGGCGTGTGGGAATAAATGCCCG
>LBVN01000007.1 GCA_000993115.1 Candidatus Woesebacteria bacterium GW2011_GWB1_38_8b
GATTTATTTATTATAAAAATTCAAAAAGTAAGGTTCTCTCAAAAACTTCTGAAATTAGTTTAGTTGGAATGTCCCCAACTTCAACCGTTAGTCAGATCCTAACGCAAACACCATCACCATCTTTAACATCAACCCCAACTACCGTACCGACAAACACTCCAACACCTACACCCACTCACATTCCGCAACCGGTAGTTTCATCCGAGGAAATTCACAAACTAATGGAGCGGTTTGCAGGCCAATATGGGGTTGATGTAAATGTGCTTCGTCATATTGCGACGTGTGAATCAGGATTTAATCCTTCAGCGGTCAACAGCGGATATGTTGGTTTATATCAATTCAATAAAACCGCATGGATTAATAACCGTCGTCTTATGGGTGAAGATCAAAACCCAGACTTACGTTTTAATGCGGAAGAATCGGTTCAGACTGCAGCGTATCTGATTTCTAATGGAAAAAGGTCTTTGTGGCCAAACTGTTATCCTTAATCCGGATGTAGAAGTTTGAAGTAACCCCTAACTTGATTTGCCTTTCTGCCAAAGGGCATACATTGGTATCAAAATTCTCAATTGAATCTCAATCAGGGTTTTTCCGAGAGCCTGCTAGACAATTCACAGAGTAAACCCGATCCAAAATGGCTGATCCAATTTTTATTTCTCATAGATTCATGGTGATACTTTTTTGTGGACATTCCCGGCAGGACGTATCGAGCTTATAGTTTTTTTATTTAGATCTATTCGTAATTTACCTAGATCTTGTTGCAAAAAAAGGAAATCGACGGTATCCTCTGATTGGCCAAAATATAGCATTTGTTCACGTCGAAAATCTAGCACTTCCTTAACGGTAACTGTACCCCCCTCTTCGATCATTTTTAGAAGCCTTTGCCGAGACTGGCTTGGGCTAAGCCTCGATTTACTGATAACTTGGCTTGACATAGTCTCCCCCTTTTGATCTCCATAACCAGTATTTTTCAATTCTTTGTGCATAGTATTTTCATATCAACAGACTAAGGATTTATTACAAAACAGCTTCATTATATAAGTCCCTAAACAAATATGGCAATGTGAGCTTCCAATACATAAACAGTCAAAAGCCCCAAAAATTTAATTTAATTTGGTTTTCTGCCAAAGGGCATACATTGCAACTACCCAAATCCGCTCATCAGGCTCATTCCAACTACCGTCAGCTCCCTCGATATAATATTTAAATTTTCCGCCAAGCATTATTCGCTTTATTCGTGTAATTCTTCCTCCTCTGTCAATACCTTCAACAAATTCAGCACCTCGAACGAACCTACGCCTTAGGGCTTGTGATGCCCGTTCATATGCTGCTTCATTCTCAAGAAGCTCAAAGGCCACTTTATCTATAGCCTCGGCGGTGTTAATATCTATACTCGAAAGATAAGAGTATGATTTTGGAAACGGTGTCATAATAATAATGATATCTTATATTTTTAGAGAGTCAAATCAATATGGTATTAGTTTATCAAAGCAACGATAGTAAAAATAGTGAAGCTGAGAATGAAGCTCCTAAAAACGCTCCAATGAGAAATTCTCATATGACTCCTGTCTTCCGGGAACAATATAACGCAAAGGAACCAGTCGATATTATTGTAAACAGTACTTCTTTCAATGATGTTGCGACTAAGATCGTAGAAATACCTCAAATAGAAAATATAGTAACTAAACCCAACGGCAAAACTGTCAATGATTCCGATAACGAAACTCTTTCAATTTATATGAGGACATTTTTGAAAGAATTTGAAGAGGCGAATAAATTTAAGGGTACGGAATTTGAAGCAAATATAAATGTCAGTGATGTTTTGGGAGGTGTGGCTCGTTTTTATGAAAAAATAAGAACAACCGTTGAATATAAGGGTGAACATTTGCTTCGCAGAAACGCAATTGAGAGGATTTTAAAGCGCCTCATTTGGGAAAAAGATAAGCTTAAGCCAAATACTAATCAGGAAAAAATGGCAACGAGTCTTGTGAAGGAACTTATTTGGGCTAAATACATTCCCAATAATGAGATATCGACGGGAAAAGTAAATGATGTAAGAGCCACTATTGAAAAATATTTAAACATTCTGGAAGGATTGGATAATTATCCAGAAAAGGTGAGTGTAAACAAGGCAAGACTTTGGATAATGGGAGTTGCATCGAGTGAAATTGAAGATTTATTAGACCCATCCCAGCGTGATCTTTTTGTAAAGCTAATGTATTTATGGCTATGTGACCATTCTCAGTGGAATGATAAGGGAGTTCCCGACCATGAAAAAGAAACGCAAATTTATTTGGCAATTCACAGAGCTTTTACCCGCTCGGACGATCCAACCATGCGTTATTATCTACTTCTTCGGGAGATTCCGGATTGGAATGTTGGCGGATCTGAGGTAATTACAAAATTTGTGCTTAATTTCCCTAAGTACTATAACGAAATTGAAAGTCATTTAAATTTTAAGAACAAACTTACGCTTTATAGAAAAATATTAAAACACTCAAGCAGTTTTGAAATCCTTAGGCAGGTGGTTTTAAAAAATATAAACAACATAGATGAACTTTTAAAAGACGGGAAGAAATTTGATGGGGAAATAAGGGAGGTTTGTGAAGATAATTACAAAAAGATAACAAAACGGGTAAATACAGGAATTGTGCGAAGCATCGTTTATATTTTTATTACAAAAGTATTTTTGGCGCTTATGATGGAAGTTCCATTTGAGGTTTATCGCTACGGTGATATTAAATATATTCCACTGACTATAAATATAGTTTTTCCTTCTATCATGATGTTTCTGCAATCGTTTATACGGCCAAAGATACAAAAGCAAAAATTAATTTTGACTCGGCTACCGGCAGCGCTTTTGTAAAGACTTTCGGGATTATTTACATGATTATATTTACGATCGTATTTGGAGGAATTTCATCTCTATTATTTAAAATCGGTTATTCCCTTATCGGCGTTATGGTATTTTTCTTTTTCCTTTCTTTGGTTCTTCTTTTTGCTTTTCGGGTACGATATTATGCACAATCGTTGAAAGTTGAAGTCGAAAAAGAAGGAATACTGGGTCACCTTTTCAGTTATTTAAGTCTTCCGTTTCTGAACCTTGGTTTCATTCTATCTCGAGGCCTTGCTCAAATAAACGTTTTTACAGTTCTTCTTGACCTACTTATTGAAGCGCCACTTAAGAACATGATAGAGCTTTTTGAAGAGTGGATTGGATTTATCCGAGAAAAACGACAGGAAGTTATCGAAGTTCCTGAATGATTACTTCCGTACGACTCTGTAGTAAGTAGGGTGAAACAAAAAGCTTGCCGGTAAATCTTCAAGCAAAAATCTTTGAAAATCGAAATATATTTTTTTACGTTCTTCAAAGTTAACTGTAGATCTGCCGTCTTCCAATAGTTTATCTATCCTTGAATTTGAGAATTTAGAAATATTGCTGGTGGTTTGAGTCGAATGCCAAAGAGAATATTGATCCGGATCTATCGGAATATCATAAATCGTCTGCGATTGACAAAAGACTTGGAGAACTTACAAGATTGATCTTAAGTTCAGTTTTCATCGCCTTTTCAATTTCCGATATAGCCTTTTTCGCTTTTTCCAAATCGTAATCATATGATTTTATTTGAGGATTATAAGCCCATGAATTTGGTTGAATCGGGCTATATGCACGTTTTCCTAAAACCTCTTTGTTAATCGCGTATGCAAGTGCCTGACGTAATTCTTTTTCTGAAAGAAGCGGGCTTTTGGTATTATAAAAAAGCGTAACAACCTGCTTTTGCTGTGCATAGCTCTCAAGCTTAACTTGTCTCCACTTATCAAAAGGAGTTGGATCTAATAAATTCTCAATAATATCTACAGTTCCCAATTTAAAGGCTGTTTTTGTGCTTTCGGTAGTCGGGAAAAACCTGTAAATATTTTTTTGCTTTTTATTTTTAAGAACTAATTCTTGGACGTAAGCTCCTGAAAGTGTTAATTTATCAACTTTCCATTCCGTGACACCAACTAAACCCTTTTTGAAAGTTGGTTTTGAGACTACGGAAGGAAAAGGTGCAAAGTTATTTTCTATTATAAATTTTATAGTTTTATCATCAGGTGTTTCAATCTTTACATCAGAAAATTCATACATTAAATTCCTGCTAGTAATTGGGGTATTATCCTGCCAGGTTAATCCGTCCTTAATCTTAAAAACCCAAGTTTTTCCGTTATCTGTAGTTTCCCAAGATGAAGCAATACCCGGCTCGGGTATATTTTGGTTATTTATATTGGTTAAGCCGTAACTCATGTTAAGAAGTATTTCGGAAGGTAGTGAATCCGGGTGAAACCGCCCCGTTATTCCTATGATTTGTTGTTTTTGTAATTCAAATTTTGAAAACAAATTGAAAAACAAAAAGAAGAATAAAACACCAAATGAAATACTTAAAAAAAGCAGTAATCTGAACTTTAATAAAAACGCTCTGGATAAACGCAGATAATAACGGGTACTTCGCATTGTATTTTAAACAAAAAGAAGAGAGATAGATATAATTATAAAAAAGATAACGAGTACGAAACTGAGTTTAAATACAATTTGTTCAAGTCCCCTGCGTGTAAATGAAGCTCCGGATAAACTTCTTCCGAAACCGGTTCCTTTCGATTGTATTAATATAAAAACTACAATCGAAGCTGAAACTAAAATTTGTGTAAACAAAAGTATTTCTTTCATCGCACCTGTTATTATAGCAAACTCAAAACAAAATGACAGATTTACTTCTTTACATTTTGAGATTGATATAAAGTTCCAAGTTCACCTTGGTAGGAATTCTATGCTTGCCAAACAAAATGTCAAAAACTAACATTTTGTTTTAATATGACTATATACTTTAAAATAATCTAAATTGCATGGATTTTTAGTATCGAATTACTTTGTGAGCCAATAAAAGAATGAGGTTATGAGCGAAATAATAAAAGAAAATCCAACGTACGCATAAAACCCCGGTAGATTAATTTGAGGGATGTCTATCCAAACGTTGTTAAAACCGGAGAATAAAAATCCGGTAACCCGAAAATCTTTAATTATAAGAGTTACTATAAATAGAACTATTGCCGAAGACACCCAGCGAAAAAGACCAAATGTAACCAAGTTTAGCGGGAGAAGCAAAATATTTATGACTGGTTTCGCGAGAAGTGAAACCAAAGCCATTACAATACCTGTGAGAAACAAGGTTTTGTAATTATTCCCGAAAACCATACCGGTTGCCAGCTTTGATGCGATATATATTGCAAACGTATCAATTACGAAGTGTCGTAAAAGGCCTTTCATATATTTAATATAGCAAATTATAACAGTTTCGAGAAAACCACGGGTGGTAGCCCTTGGATGAATCGAACCTGATATGTCATCCTCCTTTGGAGGTTTCGTTCGCAGGAAGCGAACTGGAAACCACGTCTGGAAGGACGTGGAGGATGTCATTAGCTTATTTAATTATACCAACAAGATTCCGCTTTATTAAAATGTGATGGTAGCGTCGGGCAAATCTATGTGCTTCATTTCTTATTTTTTGTACAAAATTCAAAGCAGGACCTCTTTTTAGCTTCACTAAAACATATTCACTCTGATTTTTTATATCAGTTTCGAGAAAACCACGGGTGGTAGCCCTTGGATGAATCGAACCTGATATGTCATCCTCCTTTGGAGGTAGCGTTCGCTGAATGCGAACGGACGGTGAGGATGTCATAAAAACAAGAGTTTCTTCGCGTTTCGCGATTCCGACAACAGGAATGTTGTGGCTTTTAAAGACACTGTTAAATTTTGAAACTTGACCTTTTCCCCCATCTACAATAATTAGATCAGGTCTCCCCCACTTAGTAAGATAACGGACCCTTCTTTTTGCAACTTCTAAAAGAGAGTCGGTATCGCTGTTTCCTTTTGTCTGTCTTATCCTAAAATGCCGGTAAAAACTTTTATCTGCAACTCCGTTTATAAAAGTAACCATTGAAGCGGTTGGAAAATTTCCTGAAATATGAGCGATATCATAACACTCGATTCTTTTAAGATTGTCAATTTTGTAATAAATATTTACTAACTTCTGAAGCCGGTTTATTTCGTTATCAATTATATCTTCAATTAAATTTGGATTCTCAAAATATCCGGATGGCGCTTCGTGTGAGTGGATAATATAGTTTATTGCATCAATTTTTTCTTTATAAAACGAAGCGTTTTCAAAATCTTCTCTCTGAGATGTCTGTTTCATCTCTTTTTCAAACTCCAGCAGTAGATTATTAACCTTACCATTTAAAGCTTTTTTCAAATAATCAATATTTTTTTTATATTGCAATTCGAGTGTGTGTTTTTGTTTTTCATCAGTACATTTGGCTATATTACTTGGGCAAGGATTACAAAGTCCGATATGGGAGTAGAAGCATGGCCTGACATCTTGTTTGTGCACTGCATAGGGAAAAATTCTACGAAATGTTTTCAATACGATATGAACGTTTTTACCAGATAAAAAAGGACCGTAAGTAATGCCTTTTATATTTCCCAAATCACTTTTTCTTGCTGTTTTGACCCAGGGATATTTATCTTTGACTATCACAATATATAACGGAGTTTTATCGTCTTTAAGTTGAATGTTATATTTTGGCATATATTTTTTAACCAAAAATGATTCCAAAAGGAGGGACTCAATTTCGGAATTGACAACAATTATTCCGAAAGTTTTAGTGTTTCTAACAAGTTCAGTTGTTTTTGTTCCGAGATTTGTTCCTAAATAACTTTTCAGCCTGTTTTTTAAACTCCTGGATTTTCCGACGTACAAAACCAAACTATGGGAGTCATAAAACAAATAAATACCGGGAAGCTCAGGACACAAAGAGACGTTTTCGAGGTTAAATGATTTTTTCTTTAGAATGTTTTTTATAACTTCACTCATCGATGAAATTTTCGGTGCAGCGTAAAAAAGATACTTACAATTATAAATATTAATACAAGTAAAATTGCAATTTGGTTAATAATAGCGACTTCTTTTCCCGTATCAACCTCAATTGCCCTGTCACTACTTAAAATAAGGACTTTATCAGGAATATTTTTTGCAAGTAGTCCGTAATTAAGTTTTACTTGCATTTCAAATATTTCATAAGGTATTAAGGAGGGTAAGAAAACATTATCATTTGGGTTTTTATCATTAGATTTAACATGTAAATCAATATTATATTCGGCTGAATACCCTTTATTTATTAAAGTAACTAATAATGTTTTTCGAAGAGGGTTATAGCTTTTTTTTATTTCAGCCTTGGTTTCTATGTTTGGAGCAATCGAATCAGGTAATTTTCCGTAACTGACAAAAACATCTTTTTTGGGAACGCTTGAAAATTTGTATGAGCCGGCAGGCAAAGGCTCCGAGTCATTTACACCGTGAATGACAAATGCAAAATGGTTTAGATCAAATTTATTGAAATAGTCAAAGCCTGTTGTAGATTCCCAAGTTGGATCAACCGCAACCCAAGTTCTTCTGTCATTGTCCCAATACTCTGGCCATGCATGTAAAACATCCGAGACAAGCGACAACGGTTGTAGTTTATCATTTTCTGTGTAAGCATAACCCTGAATTTCACGCACAGGAATTCCCGCTGCTCTGGTGATTGCAATAAACAAATCGGTAAATTCCGTACATAGGGCACTATTATACTGCTGGAGAGCTTTGACGGATCCGAACCTTTCAGACTGAGGATTGACTCTGTTGAAATCATACTTAAGAGTTTTAACGACATATTTATATATTTCATCTACGGTTTTCAGCTCATTCGCTAAATCAGTAATTGCTTTATCATCAGTTTGCCAAAAACGCGTATCGCCTAAATTGTTTAAAATTGATTGAGGTGTGGGAAGTGTTAAAGATCTGGGGTCGGAAAATAATTGGACAAAACCGCTAACTACAACTGTTTTTTGCTCTAGTGGTTTTAATTTAAAAGATAAAAGCCAGTTGCCATCCTCGTCTTTTCTGGATTTAACGGGATCAGTCGAGAGTTTTGTCAGATAAACATTTTGGTACGGTGTATCGGGGGGAACGGCGATATCTAAATTTTGAGATTTTGTCGATTCGTTTTTTAGATTGTAATTAAGGTTAAATTCAAAAACCTGGAATTCTCCGAATGCAGCTTTTATTCCGCTATCGAAAGAATTCTGTCCTTTAAAAACAAATTCAATGTTTTCGCCATTTTCATTTCTCTCATATTTTGACGGCGTAACATAAGCGAGTGGACCCGTTGATGACGGAATAATAAGATGATTTTCAAAAACATCTATATCGATAGAATTTAACTTTGGAATCGAGATTTCCAATATATTCCCCGTTTTTTTTGCAATATTTTCTTCTGTGAAATTAATTTGGAAATTACGTGTTTTCCCCTGGCCGTATAAATCATCCTCAAAAATTATTTTGACATAGTAAGAGTTTTGTTCCTCGGTCAGGTTAAATTTTAATTCTTTTCCGTTTTGGGTGACACTAAGATTTTTGGGTTTTAGGTAAGTAAAATTTACATGAAATTCTTTAGCCAGTATTTCGGACTTTAGATTTTCTATCGTGTAATCAAAAGTAACGTTTGCAGAAGCTTGGGTACTAACTTCATATTTGGCAACAAGTGTAGTTTTAAAATCGTCTTTTGCAATTATATTTTTTGGGAAAATTAGTAGTAATAAAAATGATATTAGTGCAAATTTGATTATTTTTTTAAGTGACATTAAGGTGTTTTTTTAAATACTGCCCCGTGTATGAGTTTTTCTCTTTAATTATATCCGAAACGGTTCCGGCTGCTACAACATTTCCACCGTTTTCCCCGCCTCCGGGACCAAGGTCAATAATCCAATCGGCATTTTTAACGACGTCTAAATTATGCTCTATTACAAAAACACTGTTACCTCTTGATACCAAAACTTTAAGGACATAAAGAAGCTTTCGGATGTCGTCTAAGTGAAGTCCAGTAGTGGGTTCATCTAAGATGTAAACTGATTTACCAGCCTCTCTTTTTGATAATTCCGAAGACAGCTTGATTCTTTGGGCTTCTCCTCCGGAAAGAGTCGTCGCGGATTGTCCAAGCTGCATATATCCAAGCCCGACTTCCTTTAAAGTTTCGAGTTTTTTATAAACAGGTACAAAACTATGGAAAAACTCAAGCGCTTCATCGACTGTAAGCGCCAGAACTTCGGCGATATTCTTACCCCGATAAGATACTTCCAAAGTCTGTGAGTTATAACGCGTTCCTTTACAAACTTCGCATTTAACCCAAATGTCGCTCATAAACTGCATTTCAATTTTAGTTTCGCCCTGACCTTCACAGGCTTCACAGCGTCCCCCTTTTACGTTAAAAGAAAATCTTCCCTTCTTAAATCCAAGTGACCTTGCCTCTCTTGTTTCGGAATACAAATCGCGAATTAAATCAAAGACTTTAGTGTAAGTTGCGGGATTACTTCTAGGAGTCCTTCCGATAGGAGATTGGTCAATTAATATTACTTTCTCGATGAATTCGTTCCCATACAGTTCATTATATTTTGACTGCGTAATTCTTGAATTTTTATTAATGGTTTTAAATAATGCAGGATAAAGAGATTCGACTAAAAGCGTAGATTTTCCTGAACCGGATACACCCGTAATAACAACATATTTTGAAAGAGGGAAGCTTACATCGATATTTTTTAGATTATACTGCGAGCAGCCTGTAAGCGTAATTGAAGAGGGAGGTAAAAAATCGGTTGTTAAATTTTGATTTTTGTTATTTTCTGCATTTTTTATTTTACCTACTTCAACCTTCTTTTTCCCCGACAGATATTGTCCCGTAAGTGATTTGGGGTCTTTTTCTATTTCAAGAGCTGTCCCTTGTGAAACAACTTCTCCGCCGTATTTTCCCGCACCAGGCCCAAAATCAACAACGTGGTCAGCGTGGCGAATCATATCCTCATCGTGTTCAACTACTATAACCGTATTACCAAGTTCCTTTAACTTTTTTAAAGTGCTTATTAGTTTATCGTTATCTTTTTGATGAAGTCCTATGGTTGGCTCATCCAAAACGTACAATACACCTGTTAAACCCGAGCCTATTTGGCTTGCCAATCTGATTCTTTGTGCTTCTCCTCCAGACAGCGTTCCTGAAGTTCTTGAAAGAGATAAATAATCAAGTCCGACTTCGATTAAAAACAAGAGTCTGTCATGAATCTCTTTTAATATAAGTTTTCCGATTTCTTTTTCCCGCGAGTTAAGAATCGGTTTTTCTATAAGAGAATTAATCCAATCCAAAGTTTGTGATATTGAAACGACAGTTATGTCGTGAATAGAGCGGTTTTCTACAGTAATTCCCAAGATTTCCTTTTTAAGTCGTGTCCCTGCACATGTGGGGCAAATTATTTCTTTCATGTATTTAAGAGTTATTTCGCGCACCATCTCCGAGCTTGTAGTAGCATAGCGCTCTTCCAATACATTCAGAATTCCCTTAAATGGTTCATAAATTTGAGTTTCCCTACCGAATCGGTTTGTACCGTGAACCTCATAAATCCGATCCCCCGTACCATTTAGAAGCAATTTTATTTTTTCATCGTCGAGTGTTTTTAAAGGTACTCTTGTTTCAACTGAGTTTTCTTCGCAAAATGCCAAAATTAGCCTTGAAAACCAGGTTTCATGCTCAAACATATTTGAAAAAGGAAGAATTGCACCTTCTGTTATAGAAAGTTCCCATGAAAAAACGCTTTCTGGGTCGACTTTCAAAACATGACCGATACCCGAGCATTCGAAACAAGCTCCGTGGGGTGAATTAAAAGAAAAAGATCTCGGCTCTATTTCCGGAATTTGAACATTGTCTATCGGACAAGCAAATTTTTCACTGAATAAATGATCCTCAAATTCTTTCGGGGTTACGGGAATTTCTAAAGAATTATCTTTAATGTGAGAAATTATTGCCAGTCCGTCGGAAAGCTTAAGTGTTTGATCAAGCGTTTCGAGCAGTCTTGATTCCAGGTTTAACCTAAAAACTTCATTTTTAAAATCTTTTTTGGAAAGTGAAAATTTATCAATGACAACTTCAATTGAATGCTTATTGGTTTTTATTAAATACAAGTCTTCATTAAGCCCTCTAATCTGCCCGTCAACTCTTATTTGGGAATAACCTTTTGCTTTGAGATTAACTAGAAGCTGAGAAAACTCTCCTTTTTTATCTTTTACAATCGGAGACAGAACCAAAAACCTAATCGTAGGATTTAAATTTAGCTCTTTTTCTATAAGTTTTACTACCGAGATCTTGATTTCGTCAACAGTTTGAGTTGAAATTTCACGACCGCAAACAGGACAGTGTGGATGCCCTATTCTTGCAAACAAAAGCCTTAAATAATCGTAGATTTCCGTCACGGTTCCGACAGTTGAACGCGGATTTTTAGAAGTCGTTTTTTGATCGATAGAAATTGCCGGAGATAATCCTTCTATCGAATCAACATCTGGCTTTTCCATTATTCCCAAAAACTGTCTGGCATAAGTCGACAAGCTTTCTACATAGCGCCGTTGGCCTTCGGCATAAATAGTGTCGAATATCCAGATTAATGTTTTTTAAATTGTGCTGACGGGCACCTCTTATTTTTATTTGTTGATTTGCAATTTCCATTTTAGCGCATTAAAAACTAACCAGCGTTTCCCCTGGCGAAAATAATTATATCAGATAGATGAAGAATTCAGACTATACGAATTATACCCGAATGTCAATTAAACTGCTTAATTTTATCCCTAAATGCAATCGCAAGTTCAAAGTTCAAATCATCTGCGGCTGTGCGCATTTCCCGACGTAACTTTGCAATAAGCTTTTTCTGCTCCATTGGGGTTAAACTTGACGATTCAAAATCAAGCTTCCTGGTCGAAACTTTCAGTAACTTTATTTCTTAAGGGTTTTTGAATTGAAGTCGGAGTAATATTGTGAATTTTATTATATTCGACCTGATATGCTCGTCTTCTGTCTATTTCTGATAAAGCGGCTTCGATTGATTTCGTTCTTTTGTCTGCATATAAAATAACTTTGCCTTCAACGTGTCTGGCGGCGCGTCCCATTGTCTGGATTAAACTTACGCGGCTTCTTAAAAACCCTTCCTTGTCTGCATCTAAAATTGCAACCAAAGAAACTTCAGGAAGATCTAGTCCTTCACGGAGTAAATTAACTCCAACTATTACATCAAATTTACCTCTTCTTAAGTTATCCAGAATGTCTGTTCGTTCCAAGGTATCAATATCCGAGTGCAAATAATTTACTTTTATTCCTTGCCCCCCAAGATATTCTGATAAATCTTCTGCGGTTTTTTTTGTTAAGGTTGTTACCAAAGTTCTCTGACCTTTTTTTGTGATTTTTATTATTTCTTCTATAACATCTTTTACCTGATTTTTAATCGGTCTTATTTCAACCAACGGGTCCGGAATTCCGGTTGGCCTTACAAGTTGTTCGGTAACTCCATTTTCTTTTGGGTTATTGTTATATGCGTTGGCAGCCGACTGGTAAGCATTATTTAATTCCCATTCGTCGGGAGTTGCACTTGTGGCAATAAAACGTGGAATTCTTCTTATAAATTCCTCAAATTTTAAAGGGCGGTTGTCAATTGCAGCAGGAAGCCTGAAGCCGTAATCGATTAATGTTTTTTTACGAGATAAATCTCCTGCGTACATACCCCGTACTTGTGGAAAGGTAATATGACTCTCGTCGGCAACAAGTAGCCATTTATCTCCGAAAGACTTCTTAAAATAGTCCAGGAGCGAGTAAGGGGCATCTCCGGGGTTTCTTCCGTCGAAATATCTTGAGTAATTTTCAATACCTTTGACATAGCCTACTTCGGAAAGCATTTCAAGGTCATACTTTACGCGTTGAGAAATTCTTTGGGCTTCGATAAACTTTCCTTCCGAATTAAACAAATCTACCTGTCTTTGTAGATCGCTTTTAATATTTGCAATGGCGCCTTTATTTTGTAAAGGGTCAGTGATGAAGTGTTTAGCCGGGTACAAAACATAATTTGTTAATTTCCCCTTTGCCTTGGGTGCTGATGGAGTTAAAATTTTGGTTCCGAAAGATGAAATTAATCCAAAATATTATTATTTTCCCATTCGGTGTTGTGGTGAAAGGTAAAATGAGGGTAGTTTTTCTTAACCACATCAATTAAATATCCGCCAATAAAATGGATATCCTTTAAGCCGTTAACGGAAAAATTCTCCAAAGCCCGGTCCAGCATGCTTTTACCATTAACTTTAGTAAAACCTTTAGGAACCTTGGCAGAATAAGGCATTATCCTGTTTCCCCGCCCTGCTCCAATAATTATTATTAATAAATTTGTCGTTGCACCCAGCCTGAGTTTGTCTATTAAATCATTTATGTCGGAATCTTTTTCGATATAGGTATCGGTTGAAGGAATATAAGCTTCGGGCTGGTAATAATCATAGTACGAAACAAAATAACTGACAGCATTTTCAGGAAAAAAATCCCGGAATTCCTGGTAAAGTTGGGCGGCTAGGGTTTTATTGTGTGAAAGTATTAAAGTTGGAAGCTGCGTTCTTTCAATTACGTTTGCAATCGTAAAAGTTTTACCGGAACCCGTAACACCCAAAAGAACCTGATTATCAATACCCCGTGATATGTTTTTGGAAAGCTTTTCAACTGCATTTTTTTGGTCTTCAATAAGATCGTATTCAGATTTTATTTTAAATTTGTTCATGTAATAATTTTATATGATATAAAAATATAAGAATAATACCCAAAATTAGCTATTGACTTCTTCGGGTTATATTTGTATAAATATAGCATGGCTCCAATAATTTACAAGAAACAATCACAAATTCTCGATTACATAAAACAGCACATCCAATCAACAGGATCTGCACCAACACTGCGTGAAATTGCAATTGCAATTGGAGTAAGCTCCTTGGCAACTGTTCATGAACACTTAACAGCTCTTGAAGAAAAAAAGTTAATTAAAAGAAAAACAGGTAAAAACCGTTCTATTGAGTTGGTAAACGAAACTATTAATTTTGAGGAGAAAGGAATTGAAGTTCCTATTTTAGGCTTTATTGCGGCAGGTGCGCCAATTGAGCCTTTTACTGATCCGAATTCGTCGCTATCAATTCCAAGTGTATTTCTTTCCGGCAAAAAAAGAACTTATGTTTTAAAAGTTAAGGGCGAGTCGATGATCGATGAGCAAATCAGGGACGGCGATTATGTGATTATTGAGCAGTCTGAGATAGCTAATAACGGCGACATTGTCGTTGCGCTTTTGGATAACGGTATGGCTACATTGAAGCGTTTCCCGATATTTGTAAAAAATGTACGAATTCAGGGAAAAGTAGTAGGCCTTATACGGCGTTATTCGGCATAAATTATTTTTTTAGAAGTTTTTGATTTCTTTAAGCAGATCTCTCCCCGTCATTGACGCAGGAGCCTGTACTTCCAATAAACTAAGTACTGTCGGAGCAATATCTGCCAAAATACCTACTTTCAGCGTTTGCGAATGGTTTAACAGCGGACGAAAAACACAAACAAAAGGTACATTATTATTACTATGTTCTGTATCAATCTCACCGGTTTTTAAATTTATCATTTCTTCTGCATTGCCGTGATCAGCTGTAATTAGCAGTGCTCCTTCGTAAGCCAGTGCAAAATTAGCCAGTATTCCAAGCTGTTCGTCAACTTTTTCTACAGCTTTTACAGTAGGACCGATATTTCCTGTATGGCCTACCATATCCGCGTTGGGGTAATTAACTAACGCAAAACTGTAATCTCCATTTTTTAATTTTTCTACCAATACAGATGTTATTTCTTGAGCCATCATTTCGGGTTTTTGATCATAAGTAGGGACTTTGCTTGATGGAATAATTACTTTTTCTTCATTGGTGAAAGGCTTTTCGCGGAAACCGTTAAAGTAAAACGTTACGAATCTTTCTTTTTCGCTCTCTGTTACCTTAAGTTGTCTTAAATTGTTGTTTGAAATAACTGAGCTTAAAGGCATAGTTACAGTATCCGGTGGAAAAGCAACTTGTGTGCCTTCGTCAACTAAAGACCTGCTGTATTCGGTCATTGTGACGAAAAATAAATTTTCAATTCTTGCTCCCCTTTCAAAAAGTTTTATGCTACTTGGATCAGTAGGAGTTTTTTTATAAGGGTTACTGTCGTAATCAGATTTTGCAGATGCGAAATCTTTATAAACAAATGCTTTTGTAAGTTGCCTTGGCCTGTCAACTCTAAAGTTGAAAAATATTGCTGAGTCGTTTTTTGATATTAAATTTATTTTACCTTCTTTGTTTTTAATAAGAATCGGCTCTATGAATTCATCGGTAATGCCTTTTGAATACGAATCATCCATAGCTGTTGCAATATTGTCATAAATTTTTCCTGTGCCTTGTGTTAAGGCTTTATATGCTTTTTCGGTTCTGTCCCAACGCTGGTCGCGGTCCATTGCCCAATATCGCCCCATGATTGATGCAATAGATCCTACTTTCTCTTTATCCAAAAGTTTTTGAATGCCGGCTAGCACGGCTTTTGATGAAGTTTGGGGAGAATCGCGGCCATCAGTAAATAAATGAAGATAAAGACTGTTAAATTTATGTAGAGCTGCAAGATGAATTAATGCATATAAATGATTTAAGTTTGAATGAACGCCTCCCGTTCCGATTAGTCCCATTAAATGCAAATTTGAATTATTTTTTTTGGAATTCTCTATCGCGGAAAGAAGTATTTTATTTTCAAAAAAAGAGCCGTCCGAAATTGACATATTTATTCTTTCCAAATCTTGATAAATAATACTTCCGGCGCCCAAATTAATGTGTCCGGTTTCAGTATTTCCGTCTTCGCCTCGAGGTAAACCGACAGCTTGGCCTGCAGCCTCTAATTGTGTATGGGGGTAACTGGCTAAAAATTTATTAATATTTGGAGTATTAGACAAAGTGATTGCATTTCCAGCCCCGGGTGTTGCAATTCCCCAGCCATCAAGAATAACTAAAACGACAAACTTAGGTTTAGAATTTAATGACATAACTAATTAACTATATAACGAAGACGTGATTAACGTAATAAGAAGAGTCAAATTAGTTTATTTTGCTGAAGCAAGTTCAGCCTCAATACTTAAGAGTCGATTATATTTTGCGACACGTTCTCCTCTTGCCGGAGCACCGAATTTTACAAAATCGGATCCAATTCCCACCGCAAAATCAGCAATAAACCAGTCATTAGTTTCACCCGATCGGTGTGAAGTAATGACTTTCCAGTTTGCTTCGCGTGCACGCTTCACTACCAAAAGTGTTTCCCAAACAGTACCAACTTGGTTTGGTTTAACTAAAATTGCATCGCATGCTTTTTCTGCTATGGCTTTTTCAACTCGTTCGGTGTTTGTAACAAGCAGATCATCTCCTACAACCGTCAGTTGTCCCTGGAAAGATTCATATAACTTTTTCCAGCTTGCCCAAGCATCCTCATGCAGAGGATCTTCAATGTGAGACATGTGATACTGACTGTTTAAGTATTTGTAATAATCAATTAATGCGTCATCCGAAAGCGGTGTGGACTTATCACGGATTGTATAATTTCCGTTTTTGTAAAAAACTGATGCGGCGACATCCAGTCCCAAAAATACATCACGGCCGATTTGGTAAGTTGTTTCCTTAATTGATTCAAAAAGAACTTCCAACGCATCGGCGTTTGTAAACAAATTAGGAGCGTAGCCTCCTTCGTCGCCGACCGAGTGGATTGCACCTCTTCTCTCTAGGTTTTTTCCTAGTGTAATATAAACTTCAACACCAATCTTTAGTGCCTCCGAATAATTTTTGCTGGTTGCAGGAATAACATGGAACTCTTGAAAATCCAAATTTCCCGCTCCATGAAGACCTCCGTTTATCATGTTAAATACCGGGGTAGGCACCTTTAGGGCTGCATTTATACCTGCTCTTTTGGCAAGGGTATTTGTCCAAGCGTAAAGTGAGGTATTTTGTGCCATAGCGGCAGCTTTTGAATTGGCTGCAGATATTGAAAGTATTGCATTTGCACCAAATTTCGATTTATTTTTTGACCCATCAAGATCGATGAGCCTTTTATCAATAGCAGCCTGATCAGTTGAGTCTAATCCCCAAATTCCGGGTCCAAGTGTTTCATTTACATTTTTTACAGCCTTAGAAACTCCTTTTCCGTCATAGTTTGCAGGATCGTTGTCACGCAAATCAACACACTCATAGGTTCCTGTTGAAGTACCTCCGGGGACAGAAGCCACCGCAGTGTGACCGGTATCAAGCTGAACAACTGTCTCTACAGTCGGTAACCCCCTTGAATCAAGAATTTGCCTTGCCCAAACTTTTGATACTTTGCTCATATATTTATAATAGATCAAAATGTTATTTTAATAAATAACATTTTGATTAAAAAAAGTATTACTATATATCAAGCTCAAATATATTTATAACAGAGCTTGCTTTAATTTAAAATAACACAAAAAGTATTGTTTTGTCACTTCCTACCTTTACTTACAACCTCTTTCTCTGCTTCATAGATAACTGATCGTACCCGATCAATTGCATCGGGATTTACAGAAATACTTGTTACACCGTATTTTACTAGCTTAAATACAAGATCTTCATAAGTTGACGGTGCCTGACCGCAGATTGATGTTGTTACCCCGTGTTTTTTGCATTTTCTGATTACCCGGCGGAGTGACCAAAGGACAGAAGGAGAGCGTTCGTCGAATGCGCTTGCAACTTCTGCATTATCACGGTCTGTTCCTGTTGTTAACATTGTCAAATCGTTGCTTCCGATTGATACTCCGTCGATTCCTACCTTAATAAAATCTTCAATCTGAATTACGTTGACAGGGATCTCAACCATCATCCAAAGTTTAAAAGTAGGACTTTCGAGAAGTCCTTCAGTTGCTATCAATTTCTTAACTTTAGTCAGCTCCAAAGGAGATCGGACAAAAGGAATCATAAGCCATAAATTATTGTATTTTTCCCTGACATTTTTAATCGCCTGTAGCTCAAGATTAAAAACTTCAGGTGAAGAAATGTATCGGTAGGCTCCTCGGAAACCCAACATCGGATTTGCCTCAACAGGTTCCCATGTTGCCCCACCCGGCAAAGATCTGTATTCATTGGTTTTAAAATCCGTTGCACGGTAAACTACCGGCCTTGGATAAAATGCTTTGCAGAAAATACTCATGTCGGCTGAAAGCTTCTCAATAAATTCTCCCTGTTTCTTATTTTTAATTGCTTCTTTAGGGTGTATACCGATTCCGGCTATCATAAATTCCGCACGAAGTAGCCCTACCCCGTTAACATTTTTCTTAGCCATTTCATTGGCAAGCTCTTTCTCGGCTAAGTTCACGTATACTTTGGTTGCGGTCTTTAGATTTGTTTTGTAGTTCTTTTTTGCTTCTTCTGATTTTTCAAGTTTTACGTTACCACCAAGGTAAATAAAACCTTTGCTTCCATCAACCGTAACAACAGCGTCATCTTTAAGGAGTTTTGTTGCCTCTTTAGTTCCGACAACACAGGGAATACCAAGTTCGCGCGATACAATCGCTGCATGGGAAGTTTGACCTCCTTCATCGGTGATAATTGCATTAGCCCGCTTCATTGCGGGTACATAGTCCGGTGAAGTCATTGGGGCAACTAAAACATCTCCTTGTTTAACTTTTGAAATTTCTTTCGGGCTTTTAAGAATTTTTACCTGTCCTGTTCCTATTCCCGGACTTGCACCTGCTCCTGTGAGAATAGGTATTTCGGCTGTTTTATATCCTGCAGCTACTTTATTTTTACCTTCCTTAATTGTTGTAACAGGTCTGGTTTGAACTATAAAAAGATCGCTTCCTTCTTTCGCCCATTCAATATCCTGAGGAAAATAATAATGTTTTTGCAGTGCATCCGCGATTTTTGCAAGCTTTATTATTTCGGCATCTGTTAGTTTTTGTTTATCCCGTATTGACTTTGGAACTTCAAGCTCAGATGTAACAGTTCCTTTTTTGATTAATTGAATAGACTGATCGGAAATTTCCTTAGACAAAATATCAAAAGTTTCTTTTTGGACAACATATCGGTCAGGTACAACAGAACCCTGTACAATCATTTCGCCTAATCCCCAAACGGACTCAATAATTATACGCTCTTTATCGTTTGTGACAGGATCAATTGTAAACATTACTCCGCTTACGTTGGACTGAACCATTTTTTGAACAATCACGGAAATTTTTACTTTTTCGGTTTTTATATTATTTTGTGCACGGTAAAAAATCGCACGGGCTGTAAAAAGCGAAGCCCAGCAATCGCGAACGGCCAAAAGCAGGCTACTGTCGCCTTTGATGTTTAAGAACGTAGCCTGCTGGCCTGCGAAACTCATACCTGGAAGATCTTCTGCGGTTGCTGACGAGCGTACCGCTACGAGCGCCTTTTTAAATGCACCTGAAAGTTTCCAATAAGATTTTAGGACATCTTTTTTAACGCTTTCCGGGACTTCGGCTTTCGAAACTAGCTTCTGGACTTTTTCTGAAGCATTTTGAAGTTCGTCAGGATTGTCAACATTTACATCCTTTAGTAAATTATTAATTTGTTCTGAAATTTTATTTTCCTCCAAGAATATATCGTATGAAGCAACTGTTACGGCAAAACCGTTAGGAACAGGAAATTTAGCCTGAGTCATTTCGCCTAAATTTGCACCTTTTCCACCGACATCCGGTAAACTGTCCTTATCAATATCTCTGAAAAATAATGTAAGAGGTTTTTGGGCAGCCATACAATTATTTATACTAAAGGCTTATATGCGCTTGTGCAATAAGAAAAATTACTTAAGAAATTCTCTTTTTGAAATAATCAACCCAAGGGATAGGAGTAGGATCCTGATTATAAAGCATTGATAAATAGAAATTTAAAAATGAACCAAACTGAATAATCTCAAATACCTGCGATAAAATAGTTTCAGAGGTGGCTATATATTCGTATTTTTTCAATCCATTTTCTTCAATAACTTCAGTAGTTACTTCAAACCTTTTTTTAATATGGTCAGAATACAAATTGGAATTAAATAAATAGACGCAAACCTGATTTTTAACAAAGTCCGGGTTTTTTAGTCCTTCCATAAGGTGGTGATTAAGCTCAGGAATAACAAAATCAGCAGTTAAATTTTTACTGTTTTCATTAAACTGATTGTTAACTGTATGAGTAACGCCGACTAGATGTTCTGCGGAAAAAAATAAAATTATGTTATTTAATAGCTCAGATGCAGTTTTTTTGACAGGGTTTTGATCGAATACTACTTCAATTTTATATTTATCAATAACATCATCCAATATCGCAACAATTTTTTGTATTTCAGATTCGTCGAAATCAATAAGGCCGCATTTGGATGCTAAGACAAGCTGTCCAATTACAGAATAACCAATAGCCATTCTGGGTTGATTTGAAGGATTAAATTTCGGGTCAATGTTATAAAAAGGCAATTTAAATTCTTTTGCAAAGTCCAGAAGTTTTCCGGAGTCTGCAATCGCAATAACTTTGGCCCCTTTTTCGATAGCACGTCTCGCGTTTGAAATTGACTCTTCTGTATTTCCCGAATAACTTGAGACAAATACTAGTGTATGAAGGTCAACAAAACCCGGTAAATCATAATCATTTATCCTATATAAAGGTTTTCTCAACTGCTTTCTGTATGCCGACTCAATAATTCTTGCTCCCAACCCTGAACCTCCCATGCCGCACATAACAATATTTTCTACGTCATAATAGCTTTCAGGAACGACTACCTTTCTTGCTTCATCAAATGCATGAATACATTGTTTTGGAAGTTCAATTATTGAGCCATAAACATTACTCCTGTCAATATTTTTTATTTCTTCAATATTATCTAGACTATTCATCTGACTCATACCCAACCCAATTTTCCAGTGTGTGAAGTTACATTATTTCTATCAAGCTTGTCGCCAATTTCAGTATATTTATCTAAAGTATCCTGAATTATATTTTTAATATTAATTACTTCTTCATCTGATGAAGCTTCAACACGAACTGTCAGGTATGGTGAAGTGTTTGATGCTCTGCATAACGCCCAGCTTGTCGGAGAAAATACTACTCTTGCACCATCGATATCAATTACCTTGTTGGTTTTAGAAAAACTATCTTTTATTTCTTCAACTACTTTTTGTTTTATATCGTCTGCACAAGGAAGCTTTATTTCAGGTGTCATAGAAGTTATTGGAAATTCAGACATAAGCTCAGATAACTTTTTATTTTGATTTGAAATTAAAGTTAAAACTTTGGCTGCTGAATAGACACCATCGTCAATTTTAAAGTAGTCTTCAGCCCAATAAAAGTGACCTGATATTTCGCCCGCAAAAATTACCTCAGCATCTTTTCTCATAGTAGCCTTAATCGGTGCATGACCGGTAACATGCATGTAGGGTATTCCACCATATTTCGGAATTAAATCCTCAAGAAGTCTTGTGCATTTGACATCATACAAAATCTTTTTACCGGGATTTCTGGAAAGGATGTCTTTAGACAAAAGAAGTAGCATCCGATCCGCATAAACAAACTCACCTTTTTCATCTACACATCCAAATCTGTCACCGTCCGCGTCTAGTCCAATCCCGATGTCTGCCTTTTCTTCAATTACTTTTTTCGACAATTCTTTCATCGCGTCAACATCTTCCGGATCAGGAACATGATTTGGAAATGTTGCGTCTACTTCAGAATACATTTCGACGACTTCACAACCCAACTTCCGAAGAATACTGGGAGCGAACATTCCTGCACTACCATTACCGCAATCAAGTACTATTTTCAATTTACGGTTTAGTTTATTGTGTGTTAATAAATAATTTGTATATTCATCTATAACGCTCTTGTTGTTTAATTTTCCAGGCGAATCAATCGTATACTCGTCGCGACTGATAATATTTTTCATATCTTGAATTTCAGTACCAAATATTGGAAATACATTTTTAGCCATAATCTTAAAACCGTTGAAGAAATATACGTTATGACTTCCGGTTACGTTTACTCCGCCATCGTAATCAAAAAAGGCAGTTGAAAAATAAATTATTGGTGTTAATGAAACTCCGGCATCATCAACGTCACACCCTGTAGTTAAAATACCATTTATAAAATATTCCTTAAGTTCCTTTCCAAACTGTCTCTCTTCGTGTCCAATAATTATCTTTTTACCACCCTTTTGCCTTATTTTGGTGCCGTATGCTTTACCAAGAGCGGTTGCAATTTCTGGAGTGATTGTGATTCCGGGAAATTTTCCGTACCACTTCTCATATTCTTTTAAGGCTTTGTCAGAAAACTTTTCTCCCGCGATGCCTCTTATATCGTACTCTCTGAAAATTGAAGGGCTAACATTCATACTTCGAAATTCATTCTAACTGTGTGGCGATAAAGAAATCAAGAAGGGATCTTAAATCGCCCTTGCCGGTTTTTGCTTCAACATCAAGCTCTGATAATTTTTCTACCATAGCTTTAATATCATTTTCAGAGAAACCTTCAGCTTGTGATTGTAGTCGCGAATAAATCGCTGAGATAGTAAATGAAAAACAAGTTCAACAGGTTCAACTTTTACAACCTCGTTTAAAAGATCCATGGCATTTTTCGCATTTTTAGATTTTAGCGAATCCAAAAACTTCCATATTATTTTCGGTAAAGTGTAACTCTCAATTTTTAAGTCTTTTCCAAAATATTTTATTTTTGAAGCAGGAACTGCATTCTCGGTAATTACACATAGAACTAAATTATCATGGGTCAAGTTTTTATTTATAGAATCAAGATCTTTATTGGATAAAAGTGATAATTTTTCGATAAGTATAAACTTCTTGTTGAGAAAAAGATCATCAGCTCGGAGTTCGTTATCGATTTTTGTTGGTGAGTCTGATATTTTTGAAATAATGTAGGATTTTTCCTTCGCGCTGTCGATAAGCTTTTTAATTCTTAAACTGACTTTTTCCGAATCATCGCCAGTTATTAAAATTACTTTCATTTAACTCAATTTTGAAAATATGCTTGTAACTTTATCATGAAAATTTCTTTTTCCGCGTTTTTTAATATGCGGGATTAGGCTTCCTGAAAAATTTTTAGGAATATGGCTTAATTCGTGTGATAAGATTTCCTTTTTGTGACTAATATCTAAATTATCAAATCTTTCGGAAATTACTTCAATTATATATGACGGCTTAATTTTGAGTGCCTGCTGCCAAACACGACCCAATCCCCAAATCCGAGCATAAGCTCTCGCTTTTGAATTATATGATCGGAAATAATAAATATCGGCTTTAATTACCCAAGAAACTTTAGCTTCGACAATTATATTTTCGGTTAATTTTTTGATATCAGAAGCATTTTCCCAAACAACAGGTTTATTTTTTTTACGCATAATAAAGGCTATTTAATGAAGTATCAGTATACAATATAATTTTTAAAGTATATTAACTTACTTTAAAAACCTCTGCACCTTCTTTTACAGGCTCATCAACCTTAAGTCCGACAATGTCTCCTTTTTTTGCAGATTCTATTTTCTGATGTTCAACTTGGATGGAATCTACATTTTGCTCAAATAAAGTTTCACCGCCTCTTTCAAATTTGATTTTTTCTCCGACCGAAAGATCCCCAGTGAGTTCGATTATTGCAACACCAATTTTGTCAAAATAGTGGGTAACATTTCCAACCTTAAAATTTGCCATCGATTATCACCCCCTTACAATAAAATATTACGCTCTTATTTTATCACGATACCGGCAGATTGTATCGCATGCGTCATTGCAATAGCCAAGGCATCGGCAGCGTTATCAAAATGAGTTTTTTTATGTTTTTCACTTTTAATTTTATTACCTAAAAGCCTTCTGACAGCTTTTTGAACTTCTTTTTTATTTGCCCTTCCGCTTCCCGTAATTACTTTCTTTATCGTACCTGGTGCATATTCAACAACTTTTATTTTCATGGTTGATGCTGCAAGTAACATTACTCCTTGTGCCTGACCAACCGCTATTGCGGTTTTAGCATTAGTTGCAAAAAATATTTTTTCGATTACAAAAAGATCAGGTGAATATTTTTTAATAATCGTCAAAGTCTCTTCATAAATTACCTGAAGCCGGTTTTCCTTAAATCCATTTTTATCAGTCTCTATTAACCCCCATTTAATTACACTTGAGTCTCCATTATCGTTAATTTCAAGAAGTCCGTAACCCGTAGTTGCAGTTCCGGGGTCAATTCCGAGGATGATCATGAAAAGAGTATAACACCAATTTGCTCTTAGTAACTTACGAAGTAATTTATTTTATATTGAGCCTTCAGGTCAGTTAGATATTTTTCAATTTCTGTCTGAAATATTTGAGATTTTAACTGGGACTCTATTTGGGCTTTTAAATCTTCGTATTTTGCAGTTTTATCAAAAGTATCTTTGTTTTCGTCATAATACTTTCTGACATCATCCTCCGTAACTGCTGTCTTATCAGCCAAAAGAAGTTCCGCCGACTTTTGGAGTTTGATATTTGCCTTCAAGTCATTCATAGTCTGACCTTGTGTGGTAAGTGCCGCTTCCAAGGTTGTACCTTGTGCCTCTAACCCCTTTTTAATTTCGTCAATCTGTTTTTGAACATCTTCATCAGAAACTGTAATGTTTTTCTTCTTAACCTCCTGATTTATAAGCTCTTTTGTAACTATATTTTCCAACACTCTTTTACCGGATTCCTTTTCCAACTCTCTTATAATTTGAAATCTTGTAATTGGAAAGCCACCTACTGTCGCTACCACAAAAAGACCTCTTGCAAGATAAATTCCTCCTGCTAAAACCAACAAAAGAAGTATAACAAGGTATTTTCTACTTAATTTTAATTTTGAAGTTTTCAAATTAGTACTCTTTACTTCATCAAAACCCACCGGTTTGACCAGAATTTTTGATGCAGTTTTTTTAACCACGCTCTTTTTAGATTTAGTTGTTGCCATTAAAATAAGGTTTTGAAGATTATATATAACAAGATAGTCAAAAGTAAAGAGGAACTTATTGGGAAGTAAATATGAAGACCTTGTTTTTCAATATAAATATCACCGGGTAAGATTATTTCAAATTTCCCTTTAATCCTAATTGCATAAATAAAAGCCGTCGAAATTATATAGCAAAGTAGAAAAAGTTTAAAAGGACTCATGTCTATAATATTTCAAAACTTGTAAAAAATGTAAAGACGCAAAAAATTAACTGTTGAAATGTTTATTAATTTAGGGCAATAATAGATGTATGGAGGAACAGGAAGATATTCCAAATATTCCGGTGAACCCGGAGACGGTTGTTGAAAAAAAAGTTGAGACTCAGTCTGACTTGGGTCAGGTAATGCAAAATAACACCCCCGGTCCTCAATCTGTTATCTCATACAAGAAAAAGAAAGGTTTTATTGACTATTTTATTTATTTTGTTTCGATAGTTGCTTTTTTGGTTTGGGTAGCTGTAATAGCTCTATATTTTCTAAATAAAAACAAAAAAGAAGCAATTACTAATGTAGACACTTCAGAAGTTACACCAGTCGTAACTTTAGTACCAGAAAAAAAATATAATATTACGACAAAAAACGGAAATGTTATTAATATCAATGAAAAAGGTGAAGAGGAAATTGTAGTAAAAAAAGAAGATTATGAATTTACAGGAATTTCAGGTTTTATAAAAGTATCAGTTGCCCCGAATAAGAAAAAGTTATGCTTCGAATCTTGGCCACCATCTCCACAACCAGCTCTTTATGTTTCGGATATAGAAGGTACTGGAGTATTAAAAGTAAATACAAACAGAAGAAATTGTTATTGGTCCGGTGACAGTTTAAAGCTGGTTTATAACGATGTTAAAAGTGAAAAAGAAGCCACTAATCTTTATGTTTATGATGTCGAAGCCGCCTCGGAGACTTTGCTTACTGTACATACTGCAACCGAATCAGCTAAGCCTAAGCTACACACCGCATTGGGTTGGAGCTCTGATAATAAAAAGGTGTTATGTCAATACTCTTACCAAAAAACCCCTAAAGACGTAAGGGAATGTGAGGTTGACGTTGAATCAAAGTTTGTAAACTACTTTTAAAATATTTTCTTCATGGTGAAATTTAAAATAATATTTGTAATTTCACTTTTATTTTTATCTCTAAGCATAGGCTATTATTTATTTAATAATATTTCAACTAAAAATGTTAATATCGATCCATCGGCCTCTAATACTCCAACTTTAAAAAACCCTTACGAAAATATATTCAATGGGTACGAGATTGATTGGATTGAGATAAGAAATTTAGAAAGTATAAATTTAAACTCTAATTTGATTAAAAAACTTTCATCCGACGAAATTTATGAAAATAAAAAATGTAAATATTTAATCAGTGCCGGCTTTTATAACAAAAATGATGAACACATAGGTCTTTTTGTTGAACAGGGGAAATTAATCAGTGATTACATAAAAGACGATTTTTTTAATGGGTTTTTTTATTTAAAAGAAAATAAAGCGTATATTTCTTTAAATAACCCAAAGAACCCAACCATCGCTTTACAATCAGGTCCGGTTTTAATGTTAAATAACAGATATTTAATTAATAATTTTGTTAACGAGGAATTTGCAAGAAGAATTTTAGTTGGATTATCAAATTCGGGAAGTGTTATTTTTATAACAATATTTGCAGAGAATAAAATAAACGGTCCAAAACTTTCTGAGATTCAAGGTTTGTTTGAAAAGTTGGAAGAAAAAACACAAATAAATATAGTTGATTTGATCAATCTTGATGGAGGTAGTCACTCTGCTTTTTTTTCTGATACTAATAAAATAAGAGAACTTTCAACAATCGGAGGCTATTTTTGTATTTCCCGATAGGTTAAGATAACCCCACATTTTTTATATGATTCAAGGAAATATTACCCTGGTTCCCGGAAATTGCAATTACATCAATTCTAATTTTATTTTTACCTTCATTTAAACCGTGACTATATAAATAATAATCAATCGTTTTTATAATTCTTTTTAATTTCGTTTTTGTAATAGCTTCCTCCGGAGTACCAAATTTACTATTGATTCTTTTCTTAACTTCTATAAACACCAATGAGTTACCGTCTTTTGCAATGATATCGATTTCTCCGAATTTACCTCTAAAATTTTTATCTATTATTTTATAGCCAAGACTACTGATAAATTTAGCAGCAATCAACTCACCTAGATCTCCACTAGCTTTAGAGGTAACCATTCTTTAAATTATATAACTTTCAAAACTTAGGAGCGTTTGGTGTTTCTTGAATTTATTTTATCTATCTCGCGTCTGGATTTGTCGCGAACATAATATATTTTTGCGTGTTTCACTCCTTTGACATTACTTTTTACAACAACAATATTTGAAATTGTCGGAGTATTTAGTGGAAAAACTTTCTCAATTCCAACATTTTGTTCACCAATTTTTCTGACTGTAAAAGTTTTTACGGTAGGACTACCTTTTATGGCTATTACCATACCTTCAAAAATTTGGTTTCTGGTTTTTTCATGCTCCTTTATTGTCTGAAACACTTTAATTTTATCCCCGACTCCAAAGGTAATATCTTTATAAGTTAATGTAAGTGACATACTAAGTGGCTATTTTACACTAAAGTAGAACCAATATTCAACGACAATTAATTTGCGAGGTTTTCTAATATTTGCTCGATAGAATGGGCCATCTGGGTGTCCCAATTAATTTTTACGTTTAAATCGAGCTGTTTATTTATTTCTCCTTCAAAAACAAGGCAGACTTTATGATCACCCGGATTTTTTAATATCAATTCTTTAAGGCTGGATAATTTTTCCGTCCCAGTCCCTTTAGGGATTCTTATAAATAATTTATTATCTTCAGTAATTATTTCCTTTTCGTTTTTAATTGACTCAACTATAAGTGAAGGCTCTTCGTCACGAAAATCAATTTTTCCTGATAATAAATAAGGATTGCTGTCCGTAAGAATTTCTTTTGTTCCGCTAAAAATACTTGGGAAAATAACTACATTAATTGTTCCTGTTTCATCCTGAAATTTTGCAAAAGCCATTTCTTGTCCGCTTTTTTTTGTAATAATTACCCTCAAATCATTAATTATACCGGCGATGTTTACTTCCATTCCTTCTGATCCTGTTATGTGATTATCAAATATATCGCTTATTTTAAAGTTGGATAATTTATTAATGTTTTTCAGGATTTCACCGTTTGGATTTCTTCGTCGGTAAACTCGTCGATATCCTGACCCATCAAATTGTCAAACTTTAAAGAAGTTGAGTTTAAATCTGAAAGTGAAAACAGTTCATTTTGGTTTTCATTTTTGAGAGCTTTACCTGAATATTTTTTATACTCCTCAACCACTTTCAGAAGTTGTGATCTTTTACCAAAGTCCGATAAAGCACCTACTTTGATTAAACTTTCCAAAACCTTTTTGTTTACCCTTCTTCCATCTACTCTTTCCAAGAAGTCCAGGAAATTCTTAAATTTCTCTTTATTTCGTTCAGTTAATATAGCATCTATTGCAGCATTCCCTACGTTTTTAATAGCGCTTAAACCAAAGCGAATCCCTTTTTTATGACTTGAATCAACAGTTTCTTCAATATCAAACCCAACAGAACTTTTATTAATATCGGGTGATAAAACTTTTACGTCCATTCTTCGGCATTCATTTATGGCTTCGGTAATTTTATCAGTGTCATTGCTTTCTGCAGTCAAAAGCGCACACATGTACTCAACAGGATAGTTCGCCTTCATATAGGCGGTTTGGTACGCGACTAACCCGTAACTTGCAGCATGTGCTTTATTAAAGCCGTAAGATTGAAAAGGTTCAAATAATTTCCATAGATCTTCTGCAAATTTCCCGGTTTGTCCATTGTCAACTATACCTTTTATGAATTTTTCTTTCTGCGCCGCCATTTCTTCGGGAATTTTTTTACCTACCGCTTTTCTGAATTTGTCAGCTTCTTCCCAGGAATAACCTGCCAAATCAAGTGCACAGAACAATAGATCGTCCTGATAAACTAAAAGACCGTACGAAGCTCCTAAGAATTTTTCCATTCTCTTGTCTAAAAATTTTACGAGAGTTGGATCGTGCTTTCTTTTGATGTACTCAGGGATTTGTTGAATAGGCCCGGGGCGATAAAGCGCTACCATTGCCATTAAATCTTCAATTCGGGTTGGTTTTAACTCTTTTAAAAATTTTGTCATGCCTGAGCCTCCCAATTGAAAAGTGCCCATTGTTTCTCCTCGAGCTAGCATCTCATATGTTTTTTTATCGTCAAGGGGAATGTCATTAATTTTTATTTTTGTCCCGTACCTTTCTTCAACAATTTTTATGGCAGCCCCCAAAATAGATAAATTCCGGATTCCTAAAATATCAAATTTAATTAGTCCAACATCTTCACAGGTATGGAATTCATATTGAGTAATAATTTTGTCGCCTGATGGCTCAAGCTGTACTGGAGAATAATCGGTAATTTCAGTGGGTGCAACCACAACTCCTGCTGCGTGTACCGAGAGATGTCTTGCCGATCCTTCAAGCTGTATAGCTAAGTCTAAAATCTTTTTAACATCAGCATCACTTTTATACATATCGTTTAGTTCGCTAACTTCTTCCAGAGCTTTCGGAACTGTAATAGGGAAACCCTGTTTTGGCGGAGGGATGAGTTTTGCTACCTTGTCTCCTGTTGCATATGGATATCCTAAAACACGTGCCACATCACGTACAGCCGCTCGGGATAGCATCCTTCCGAATGTACAAATTTGTGCGACCTTGTCATGGCCGTATTTATCGGAAATATATTTTATGATTTCTTCTCGTCTGTCGTCGGCCACGTCGAAGTCAATATCCGGAGGAGAGGGTCTGTAAGGATTTAAAAAACGCTCAAACGGTAAATAATACAAAAGTGGATTTATTGTGGTTATTCCTAAAACAAAAGAGACGAGTGAGCCTGCCGCAGAACCCCTTGTATTTGTAATAATCCCCTGTTCGTTGCTCCACCTTGCGAGATCCATAACAATTAAAAAATATGGCGAGTAACCCTTTTGGCAAATTATATCTAGTTCGTAATTTAATCTTTCTTCTTCTTCTTTGCCTGATTTAGGAATTATAATTTTTAAGTTTTCGTGTGAAAGTCTTCTTAATTCCTCATCGGGTGTTTTCCCTTTGGGCAAACTGAATTTAGGAAAAAACCATTTGCCTAAAGTAATTTCCAGTTCGCACTTTTGGGCTATCTTTACGCTGTTTTCTATTGCATCCGGGATATCAGAAAATATTTTCTGCATTTCATCGGGTGTTTTTAAATAAAAGTCCGGATTATCTATATATCGTAAGCGCTTTATGTCGCCTACGTTTTTCCCTGTTGCAATGCAAACCAAAGCATCCTGAGCAGGAGCGTCTTCCTTTTTAATATAATGAGCATCGTTTGTTGCTACTAATGGAATACCGAATTCACGGCTTAATTTAATCACTCCATCTTCATACTTTTTACAATTATCAGCAACTCTCTCGAGATCAGATTTTAATTCAGGAATTTTTATATCTGGTAATATACTCTCGTAATTATGCCGTTGTATTTCCATATAAAAATCGTCTTTAAAAACATCTAAATAAAACTCTGCCAACTTTGATGCTTCCAGGTAGTTTTCATTTATAAGGCTTTGCGGTATTTGAGCGGCTGGACATCCTGAAAGACAAATTAAGCCTTCACTGTATTTTTTAAGGATTTCGTTGGTAAAGCGAGGTCTGTAATAAAATCCTTCAATATGTGCAATCGATGTAAGTTTCATCAGGTTTTTATATCCGGCTATATTTTTTGCTAAGAGAGTGAGGTGATAGTTGTCTTTAACCTTTTCGGTAAGAGACGTTGTTACATATCCTTCAAGTCCAATAATTGGCTTTATTCCTTGTTTAATCCCTTCTTTGTAGAACTCTATTGCACCATACAACTCTCCATGGTCAGTGATTGCAACGGCATCCATATTGTTTTCACCAATATGCTTAAAAAGCTTTTTTATATTGCTTAAGCCGTCAAGAAGAGAATACTCAGTATGAACGTGAAGATGTACAAATTTTGCGGACATAGGAAAAAACTATTTTGGACTTTTCAAGTTCAATATTAGCATATCCGTTATAACTTTTGGGTTGCCTTTTCCACCCAGTTTTTTCTGAACCATGCCTACCAAAAAGCCTATAACGGCTCCTTTTCCGCTATTGTAATCAGAAACTGCTTTTGGGAACTCGTGTAGAACTTCATACACGGCATTTGTGTTTTCGTCAGTCGTGGAATAATCTTTTTTTGTAATTTCCAAAAGTTTCTTAATAAATAATTCAGGTTCCGGGTATTCCTGATCCAGGTTTTTATTTACCATTAGATTTGCGATTGTATTTAAGCCTATGGAATATTTTTTATCCAGCTCGGCCAACTTATCAAAATACTCAGACCGTTTTTTGTCTGACAACAAAACCTCTATATAGTTTTGTGGGATTTTGTAATCATTTGCGAATCGTACACGCTTTTCTTGAGGCATTTCTCCTATTTCACTTTTTATTACGAAGATAAACTTATCTTCAAAGCGAAAAGGCGGAATATCGGGCTCAGGGAAATATCTATAATCTTGTGCTTCCTCCTTAATTCTTTGAGAAAAAGTTGTATTTTTAAGCTGGTCAAAGCCTCTTGTCTCCTGAGCAACTTTTACCCCTTTGTTTAAAAGATCTGCCTGTCTTTGAATTTCGTAATTTAGTGCCTTTTCCAAAAATCTGAATGAGTTTATATTTTTAAGTTCAATTTTATAATCAGGAAGAATTGAGTCTTTTTCAGGACGAAGAGATAAATTTGCCTCTAACCTCATTGACCCTTTTTCCATATCCGCTTGAGAAATTCCTAAATACCTTACGATAAGCTGAATTTCTTTTAAAAATTCAATTACATCGTCTACATTTTCAAAATCGGGTTCGGTTACCATTTCGCAAAGAGCAACGCCACTTCGATTAAAGTCAATTAAAGAGTACTGCCCGGTTTCGTCTTCGTAGTGCTGCAGCTTAGCTGTATCTTCTTCAAGATGTATTCGTCTTAAGTTAATAGTTTTACCGCTTTTTAAACTAATTTTACCGTTTATACAAAAAGGAAGATCATATTGGCTGATTTGGTAAGATTTCGGCAGATCCGGATACATATAATGTTTTCTATCGAATTTTGAAAATTTATTTACTTTTGAATTTGTTGCCAATCCGAATTTTAATACATCCTTTATTGCTATCTTGTTAGGATAAGGCATAGCACCGGGAAGTCCCAGGCATGTTGGACACACTTGCGTATTAGGTTCTTTTGCAAAATGAAGAGCACTGCAGGAACAAAACATTTTTGAAACTGTAGATAACTCAATATGCACCTCAAGACCAATCACGGGAATGTATTTATTCATTTTATTTACTTAAAGTTCGACATATAATTTACTTTGATTTTTCTTAATAAAAATCGTAATTGCCAAAAACATAAAGAACAATATTGTTAACAAAACTCTAATTCCAAATACCTCAGAAATTATACCCGAAAATAGAATCGGGAAAATATTAATCAGAGTTGTTACAAACCATAAGTTTCCAAGTACCCTACCCCTTAGTTTTACAGGCGATTCTTCTTGGATAAGTGTTTGTAAAGGAATAACAACACCAACGAAGCTATAGCCAAGTACTCCGAATGAAAGTACCTGTATTAATATTCTAATTGTTTGGTTGTTAATTTCTGGAAAAATAATAGCTAGGAAAAACAATACAAATACCAAAGTCATAAGGCTTTTATATATAATTTTTATCTTTCTTCTGTTCTTCAAAAGTAATTTTGGTATTAAGTAAGATGAGGCAATTGAACCGATTACCGTCGGCAGTACAATAAAAATGGAACCCAAATCCGAGTGCATTCGAAGAAGGGTTTTAGAAATCTCAGGAATATTTACAACTACAACAGTGAGTGACGCGGTCATAATAATTTGAAGTATATAAGAATACAAAAGTTTTTGATTACTCCTAATATAGTTATACCCTTCAAATATTTCTTTTATAAACTCCATCAAATTACTTTCTAAATTAAGAGCGGTTTTTTTAGTAACTGTACTAGGTAAAAATGTAACCGATACAAAAGCAATCAAAAGAAATATTGAAGAGATATATAGCGTTATACTAAATCCTAGGAATTTATTAAAAATACCGGCAATAAGAAAACCAAATATTATAGCGACCTGCGTACTAGTAAAAAAAACACCATTGGCAACAGATAAATCTTTCTTTTTAACAACTTCAGTTAAACTAACAGTTTCTGCCGGGACGTATAACTGATTTAGTGTTGAATAAAGAAAGACTACAAAATAAATTGTAAAAATCGACTTTCCAAATAAGAAAGATAATAAGAAAACAAGAACTGCTTGGAAAAGATTGGTGTAAATAAGAAGTTTACGCCTGTCAAAGAAATCAACAAGTGTTGCAGCAAACGGGCCGAATATAAGTGAAGGAAGGGCATAAAATATCCAGACTATCGATGTCGCTAAAGACGATCCTGTTTCACTGTATATTTTTAAAATAAATAGAAAATTTAAAAGTTGTATCGTCACCTGAGAAAGGTTTTGAGAAACAAATAAATAGAAAAAATTTCGGTTTGAAAATATTTTTTTCCACTCTTCCATATGAAAAATTAAAATTTAGGCGGCTCGAATTTATAATTTGTGAAACTTTCAAAATCCCGTGCCATTTTAAAAATAAGTTTTTCTGAAAATCGTGGTCCCATTAATTGAAAACCAAGCGATAAGCCGTTATGTATCCCAAAAGGGACCGAAAGTCCCGGTATACCTGCAATATTTGCGGGTACTGTTAACACATCAGAAAGATACATTTTTAGAGGGTCATTGACTTTTTCACCAAGTTTAAAGGGTTGTGACGGTGAAACAGGAGCAATTAATAGATCGACTTCATCGAACGCCTTATCTAATTCATTTATAATGAGCGTCCTAACTTGAGTTGCCTTTTTGTAATAGGCATCGTAATAGCCTGAAGATAACACAAAATTGCCTAGAATTATTCTTCTTTTTGCTTCAGCCCCAAATGAGTTTCTGGGATTTCCAAATCGTATTCCATCATATCTTCCGAGATTTGAGCAGACTTCAGCAGGTTGAATTATATAATAAACAGATATTGCATGTTTTGTGTTTGGAAGATTAACTTCCTTAAATTTATAATTGTTCTTCTCAAATATTTTTATAGCTTCGTGAACTTTATCGGAAACTACCTGATCAACACCTTTTTCGAAATATTGCTTAGGAATACCAACAGTAATATTATCTTTTTGCTTTTTGTCCTCGTCTTTAAGAGTTGCGTCGCATAAATCCACGCCAGATGATATCTTGAAAACATTTTCAATATCCGAAATATTGTTTCCAAAATGTCCTACAGTATCAAGTGATGATGCCATTGCAATAACTCCATATCTTGAAACCGATCCATATGTAGGCTTAAGTCCGTATATACCGCAAAAATTTGCCGGTTGTCTTATTGATCCCCCGGTATCTGTCCCAAAAGACACATGATTAAATCCGGCAGCTACTGATACTGCCGACCCACTTGAAGAACCCCCTGGTACATAAGCTTTATTCCAAGGATTAAGTGTCGGCCCAAAATCAGAGTTTTCTCCTGAAGCTCCATGTGCCCAAGCATCGCAATTAGTTTTACCGATAATTATTGCACCTGCCTTTTTTATTTTATCGACAACTTTCGCCGAATAAGGAGGGATGAATGAATCTAATACTTTAGATCCCGCAGTTGTTCTAAGGCCTTTTGTTAGAAATAAATCTTTAAAAGAAACAATGCATCCAAGCAATGGATATTTTTCAAAAATTTGGTCTGGGTTTTCTTTTAAAAGACCGTCGTATTTTTTTGCAAGTTCGTAAGATTCATCTTCGTTAAGTGTCAAAAAAACATTTAGATCTTTATTTTTCTCGTTTATTTTTGTTAAGAAATGTGAGACAACATCTCTTACAGATATCTTTTTATTTCTTAACGCATTTTGCGTAGTTCTAACAGAAGTAAACATCTTATTTTTTTAATATAATTGGTACTTTGAATAAATTATTTTTGTTATCATTTGCGTTATACATAACGTCTTCCAAGCTGAGTGTTTGATTTGTATCAATTTTGTCGGCACGGGTAATGTTTTCAAGCCCGGTTGTTTGGCTTGTTGGTAGGATATTTTTAGTGTTTGTTTCCTTTAATTCCTCAAAAAAAGTTATTACACTTGATAAATCGTAAGACAATTCTTTAACCTCTTTTTCAGTCAAAGTAAGCCCTGAAAGCTTAGCTAAGTGTAAAATATCAGATTTAGTTAAGTGAATCATATTAAGTAAATCTTCACTATTGTACAGCAAAAAGTTAGTGGTTAAAATGGATTTATATTAAGCTCAAAAAATTTTACATTTTAAGCTTGATATATAGGAATACAGTTTATAATCAAAATGTTAGTATTAAAATCTTACATTTTGATTTAATATGAATATATGGATAAGCCTCCTGCCTTGGTTAAGAAAGACAGATTTATTATTATATTTTACGTACTTTACTTCGGTTGGCTTCTTTTGACCACCTATTTAAGCCGAGACGATTTTTATAATAATTTACTCATATCTTTTGTAGTTATGATTTACTTTATATTTCTAAACGAAACTTTTGATCTGTTTTTGTTTTTGGGTATTACTCTCCTTTCATATTACTTGATGGGTAAGCTTTATGGTTATCCCGGTATCGTATTTACGCTAGAGTCTATAAAAACAATGCCTCTTTGGATTTATATTTCTTGGGGTTTTACAGCAGTTGCTCTTAAGAAACTTTTTTCAATGATTATAAGAAGGGTTGAAATATAAAAACTACTCCATTTTAGTTAATGCGGCAATTCTTTCTTCAACCGGAGGATGGGTATTGAACAAATTAGAAAATATCCCCACAGCACTTTTAGTTTTATTTTTAAAAGGATTTTCTATGTAGAGATGAGCTGTTGCTTTATTGGCAGCTTCCAGTGGTTCGGTGTCGGCGGCAATTTTTTTCAAAGCGGATATTAAACCATTTGGCTGCCTGGTTATCGCAACCGAAGTAGCATCTGCCGTAAACTCCCTGCGACGTGATATCGCCAACTGAATCAATTGTGCAATAATAGGAGAAAGTATTGCAAAAATAATTCCTAATATTAAAAAAATAGCACCGATCTGACCGTTGTCGTTGTCGTTGCTTCTGCCTCTTCCGCGAAAACCTATTCTTAAAAACCAATCTGCAAGAAGTGCTATAGATCCTACTAAAACAGAAACAACACTCATTAAACGAATGTCGTAATTTTTAATATGACCGTATTCGTGAGCTAAAACACCTTCAAGTTCTGTACGATTTAGTTTCGTAAGAAGTCCCGTTGTGGCACATATTACACCGTGATGCGGATCACGGCCCGTTGCAAATGCATTAGGTGCAGAGTCATCTATAACATAAAGCTTGGGTTTTGGTAATCCGGTTCCAATTGCTAGGTTTTCTGCGACTGTGTAGAAATCATAAAATTGTTTTCTATCGGCAGGTTTAGCACCGGAAATTCCCAAAACAATTTTATCAGAATAAAAGTAACTTCCAAAACTCATTAAACCTGAAATTATAAATGCCAAACCCAAAAATCCTAGACCACCGGGTTCATACCCGATGTAATATGAAAATGCGTTTGATAAAACGTAAAGTACTGAAGTTGTAAAAACAAAAAATACTATAACGATCAAAACACTTTTTCTTTTATTGCTGGCTACTGCTTCATAAATATTTTGCATATATTATTTTTACTTGATTCTACGCCACACAGAAAACCTGGCGCAGTACACCTTACTAACAACGCGTATTTATTTTAGGCAATTAATTTAATTTAACTTTAGGAGATTTCAACTCAGTCGCACTAACACTAACATGTTCTCCCTCAGTTGGTGTAATAAGTCCCGGTTGTTCCTCAAATTTAAAAATATTGGCAATGATACTTGATGGAAAACTTACTCTTTTGACATTAAAGTCAGCCGTTAAATCAATAACAAGTCTTCTGGCATACATTACTTTATCTGATGTATCCCGAAGCTCGTCCATCAACTTTGTAACCACTCCGTCAGCTTTTAATTCCGGATTACTTTCTACAAGAACTTGAATTCCGGGCAACACTGAAGCGAGTTTACTTCCTGCATCTGCCATTTTTTGCAGATTACCGCTTTTTACAGCTTCAGTAATTTGTTTTCTGGCATCAGTTAAATCTTTATAAATTCCTTTTTCGTGACTTAAATATCCTTTTGCAGATTCTTCCAAATTTGGAATTAAATCCGCCTGTCTTTTTAATTGATTTCCGATTTCCTGAACAGCAGCCTTGATTCTAGCCTTGCTTGCAACAAAAAAGTTATATAGTGAAATTACCCATGCAGCAATTGCTAATAGAACTAATAAAGGTATCAATAGAATTCCCATATTTATCACCACTTTCGTAAGCCAGAGGCTCTCAGAGACTAAGGTGGATTCTAAATTCACCCGTCTTCAGATTACTAAGCTTGGCAAATTATTCTAACACTTTTTTAAATTCATCAAAAGTCAAAGTATTGACTATATTATTTTTCTCAGCCCAACCCCGACGTGCGGTGTATATCCCGTAAATCATATTATCCATATGATCGATATGATGTGCATCTGTACCCAATGTAAGTTTTACACCATATTTTACGGCATCTTTCACAAGATAATCAGGTAAATCCAGTCTCATTGGGTCAGCATTAATTTCAATCCACTTATTGTATTTTAGAGCAAAATCAAATATTTTATCCCAGTCTAGTTCAACACCCTCTCTTTCATTCAATTTTCTACCGGTAGGATGAGCAAATATCCTTACTCTTGGATTTTCAAGAGCCGACATAACACGTTTTGTCATCTCAGCCTTTTTTAATCGAAAGCTGGAATGTATTGAAACTAGGGCAAAATCCAGCAACTCAAGACATTTATCTGGAACCGGTAATCTTCCGTCAGGCACTATATCTATCTCGAGAGAATTGAATACATGTTTTACTCGTTGATTATTTGTTAATGTGTTATTTATTTGTTCAACAATATATTTTTTCTTTTTCAATATTTCTATTATATCGTTATCGCTGTGGCCTTTTTGACTGGGATTGTGTTCTGTAAGAGCTATATATTCATAACCCAAATCATTTGCTTTAGCAATTATTTCTTCAATTGAAGATAAACCTAAATCATGACTTGTTTCGACATTAAAATCCGAGTGAATCTGTAAATCAGCTTTAACATCCCCTATATTAACTAATTTGGGTAATCCGGGTAGTTTACCCTGAGCGCTTCGTTGGGATGCTTCAATTTCTCCATTATCTTCTCTTATCTCTGGCGGAATCCAGTCCATTCCTAAAGCATTGTAAAAATCCCTTTCTGTTTTGTATTCATAAATTTTCAATTTAGAATTATAATTTTTGTTTTCCAATCTAAAATTCGGAACAGACTTCTTTAATGTTTTAATACCTTTTTCTGATAGTGATAACCCTTTTTTCAAAGCAAACTCACGAAGTTTAATGTTGTGATGTTTGCTGCCAGTAAAATGTTGTAAAAGCGCGCCAAACGAAGAAGGATTTTGGGTAATTAAGTCAACCTGTACACCGCTTGGTAGTAAAATCGACGCACTCGTCTCACCTTTTTCAACAATTCTACTTTTATTCGGATAATCGGTAAAATGCATAATAGATTTTTTCTTATCTTTTGTTGCAACTGCGATATCTATATCTCCTACTGTTGAAGCTTTTCGTCGTAAGCTTCCTAAAACTTCAACTGTTTCACACACTGCTTCACGCTTCATCCAATCTACTATTTGATCGGATATTTCAATTGCATAATTAAGTAAATGTCTGGTGCTGGTACCCTTGAAATCGTTTATTGCGTTAATAATTTCTTTTTCCGATTCAACTCCAAAATCAGATAGCTTAGAAATTTCTCCTTTTTTAGCATATCTTAATAAGCTTTTAATTGGATCTTTTTTATCTATTTTAAAGGCCTTTGAAAGTTTATCAGCAGTTTTAGGTCCAATTCCCGGAAGTTTTATAAGTTCATAAACGGAAGAGTCGATTCCACGAAAGACATCTTTAAAATGTTTGCTTTTACCGTTGAGAAAAATTTCCGACAAATTTTCCGAAATGCTTTTACCGACCCCAGGAATTTCGTCAAGTTTATTGTCGTCATATAAATCTTTAGCTTCACTTGATAGGTGCTCGATAGCATCTGCGGCGCGCTCGTACGCAATTATTCTGAATTTATTTTTATCTTTGTCTTTTATTTCGTATGCAGAAGCTACGGAACGTAGTAAATCAGCAATTTCAAGATTGTTTATGTCTTTTTTCATTCTATATCTCTGTTCTTATATAATAAACACACCTGTGCGAAAGTAAAGAGGTTATGAAAAAACTAAATATAATATTTAAAATAATTAAGATCGATGGGAGAAAGAGATGAAGATGGTTTTGACTTTAGATTAATGTTTGTAACTACAGCATTTGCTGCTGGCATAATTGTAATACTTTATGCAAATCAAAATAGAAGAAGAGATCTTAACTCTTTTAATCAACCCGTCATCCAATCAGTCTCCGAACCTCCTGATTATGGATTACAATGGAATTGGGATTGTACCAATATCGATCCCGAACACGGAAGACCTAATTTTTATAGGGCAGTATTGTTTGCGGGAGATCGTAGGATTGTTGAACCGGGACCATATAAATATTTTGCTGGACCAAATAACCCAAGTCCCGATAAAAGCGAAAAAACTATCTACGATATGAATCAAATGAAACTCGTATACCTTGATGACACAATCTGTGTCGATCCGTAAAGCTAGCGGGGCTGAAGGGACTCGAACCCTCGACCTTCCGCGTGACAGGCGGACGCTCTAACCAGCTGAGCTACAACCCCATACCAACACAGTGTTGGAAATTACAATAAACAAATTCCAAACAACAAATATTTGAAATTATTGTGCAATTATAAAACAATTAGCTTTATGAGGCAATCAGCTAAACTGATTTTCCGAAGTTATAGAAAAGGAAGCTGTAATCAATTATGTCAACAATTCCATCTCCATTAATATCTGCCCTCTCGTCGAATGGTGTTTTTGCAAAATTGTAAAACAGTATTCCGTAATCAACAATATCAACCCCACCATTGACGTCACAATCGCCAGGAAACGCAATTCTGACAACTCTATTAAGAGCAAAGCCAAGTCGGTCATTAGAAGCAGCGAGATTCCAGGTGAACGAAGAACTGTTCGTTACAGCAAAATCGCACGAATAGACATTATTAACATTTGCAGAATTATAAAAACATAATCTGCTCAAATTACCGTTAGCCAATTGAGAAAACTCTAAAGTTCTCTGTCCACCACAGTCCTTAAAATCAGCTACAGACGCTTGTAATCTAACGGTAGTCGTACGTGAATTAAATATTACCATGTCAGCAGGTAAAATAAGGTTGTTATTAAAGATTGGTGTACCTAATGCACAAGTCGGAGTTGGAGTAAAAGTAGAGGTAGGAGTTAAAGTGAAAGTAGGCGTAACGGTTGCTGTAGGAGTCGGAGTATTTGTCGGGGTATTAGTCGGTGTATTAGTCGGTGTATTGGTGGGTGTAGGCGAAGGTGTCCAGTTTCCAGTAGCTGTATCTTCATTGTTGGTTTCGTTGAGCTCGATAATAGTATTGGTATAATCTACATACGCCCGATAGTTATACCAACCATTAACTGTTCCATTGGGAACAGTCTGGGTGACTTGATAAGATTGATTTACACCAAGGCCAGTCGTTCTAGTATTTAATAATGCTAATGAATTATTCGGGTTAGTACATCCACTTGTCGTGCAGTAAGCTGTATGCAACCTAATAGAGGTACCAGAGGGAATTGCGGCTGTACCATTATTGCTTACTGTTGTTGTAAATGTGAAAAGGCTATTTCCTACAACTCCTGCGCTCGGAATAAAAACAGTCAAGTCAGGTCGTAAAGCTATAGTTGGGGTCGGTGTGTTTGTAAAAGTTGGAGTCGGAGTATTGGTAAATGTTGGAGTTGGTGTTCTAGTTGGGGTTGGAGTGCTGGTTGGTGTCGGTGTAGGTGTTCCAACAACTAAATTCAAATTAGTGGTATTTTGTAAAACATTATTCCCTGGGTCTTCCAAGGAAGCAACTAAAGTTCCGGTACCAAAAGTCACAGAGGTACTTGGAGAACTCGAAAAAGGTGCTGAAGCTATAATGGTTGCTACGAGACCAGGAGTAGTTGCATATACTCTTGTTGCAGGATTTATCCAAACAACGTAGAAAATTGTTCCGGCAACGTTATCAATTTCTTTTTTTACTACATCCACCTGACCCGGTAGAAATGTGCCTAAGGTGACATCGCTTACGTTAATATACCTGGGGTCGAAGTGAATATCCAACTGAACTCCAATAACCTGGTTATTTCCAGGCGTTGCGTTGACATCAATAGAAAAACTCTGTCCGGGGTGAATTAAAGTAGTATTAGTTGTCATGGAAAGGCTGGTAGAAGGAGCTGCCTCTTCTCTAATATCCTGGCTGGATCTTAAAAGGTAGATTCCTATAAATGCACCGACTGCAATAATTAACACCACTAAAAGTTGAAGCATTACCTTCTTTGACATACTTCATTATTGATTAAAAGATATTTAAAATGCAATAGTCAACTAAATGCCTATTGACAGCTTGTACTTTTTGAAATAAATTTACGCTTAATTTTCTGCCCCACATAATATATTTTTTTAATGCTTTCTTTAAAACTTAATCAAATATTAAAGCCTTTAAAATTTCATGAGAGTTCGTTAAGTGTAATTTTTGGTATAGTATTTATTGTAATAATAGGCATATTTGTAATAAATTATATTTCTAAAAATAAAGGCGAAATTACAATTCCAACAGTATCCGGAGAAAATTCCACTTCATTAAAAATTCATAAAGTCGAAAAAGGTGATGATCTTTGGAAAATTTCCGAAAAATACTATGGAACCGGATATAAGTGGGTCGAAATTGCAAAAGAAAACGAAATAAAGAATCCTGGATTAATAGAGGTAGGACAAGAAATTAAAATTCCTGAAACATCTCCTGCAGTTACTGTTACCGTTGCTCCACCTAAAACCGAAATACTAACTACAACCACATCTTTAGTAGCTACAGAAGTTGATAAAGCAGTTGTCAAGGCTGATGTAATCACATCTGAAACTTATGTAGTTGAAAAAGGAGACAATCTATGGAAAATTTGTGTCAGGGCATACTCCGACGGCTATAAATGGACAGATGTCGCCAAAGCAAATAAATTGAAAAATCCGAGTCTGATACTTCCAGGTATGAGCCTTACACTACCAAGGTAGCGCTAATATATTGTATAATTATTCCCGTGATATCAAATCGCGGGATTAGTTAAGCGGCCTAACGCTACCTTCCCAAGGTAGAGAAAGGGGTTCAACTCCCCTATCCCGCTCTAAATTTAGTTCGTTTATGAATAAAACAACTACATACACCCCCTATATTATCCCCGTTTCAGTGAAAGGTGTTGTGTTTGATGGAGGCAAGGTTTGGTTAAGGCAAAATGAACGAAACGAATGGGAATTACCAGGAGGTAAATTAGACGAGGGTGAGCAACCAGAACAAACGATAAAAAGAGAATTACAAGAAGAACTAGGTTTTGAAACAGATGTAAAAGATATTATTCAATCCTACTTGTATATTATAAAAACATCAAATGACGAGTCACGGGGTGTTTTAGTTATTTCATATCTATGCCAAATTTTAAAAAAGACTGGAAAATTCGAAATTAATAGTGAAGCTGGTCCGTCAAAATTTAAGCAGTTTAGTTTGGAAGAAATTAAGGATTTGAATATACCCGAGTTTTATAAAAAAGCAATTTTAAAAGCTTCTAAGTTGAATTGATGAAAAATAAAGAATTCCTACATGAAATTGCAATAACGGCCATTATCGTTAAGAAGGGAAAATATTTAATTACCAAACGCTCTTCAAATAAGAAAAGATTTCCAGGCAAATGGACTGTGCCGGGTGGAAAACTTGAAACTGATGATTACATAAATCTTCCAAAAGATACTGAATTTTATTGGTATAACGTATTGGAAAAAGTTTTACGAAGGGAGGTAATGGAAGAAGTTGGTGTTGAAATAACTAATATTGAGTATGTCACAAGTTTAGCTACAACACACAGTGATGGTAACCCCTCTTTGGTAATTTCATGTATGGCAGATTATGTTTCAGGGAAAGTCAAATTGCAAAAAGAGGAAGCCGATGAATATGGTTGGGTTAGTTTAGACGAAGCCAAAAATTATGATCTTATTGACGGCATTTATGATGAACTTGTAATGGCGGAAAACAAAATTAAAGGGGTAAAAAGCGAATGGAAAAGAAATTAAATATCTTATAACTTCAAAAGTATTTCAAATGCAATCCTATTTTTAAAACTGCTATAATATCACTTGTAGCCAGGGTATCAGAGAGAATCTGCCGGTGTGGCTCAATGGTAGAGCGATCCCTTCGTAAGGGATAGGTTAGAGGTTCAAGTCCTCTCATCGGCTCATGAGCCTATTGTTAAGTGTTTAGGTCCCGGGAGAGAAAGCGATTTTTATTTATGCGTGATTATATTTCAAGAAGACAAAAGGTTCAGCAGAAAAAAAACGTGAGATCGACTCTATTTTTTATAATCCTCACTATTTCCACTTTTTTTATATTGATATTTTTCGGAATTCCGCTTGTTGTTAAGTATGTAGGATTTTTAACAAACCTTAAAAAAAGTAATGATCAAATTGATCAGGAAGACACGACTCCTCCACCCCCTCCTACTTTTGAATATTTCCCTGAGAGTACGAAAGAATCTGATATCGAAATCAAAGGGTTTACTGAGCCCGGATCGATTGTTGTTCTTTATATTAATAATGAAGCTAATGAATTAGTTACTGACAATGAGGGCGGTTTTAGTTATAAATTGACCCTTACTGGGAACGAATATGTTGTCGAGGCAATTGCAAAAGATAAAAGCGGAAACGAAAGTAAGCGTGTAGTGGGAGGTAAAATCGTGATTGATAAAGAGCCACCTGAACTCACTATCAATAAACCAGCCGACAAAGAACAGTTTTTCGGTTCAACAAATAAACAAATCAGGATTGAGGGTACAACGGAAGCGGAATCTAAAGTAAATATAAACGGAAGAAACGTGATAGTTGATTCATCAGGAGCATTCACACATTCTATAACACTGAACGAAGGAGAAAACGCCTTTAGTATAACATCCGAGGATCAAGCAGGAAACAAAAACGAGAAGATTATAACTGTTTCATTCTCCTTCTAGAAATGTAAGCGTCTCCCATTATAACAAACGACTCAAGACTTTTTATAACACTATTTACGAACCCTTTTGTACCTTCTAAGATATTAAACTTTAGTAAGTAACTCCTTAAAAAAGTAGCAGCCGGGTTATTTAGGACAGTAAAAAAACTCGATTGACGCTGGTTCCTTTTTGATTTATTTATTATTTTGTTAACAGTCTGAGATAATTCCATTAGATAAAATAATCTAGTTATACAGTTCTCAAAATCAAATAAACAATAATTAAAAATAAAAATACATATACGGTTATATTATAGACGAACTTTGTAGGATCATTTTTTTCTTTTATAAGTTTCTGAAAACCCATGCCCAGTAGATAATAAATCACTAAGTTAACAAAAATTATTAAAATAAAACTAATAATTACAGGTAAAGTAAAAGGTAAATATTTTATAATACTTCCCAATACAATGTACCCGGGTAAGCTGGTCAAAGTATAAATATAAATTCCAGCGAGTGTACAGACTTGTCGACCACCCAAATTTATACAAAAAGTCGTATTAAAAGCCGGAATTATTTTATAAATTAAATAAAGAATCAACCCTAAAAATAAAGACAAAACATATGTTGTAGGTAGCAATAATTTATAATTATTTTTTAGTTTTGTTCTAAGTGTTTTAAAGTTTTTAATTTTTCCAACCATGTTTATATTATACATTCAAAACTTACTTTTAATTTTATTAATAAATATATTGGTTGCAATGAAAAAAACACAGTTATATAAAAACCCTGATACAATTAACTTTCCGGCTGAAAAAGAATAAATTGAATAAGGAATACCGACTGAGACTGGTGGGTTTTTCCAAAAGAAAATTGATAACACGAAATACTGTGCCACTGCAGTTACAAACACGATAAATAAAGAAATTACCAATGTTCTCAAAACACCTTCCTTCATAAAATCCATAACAAATCTTTTATCGGTTGAGAAATTTGCCAAGCCATAAAATATTATAATAGTTACACCTGCGAGAATAATTAAAATCTTTTCCCAAAAGCCAGGTGTCGGTCCGTTTGTGAAAAAAGCATAGTAAATTATGGCTAAAAAAATAGAAAATGGATATGAATTGCGTTTAAAAAGTCCAATTATATCTTTCCCCATATATAATATTCATCATATAATAATTTATGACTGATATTCCAGGCACAACATCAACTAAATCAAAAAAGGATATCGTAAAAGACGATAGCAGTATTCAGTTAAAAACGGTTATTAACATAAAAAGCATACTAACGGGGAAAATTAAACCTACCGCATTAAACTTTAATAATAAACAATTTAAAAATTGGGTAATAGTTTCTTCAGTTCTGACTTTAATTTTTGTTTTATTTTTATCGCTTACCAGTTACAAGTTTCTGATACTCGCTTTTTCCGGCCCAGGAATAGGGGTAGTGTCGTGCAGAGTTGCGTGTTTTCTTAGATATTGGATCTCCTCTACTTCATCGGGTGATTTAAATGTCAAAAATGCTTTTCCACCGGGTTTCAAAATTGTAAAAATATCTTGGAGAAGAAGCGCTGTTTCACTCTTGTCAAAATAATTAAGCGAAAGTCTTGAATACGCAATATCAACAGTAGCCGGCTTTAACGGAATTCTATGAAGACTAAAATCTACTTGTTTAATTATTAATTTACTTTCAAAACCTTTTTTCTTGGCATTCGCCATTGCAATACCAAGTGCGTATTGTGAAATATCCAAAATAATAACACTATGACCTTTTTCCAAAAAATACATAGCATCAGCACCAACTCCACCTCCCAAGTCAATAATTACGGAATTTCTGGGAAATAAAGCTTCTTTTTCCTGAGCATATTTTGATACAATCAATCCTCCGGTGGCAGTTTTCTGATGATATAAATCCCAAACCTTAGAATCTTTCTCAAAACTCATAATTCATGATACCACTTTTTGAAAAAATAATGAGCAAAAATGGTAAGCATAGCTTGGCCACGTTGAGCGTGGTAAAATATGTTTAAGGATGCATAGCTCAGCTGGTTAGAGCGTTCGATTCACATTCGAAAGGTCCCAGGTTCGAATCCTGGTGCGTCCACAACATTTTTTAATACTATGAAAGTGTATATAGTCAGACATGGTCTAAGTGTAGACATGGCTAACGGCATTTACCAGCGGCCTGATTCTCCACTTAACGGTGACGGAATAAAACAAGCTAACGCTGCAGCAGTTAGATTCAAAGATATTCCTATTGATATTATTTGGTCCAGTCCCCTTAGAAGATCTTTTGAAACAGCTCAAATAATAAATAAAATAATAAATAAAAAGCTAGTTCTCGAAAACCTTCTAGAAGAGGAACATAGACCTTCCGAAATAATCGGAAAAGAAAAAACCGATATCAAATCGATTGAAATTGTTAAAAAACTAAATCAAAATTACGGTAGAATAGGTTATAGATACTCTGACGAAGACACGTTTGAAAATTTAAAAACACGAGCGTCTGACATATTACAAAAATTAATTAAGCAAAAATACGATTCTATTCTTCTGGTAACACACGGAGATATTAGCAAAATGCTTTTAACAACTATTTTTTACCAGCTCAAATTCCCCGTTTCTAAATATATTCAAATTCAAAATTTATTTTCTTTGAGTAAAGGAGCATTAAGTTTGTTGGTATTTAACCCACAAATCGGATGGAAAATTGAGTTTTGGAATGATAAATCTCATCTCGAGAATTAAGCTAATGGTCTTCCCTGTTCGTTTGATCCATACCCGCTGACATGAATTAGATTTGCTTTTTTCAACTCACTAATTGAATGTGAACCTGTATAGCTCATTGCCGACCGTAGACCTCCAACATATTCCATTAAAAGTTCCTGAGTTGAACCTTGATATGGAGTAAAAGTTTCTCGGCCTTCCGGAGCGTAAACAGTGATGTTTGTCGAAGTGCTACTAATTTTCTTTCTGTCTTCCAAAACACCCTTTGACGCCATACCTCGAACTCTTTTCTGCAATGTCCCGTTAATTCTCACAGTATCCCCGGGGCTCATATCTGTTCCTGCAAACAAACTACCTATCATAACTGTATCCGCACCACAAGCTATAGCTTTAGAAGGATCACCCGGCTCGCGTACTCCACCATCCGATATAATTGGCAGCGCTTTCTTTATATTTTTTAAAGCCCTGCTAACTTCCAACACCGCTGTTATTTGAGGTACTCCCGTCCCTGCAACGTTTCTTGTTTTACAAACAAACCCGGGTCCAATTCCTACTTTAATTCCATCTGCACCCGCCTCGTAAGCAAAAAGCGCTCCGTCATAGGTTGCAATATTTCCAACAATAATAGGTATTTTAATATTTTCTTTAACTTTGAGCTTACGTATCATTTCTTTTGTATATACCGAATGACCGTGTGCTATATCCAAAAATATAACATCGACACCTGCCTCTACGACAAGTAAAGCTCTCTCCACATCCACTTCGTGCACACCTATAGCCGCCCCAACGATCAATCTTCCACGATTATCGGTTGCAGCATTAGGATATCTATTAATAAGTTCGTAATCTTTTAGTGTATAAACCCCTAAAAGTACATTTGCCTTATCAAGTACAGGAAGTTTTTCTATTCTGAAATCTCTCATTATTTTCACCGCCTGCGTCAAACTCGTTCCATCTTTTGCAGTAATCAATTTTCTTATACCGTTTCCGGTGACCGAAGTCATAACTTTGGAAATTAATGTTTCGTTGTTTCCAGCATTGAAATCCTTATTTGTTGCGATACCACAAATATTCCCTTCGAATTTATCCCCTTTAAAAACTAAAACATAACCACGGTTTCGTTTTTCCAACAAATTTAGCGCATCTGATATTTTTGCCTTAACAGAAACCATCGGGGGGTTTGTTTCTATAGTTCTCATTTTTTCCTTGACTATTCTAACCATTTCTGCCTGTTGTGATGGAGTATTATTACGGTGAATTTCACCTAATCCTCCGTTTAAAGACATCACTTCCGCCATTTTTTCACCTGTTACAGTATCCATTCCGGAAGATATAAACGGTATATTTAATTTCGGAGCTCCTTTTGCAACTTCGGTTGAAGTATCTATTTGATTACTGTAACGTGATTTGATATCGGAATAACTTGGCTTTAGGTATACATCAGAAAATGCCAAAGCTTCACCTTCATTATAAAAATTGATTTTTGGAAAGTTTTTCATTACACCCGACTATTATTGGTTATATAATTGTTTTAGTCAAATATTAAATTCCTTTACTTGTAATTTTTACTAAGTTTTAAATATAATATACATATGCTGCAAAGGTTGGGTGCTTTTTTTTTGGACATAATTGAAGTTGTTGTTTTTGCAATTGCAATATTTTTATTTATCTACCTTCTTATTATGCAGCCCCATAAAATAAAAGGGGATTCTATGCAACCAAATTACCCCGATGGGGAATATCTTCTTACTGATAAAATCTCATATAGATTCGGCGAACCCAAAAGAGGAGACGTTGTTGTTTTTGAAGCCCCGGGTACTAATGGAGATGAATATATAAAGCGTATAATCGGGCTTCCAGGAGAAAGTGTTAAAGTTGAAGGCGGTAAAGTATTCGTAAACGGCAAAAGTCTAAATGAAATGTATCTGACATCCACGCTTTATACAAGCTCGGGAGCTTTTTTGACTGAAGGCAAAGAAGTTACAGTTCCCACTGATAATTATATTGTTTTTGGTGATAACCGCTTGGCATCTTCGGATTCAAGAGCGTGGGGATTGGTTTCAAAAGACAAACTAAAAGGTAAGGCATTCTTTATCTATTGGCCGCCAAAAAGTTTTGGTATGACGGAAGTTGTAAATTATAATATCTAAGTATTTAGGAAGTTATAGATTTATAAATTTTCTGAAGCCTTTCCTCAGTATCCTCCAATCCGCCTTTAAACGTAAAAACTAGCCGTGTTTCACGGCGTGATCGTATGAGTTTTACAGAAGTTTGTTTTGTATCATCACCATTTCCGATTAAAGAAAGTGCATTTTGCAAATCACTTTGCATTTTATCTACATCTTCAGAAACAATTCTTAAATCAGTCTGTCTAACACTTGGCTTATGCATATTCTGGCCTGATTTAGCTTTCATTCTTCGTGCCAGCTCTTCTGCTCTTCGTACCGATCCGGACTCTCTTAAAATTATCTTATAGGCTTCTATCATCAGGTTTGTATCATCAACGGCTGCCAATGCCCGTGCATGACCCTCACTTATTAACCCGGACAAAAGCCCATCTTTAAGTGCATCCGGGAGTGATAATAATCTTATTGAGTTTGAAACGTATGCAACTGATTTTCCGATTCTTACTGCAATTTCAGAAGTTGAAAGCCCAAACTCACTTTGTAATCGTTCAAAACCTTTTGCGCGGTCGAGTGCATTAAGATCGATTCGCTGTACATTTTCAACTAAGGCCATCTCAAGCATTCCTTTTGGAGAAGTTTCACGAATAATTACAGGGACATGAGAAAGGCCTGCAAGTTTGGAGGCTCTCCAACGCCGCTCCCCAGCGATAATTTGAAAACCGGCCGGAGTTTTCGCAACTACAAGAGGCTCTAATATTCCGTGTTCTTTTATTGAATCAACAAGATCAACTAAACTTTCGGGAGTAATCGCACCGCGAGGCTGGAGAGGATTTGGTTGAAGTTCATCTATTTTTAATTGAACAATTTCTTCTGCCATATTTATTTTACTGAAACCAACGTTTTTCCAAGTCTTTTTGAAAATTTAACAACCCCTTCTTTAATTGAAAAAAGAGTATGATCACGGCCAACTTTTACATTTCCGCCTGCGTGATACTTTGTACCTCTTTGTTTAATTAAAATTGAACCTCCCGTTACTTTTTCCCCATCAGCTACTTTAACCCCCAAATATTTTGGCCGGGGTCTTTCCTGAATTCTTAATTTACCTGCTGCTTTATGCTTTGACATATTTTGTTAAAAAAACTATAAATTATATTTTCACGGTTGTCAAGATAGTATTATGATATATTGTGATATATAAGAAGAACTATTTTAAGGAAATGTTATCTACTTTTAATTTGGTAAATACAGGGCGGATTCCCAATTTTTTCCTATAACGGGATTTGGCTTTGTATTTTATAACCGTTACTTTATCTCCCTTAAATTTTTCATCAACAACACTGAATTTAACCGAAACATTATCAAGTTTTGGTGTTCCTATTATTACTTTACCGTCATTTGAGGCAAAAATTACATCCGTAGCTTTTGGATCAAACCCTTCCCCTTGTACCAATATTTCATCCCCTTCAGAAATTAAATATTGTTTTGATTTAATAATTACTGCGACGTATTTCATAAAATTAAATTTCTTAAATATAAGTTCATATTCTAGCTGTAAATTCAAAATATTACAAGGCTAACTTCATTTTTTGGCATTTAAAACCATTGCTGTTGATATTACTGTACCTATAAGAGCAGATCCTCCTGCAGAAACAAAAGGCAGTGGAACTCCTGTAATAGGCAGAAGTCCCATGTTCATCCCAATATGGATTACTGCTTCAGTTAATAAACTTAATAGAACTGCTGTAATAAAAGCCCTGGACTTGGGATCTTTTGCTCGGTCAATAAAAGATGACATAACAAAAAAATAAATAAATAGAAGTAATAAAATTGTAAATGTTCCTATCAATCCCAACTCCTCCCCTATAGATGCAAAAATAAAATCAGTGTGCCTTTCCGGTAAAAAGGCAAGCTGAGTTTGTATTCCTTTCCCCAACCCTTTCCCAAAAACCCCTCCCGAACCCACCGATATCATAGACTGAATGCTGTTGTAACCAACCCCTAATGGATCGCTGTTAGGATCTAGAAAACCGGTAATGCGGTTTTTTTGGTAAGGAGCAAGCAGTAACCAAATAAGAGGAAGTGTTGCAAGTCCTAACAAAATCACGGTAAATATTTGTTTTTTGTTAATACTTGATGATAAAAGCACTCCGAAAAATCCTACTCCAGTCAAAAGTGAAACACCAAGTGACGGTTGTACTAATATCAAGAAAAAGGGAATTAAAAATAATATTACGGATTTGACCAGGTGCTTAAAATCAATCTCATCCCGAATTAAATACTGGGCAAAAAACAAAAACAAAAAAGGTCTTACAATTTCCGACGGTTGAAAACTAAGCCCGAATAAAGGAATCCATCTGATAGCACCTCTGGTTACTTGTCCGATTATAAGAGGTAATATTAAAAGTAGTAATGATCCAATATACAAATGAAGCGAAAATATTTTCATAATTTCAGGATCAAGTCTCCAAAACATGATAAAGACAACCAGCGACGCTCCTAAATATATGTAATATGTAGGAAAAATACCCGGTGCGACAGTTCTCAAAACCAATGTACCAATTAGTATAAGAAGCGAAATTGACAATAATATGAGTCCATCTCTACCAAAAAGTTTAGTTACTTTCCCCATACTGAATCATTTGTTCTCTTTTTCTACTTTAAATTCTCCCACCACTACTTCATTAGCAAGGGTAATTCGTTTTATTAAACCAAGTAATTCCGAACTTTTGGGTAACCACTCTGATGTAACTTTTATTTTTTCTGATAGATCTACATTTAATTTTTTTCTCTGATGCTGGATATTTCTTATCAACGCACGTGTTTTTGCCTCCTCAAGAAGATCAGGGGTTATTGTCAAATCCAATTCTACTGAAATGTCTTTGGTATCTTTTGTATTTCCCCAGACTACATTTTTTACATTGACTTCGTCTTTAATGACATCTGCAATTTCTTTTCCCATTTCATAAATATTTGTAGTTAATTTATTTAGAGGTTGTCTTACGGCAATTTGTTTTTCTTTCCTTTGGGCATGAACCTCTTCGCAAATTTTCCTTGCTAAAAGCATATTAATTAATAGTTCCCCGTCCACGGTGAAATCAATTTCCGGCCATTCGGATAAATGAATACTTTTGGCTTTTGTTATGTTTTCATATATTTCATCCGATAAAAATGGAGTAAAAGGTGCCAGTATTTTAACTAAAGTGAGCAAGACAAAATATGTGGTCTCATAAAAATGATTTTTATCTGTATCCGAAATTGAAGTAAACCCCGTTCTTACTCGGGACCTTCTTATATACCAATTTGACAAATCATCAACAAATTCCTCCAAACAAACTGATGCTGTTTGCGAGTCAAATTTATCCAAAGCATCTTCTACCGAATTTAAGGTTTCTGTCAACCTAGTTAATATCCAGCGATCTAAAATATTTGTTGACCCTTCGATTAATTTCCCTTCTTTTAAAACACCGTCAGGAGACCAATTGTCCAAAGTCGCATACGTAACAAAATAATTATAAACATTCCAAATTTTTAAATGAAATCTTCGCCTTATTTCATCGCCTATTTTATATCCGAACAATAAATTATCCGATGGGTTTTGCCTTGTGTAAAGCCAGCGCATAACATCTACTCCGATTTTTCCTGCACCTTCATTAAATTCAATTGAATTACCTGTGCTTTTATGCATTGGTCGTCCATCTTCGGCAAGAAGTGTCGCAAATCCCAGTATTGTTTTTGCAGGCTCAATATTTTCCATTACAGTACTCATTGCAATGAGCGAATAAAACCAATTCTTAAACTGACCGGGGAAACTTTCCGTAATAAAATCAGCCGGGACCCATTTCTCCCATTCCTTTTTATCCTTTGTGTAAAGAGGTTCTTCATCGCTTTTTTCAAATAAAGTAGCACGATTATTCTCAGAGACCGTAGAATAAGCAACAATTCCTGCATCAAGCCAGGGGTTTCCAACCGGTTCAATTCGCGACATCAATTTGCCGCATTTATCACACTTTAATTTGAGAAAATCTATTTCAGGTTTATGTGGAGTTTTTCCTTCAAACTTATCCCATCCTTCAACAGTTTTATCCCGGAGCTCATCATAAGATCCGATAACCGCAAAGTTACCGCACTCGCATTCCCAAATTGGCAAAGCCAATCCCCAGTATCTGTTCTTTTTTGAAATAAGCCAGTCATGCATATTCTTAAGCCAATCCAGCTCCCTCTCCATCCCAAATCTCGGAATCCATTTAATATTTTTACTAACATCTATCATCCTTTCCCGTAAAGATTTACCTTTTACTTTGTCGTCCGGAAAGTTTGTGGTAGGTCGATCCATTGCGATATACCATTCTTTAGTTACTTTCCAAACCAATTCAGCTTTGCATCTCCAACATGCCGGGTATCTATGTTTATATGGAAGAATTTTAAACAGAAAATCTTTTTCCTCCAATTTTTCCAAAATTAATTCAGGTTTGTCTTTTGCATTAAGTCCTTCTAAATATCCAAAACCATCAAGATAATTTGCGGTATCGTCAATTGCGGGTATAACAGGAAGACCTAATTTAACCCCAAGTTTATGGTCTTCTTCCCCGGTTGAAGTTGAAGTGTGTACCAAGCCGGTTCCTTCTTCGATGGTTATTGGCATGATTAGAGTGTCTGTTGGAATTACCTTGTGAAACTTTTCTTTGTCTTCAGAGCCTAAACCGGCTACGTAAGGCAAATCGTCAAAAGCAGAGGTGTATTTTAATCCCAAAAGTTCTTCCCCTTTTGCTTCCTTTAACACTTTTACATCTTCCCCGAATATTTTTTTGGAAAGTTCTTTAACAACCCAATATTTTTTCCCTTCAAACTCGCACAACACATAAATAAAGCCTGCGTCCACTGCAACAGCTGTGTTTGCAGGAATTGTCCAAGGAGTTGTTGTCCAAACCAAAAGATATTCATTCTCCCGATCAATCAATGGCAATCTGAAATAAACAGATTTATGTGTTACCTCCTTATAGTCTTCAGTCAAAATCTCATGCTGAGAAATCGCAGTTTCGCATCTGGGGCACCAGGGTACGACATCGTTTCCGCTGTATATCCAGCCATTATCGTGACACACTTTCAAAAATTTCCAGATCATGTAATTATTGTTCTCCGATAACGTAAAATAGGAGTTATCCCAATCCATAAAATAGCCTAATCGTTTACTCTGCTGCGTTTGTATATCTGAATATTTTTTTACCCGTTCCCGGCAAAGAACAACGAACTTGGCAATTGATGCGTTCTTGTCCCCGGGGACAAGATTTTCTATGTCTTTTTTGCTTTTTAATCCCAATTCTTTTTCTACTTCTACCTCAACCCAAAGTCCCTGGCAATCAAAACCGTTTTGGAACCTTTGCCTGAATCCTCTCATGTTTTTATACCTTTGCCATAAATCTTTATATGTTCTTCCCCAAGCATGATGTACCCCCATTGGATTATTTGCGGTAATGGGTCCGTCTAAAAAAGAAAAGAATTTATCGGAATTATCGTTTTTATGAAGGTATTTATCTACAATCCCTTGTTCATACCACTTTTTCAAAAGCCTTTCTTCAATTTCAGGAAAATTAGGGTTCGGGTTTATTGGTTCAAAATATGGCTTTTTGGTAGTCTTTTTTACGATCATGAAGCAATTTTACACCGAGTCAAGATTATTGTGAACAATGAATCAATTTAAACTATGTAATTTTTCGCAAAAATGCAGGGATTTCAAACTTGTCTCCGAAAGGATCGTCGTCGTCCTTTTTACCTTCCTCGTCATCCTCGTCATCACTGACGGTATCTTCTTTTCTCTCCGGAGTTTCACTGACGACACCCTGAATTGGAGTGTTATGTATCAGGTTCATCTTACCAATTCGAGAGCGGGTTTCATCAAATCCTGTCGCGACAACAGTAATTTTAAGCTGGTCCGCTAATTCTTCTTTAATTACAGCTCCGAAAATTATATTCGCATCCCTATCTGCACTATTTGATATTATCTTAGCAGCCTCATCAACCTCAAACATTGTCAGATCAGATCCACCCGTGATGTTAAAAAGAACGCCTGTTGCACCTTCGATTGATAGATCCAGTAGAGGAGATGAAATTGCCGCACGAGCCGCCATTTGGGCACGGTTTTCTCCGACACCTGTTCCAATTCCCAAAAGAGCTGATCCCGTATTTTTCATAATTGTTTTAACGTCCGCAAAATCAACGTTTATAAGACCGGGAGTTGTTATTATATCTGCGATTCCGCCAACCGCCTGGGCAAGAACCGAATCGGCAACTTTAAAAGCCTCAAGAAGCGTCATTTTTCGGTCAATTACATCCATAAGCCTTTGGTTCGGAATTACAATAAGGGTATCAACACTGTCCCGCAGTTTTTCTATTCCGTCATCTGCGGCAACTGTTCTTCTCGTGCCTTCAAAATGAAAAGGCTTTGTAACAATACCAATTGTAAGAGCGCCTTGTTCTTTAGCAAGTTTTGCAATTACAGGTGAAGCACCCGTTCCTGTTCCTCCACCCATCCCCGCGGTTACAAATACCATATCAGAGTCGACCAAAAATTCCTTTATTTTTTCAATTGACTCCTCAGCAGCCTGCTCACCAATTGCAGGATCCCCTCCAACCCCTAATCCTTTAGTAAGTTTTTCACCGATTTGAAGTTTGGTCGGTGCTTTATTAGCAAGTAAAACTTGTGCGTCAGTATTTATTGCGATAAATTCAACACCGCGAATTGAATTATCTTCGATCATTGAAGATACTGCGTTGCCGCCACCGCCACCGACTCCAATAACTTTAATTTTTGCAATTCTTGCTGAGTCTGGTTTTACAAGTGCCATAAGTGCATTTAGCGCGATTATATAAGGGGCAGAAATAAATTACAAGCTACGGAAGTGCTTTCTAAATCGCATATTAATATAGCACAAATTATTTCGTACTATAAGTACAACATTTACACCACCGTCGGCTGTTTAAAAATTGCTATGGCAGAAGATCTTTAACCGTATTTATTAACTTTGAAAATATTCCCATTGATGGAAGCTTCAGTTTTTTTGAAAATGAAAAAGATTGAGGAACAACTTCTTTCGAATACCCGAACAAAATTAAACCGGCTGGAGTCGCAAACGAAGGAGTAACTACATCGTCAATTAATCCGCTTAAGCCTTTAGGTTTTCCGATACGCACAGGCAGTGCTAACATACGCCGAGCTGATTCGGTAATTCCGACAGTATCAGCGCCACCCCCGGTAATAATTGCACCTGAGGGAATCATATGAGATAAATTATCTTTATCAAGCTGAAGCTTAATCATAGAAAATATTTCGTTTAAGCGGGGTCTAATTATGCCCTCAACCAAAGTCTTTTTTGACACCTTTTTATTATCATTAACTCCCCACTCATTCAGATCAAGTTGGTCTTCATCCTCCTTTTTCTTAATTTGTTTCTTATCTTCTTTTGACAACATGACCTTTATTTTTTCTGCAGATTCCAGTGGAACCCGAAGTCCGATTGCCAAATCATTTGTAACATTTTTAGCCCCAATCGGCAGAACCGAAGAAAAAACCAAAGCTCCATCTACAAAAGCTGCAATAGAAGTTGTTCCGCCTCCAATATCAATCAGGACACAACCTAATTCTTTCTCCGTTTTAGTTAAGACCGCCTCCGCAGAAGCTAAACCCGAAAAAACCAATCCGTTAATTGCAACCCCTACCTCATTTATGGCTCTTTTAAGGTTCTTTATGGCTGGTCCTGATGCAGTGACCAGATGGGTCTCAACTTCAAGACGGATTCCGCTCATACCTACAGGATCTTTAACCCCGGCTTCCCCATCTACAATATATTCTCTCGGAAGAACGTGTATTATTTCCCGGGAAGAGGGGATTGAAACTGCGCTAGCGGCTTCGATTACCCGATCAACGTCGTCTGCAACTATTTCTTCGTTAGGGTTTGAAACGGCAACAACACCATGAGAATTTTGTGAGGATATATGTGCACCACCTAAAGAAATAAAAGCATTGTCAACATTATATCCGGCCATCCTTTCAGCAGCTTCAACGCTTTGTATGATTGCCTCAACCGCTTCTTCGATGTCGACAATTTGTCCCTTTTTAATTCCTCTTGATTCGATCGATGAAACTCCAACTATGTTCACACCTTCCATTAATCCGTCCTCATTTGCATTAACCTGTGCAATAAGTGTTGCAATTTTTGAAGACCCTATCTCGATGCCTGTTACAATCTTAGCCTTTGTCATATTTTTTATTTTTTTCGTATCACAGGATTTTTAAACCTGAAATCAATCTCTTTAATTTCACTTTTTTCAATTGTAGTTTCTTTATCGGGGTTATTCAAGCGTGAAACTATTAAGTTAATAGCACCGGTTAAATAATCACTATCTCCATCGAGAGGAAATATATACAATATACCAGTATTTTTTAAAATTAAATTTATACGATCGTCCTCTATTTTAAAACTCTCAATTTCAAGTATTTTACTTATTTTTTCATATAATAAGCATCCGAAATATATATTTTTTGGCACTTTTTCACCGATATTTGGAAGTCCTCCTTTAACTTCTAATTTTTTAATATTTGTGGATTCAGTTAATTCCAAAACTGTACCGTCTATATCTAAAAGTGCAAACCAATTACTATCTCCTTTTACAGCAATAACAGGTGATTTAAACTCAACATTAACTTTTACGGTACTGGGAAAGACATAACTGACCTTATAGCTTTTAAGTAAATCATTTTGCCTGAGCAGTTTTTTTATTCCGGAAATCGATTCTGTTGGAGAATTATTAAGATAAGCTCTAAAATTATCTCCAAAACCTTCCCTACAGGCAATATTACTTTCAAAACAATAAATATTTTTAACTAACAGCTGCTTCCAAGCAACTATCACAATTGGAAATATTAAAAAAGCAAATAAGAAGCCTACTATTATTTTTTTAATTACTTTCCCCGGTAAAATTCTAAATCTTTTACTCTTGTTTCTAAATTGCTTGTGGGCAAATAAAATATTCCTGACCATGACATTTATCAAAGCTGAGTTTATACCCTAAACAGTAAATCTACGAGTTTTTCAGAAGCATCCAAGTCGGGGGATTTTTTGTTACTCACGGATGAAGTAATTTCTTTCCAATTCTTAACTATATTTTTCAGCTCTTCTACTAAAAGCTCGGGTGTGGCGTCTTTCTGGGAAATTACTGTTGCAAGCCCAAAATCCTTAACGTAATCTGCGTTTATTTGTTGTTCGTTTAAATAAGAATAAGGGATTGGGATTAATATTGCAGGTTTTTTAATAATTGCCAACTGGTAAGTAAAGTTAGCGCCTGACCTGGCAACAAAAATGTCAGCCCAATCTAAATGTTCTCCCCACTTATCAGGATGAATTACACTCTCCACTTTATATCTCTCACTAAACTTTATTGGCAGCTCTACTTTTATACTGACAAACTTCTTATACTCTATATCTCCTGTCTGATGTATTACCTCGCAGGTATCGAGCAAGTTTAATAATGCAACCTGAACAAGTTTATTGATCATTGCTGAACCGCTAAATCCTCCCGTTACAAATATGTGTACGGGATTATGAATATTAGGCGTATTATCCGCTTTAACGTTTTTGGGAATTGGATTTCCAGTTACAACACACTTTTGCTTTGGAAAATATTTCATGCTGGACTCTCTGGCTAGAGCTATTTTTTTAGCCATACGTGATGAAGCTAGATTAGCTCTTCCGGCAACGCTTGTTTGTTCGTGTATAACAACCGGAATTCTTCTTATCCATGAAGCCAAAACAACAGGAAAACCTGCATATCCACCAAAAGACAAAATTATATCAGGATTTATTTTATTTATTATTACTAGTGATTGAAGAAGTCCCAAAGGAAGTTTTAATAAAGACATCCACGACCAAAAAGACCGCTTTATTGCAAGCCTTCCGGCATTAATACTATAAAGTTTTATCCCTATATCGGAAAATGCGATTTGTGCCAGTGTTCTTGATCGTTTGCCTTCAACCGATGTTTTTCCACCAATGAAAAAAAGTTTTATATCCGGATCTCTGCGTTTAATCTCCTCGAATACCGCTAAAGCGGTAGAACCTGCATGTCCTCCGGTTAATACTATTTTATTTATCTTGTTTTTTTGCATATTTACTTATGTTTAAAAGTATACCCGAAGAAGCCAATAACATCACAATCGAGGTTCCGCCGAACGAAATAAATGGAAGAGGAACTCCTGTAATTGGTGTAATTGAAAGCATTGAGCTTAAGTTTAAAACAGTCTGTAGTCCAATCCATGAAGTAATTCCTATAGCGAGAATCTTCCCAAACTTGTTTTCAGTTTGAAGAGCAACTTTATATCCTTCGAATACGAGCAAAAAGAATATTAAAAGAAGCAAACCCGACCTGATAAAACCTGCCTCTTCCGCAATTATTGCAAATATAGAATCTGAGGCTGATTCGGGGATAAATAAAAATTTTTGCCTTGACTGTCCCAGTCCTACACCAAACAATCCCCCCGATCCGATAGCAAGGAGAACTTGTCTGATATGATATGAGCTTTCGATATTTTGATTGTGATTAATAAAAGATATAAGGCGATCTCTTCTGTAATCCGAAGTAAATATGAGTGCAACCCCCGAAACGATACCTACCAAAACCATTCCGAAATAAGAAAATATGTTAACACCGGCAGCAAAAATTTGGATTAACCCGGCGCCCACCAATATCATGGCTGTACCCATATCCGGTTGTAGCATGACGAGTAAACTTACTATACCGAGTGGAATAAAATATGCCAGGATTTTTTTGTTTCCAACTGCAAGTTTTGCAATGTATATGGAAAGTGTTAGTTTTACCAGCTCCGATGGCTGAAAGTTTATTGGTCCTAACATGAGCCATCTTCTGGCACCCAAATATTTATTTCCGAATCCCGGAATTAAAACCAGTAACAATAATCCCAAAGATGCAAAAAATATAAGCACGGCATACTTTTCCCACAATTTATAATTTACAAAAGACAATATAAACATACATATTAATCCTATACCCACAACGTAGACTTGCTGCTTTATAAAGAAAAATTTATCGTCAAATTGTCTTATTGCTAGTGGAGCTGATGCGTCTGCAACAGCAATCAATCCAATTCCCGTAAGCGTCAAAACATAAATTAGTATTTTTCGATTGACATGAAGTTTGTTTGAGTTTTTGCTTTTTTTCACTACTTTAGATTGTAGCAAGCCATAGACCAAAAATAGCCAGAACAATTCCTGCAAGCCAGGCCCTTGTAACAATTTTTGGTTCTTCCCAACCCATCGCCAAATAAGTGTTATGAAGTGGTGCTAAAGGAAGTATCGGGCGTTTTAAGTACTTCCAACCTAAAATTTGTACAGCAGAAGATGCAACTTCCAATACAAATATTCCTCCAATAAATACAAGTGCGATAATGTTACCCGTAATTAAACCTATTATTCCAAGTGTTGCACCAAAAGATAGCGCACCGGCATCTCCCAACCAAATACGTGCAGGCCAAATGTTAAAGTAAAGAAAAGCTAAAAGAGATCCTGCCCAAAGAATCAGAAAAAGTGTTAACGGCATGTCAAGTGTTTTTGCAGCAATCACACCGAAAGCAATTATACAAATAAATAAAAGGCCGCTTGATAATCCGTCCAGTCCGTCAGTAATATTGAAAGCATTACTGAATGAAATTATAACAAAAGCCGCAAAAGGAATATAAAATACTCCCAAATTAATTGTTACATCAACAATCGGTATATGTAAAATACTTATTCCCAATACTCTATTTAAAAAATACCCAATCACTAAACCTAAAGTTAATTGAATTAAAAACTTCAGTTTTCGTGTCATACCAAACCAAAGTCCTAATGTTCCTTTTTGAGGCTTTCCGAACATTTTTTTAATATCATCCGAAACACCTAAAATCGCAAATGATAAAAAAGTAAAAATTATTATAAACACTTCCTTGTTAACCGAAAAGCTGCTTCTTATTGGAATACCCATGTGTTTAGTTAAAAACATCAGAACAAAAAATAAAACGGAAACAGAAGCGACTAATAAAATACCACCACCCACAGGAGTCCCTGCTTTTTTATCGTGCAGCTTATCAAATAGAGGAATTTTTCCCTTGGTTGGAGCTTCCTTACGTCGTAAAAACTTATATTTATACAAAAGATTAATAAAGGGAACTATCATCACACTATTGATTAAGAAAGAGAATAAAAAAACTCCGAGTATCAACGATGATCCGTTTTGTAAGTTCATATCTTTGTTAAAATTATAATAAAGTTACAACAGTGGTACAAGCTGCTCAAGATGTAAAGAGTGAGATCCTTTTATTAATATATCTGTATTTTTACCAAGATGCTTTTTAATTATTAATGGAATCCTATTTAAATCATTAAAAAAGTAGACGTTCGCCAGTTTTCTGGACGCAGCTTTGGCCGTATATTCACTTCTCTTTCCAACGCAAATTAAAGCATCCGGTTTGTATTCAGAAATAAAACTACCCATTTCGTCGTGGAATTTGATTTCATCAGCGCCTAACTCAAGCATATCACCAAAAACTATTATCTTGGAATTCTCCTTATTATTTTTCATAAAATTATCTATAGTTGTCTTTGCTGCCATGGGATTGTTGTTGTAAGCATCATCATATATTTTAACTCCACCACTTTTATTTAATATTTGCATTCTGTGTTTGGGGGGAGAAAAGTTCTTAAGACCAATTTCTATTTTAGTAAAATCGATATTTAAGTTTTTTGCACAAGTAATTGCCGCTAGGGCATTTTCAACATACTGCATCCCAATCATCGGGATTTCTATACCAATTTGATTATTTTCATATACTAAATTAAACTTTGTTTTACCCTCTTTCGTAACTTCAACTTTTGAAGAATATATTTCTGCTTTGGATCCATACCAAATTATTTCGGAGCTTAATTTATTTTTTAAGGTATTTAAAAACTTATCATTGGCATTTAATATTGCTTTGTCATCGGAAGTTAAAACTTCCACCAATTTTTTTTTCTCCTTAAAAACACCATGGACATTTTTAAAAAATTGGGTATGGGTTGGAAAAATATTAGTAATAATCCCAATATCAGGCTTCGCAAGCCACAAATAAAAATCCATTTCTCCCGGATACTCTACTCCCATTTCCAAAATCAAATATTTTGTACCTGGAACACATTTAAGTATGGTTGTCGGGATATTAAAAACAGAATCGATATTTTCATAACTTGCGACTGTTTTTTCACATAATCTTAAAATTCCCAAAAGCATTTCTTTTGTTGTAGTTTTTCCGGCACTTCCTGTAATTCCTATTACTTTTAATCCAAATGTTTTTCTTAATAAAACTAAATAATATTTAGCAATCCTACGTTTCAACGGATGAATAATTAGAAGACGTATAAGAACTCTTGCTTTTTCTGAGTTACTTTTAATACGCATTATTTTAGCCAAATCCCTATGCTCTTTTGGTAAATTCCCACCAGATATTTTTTTCAATAATTGATTATCCATTTTCTTAAATATTAAATTTATTCTAAATCGGATCCGACAAAATGTCGATTAAACTATCCAACGCTAATTTTTTCCGGCTTATCAATTTTATTTCCTAAAAATTTCTCCGCAACCTGTTTAAAACTTGGGGTGATATCTGTTACATATATTTTTAACCCGCCGTGACCGACCCCCAACATCTTATTTTTAGTTAAGTATAATTTTAATATCTTTGAGAGCTCTTCAGCTGGATCTATTATTATTACTTTATCTCCAATGGTCTTTTTAATTGAATTTCTAATAATTGGGTAATGAGTACAACCTAATATCAAGGTGTCAATTCCGGTTTCCTTAAACATTAATAGGTATTTTTTAACTACAGAATCTAATATATTGCCATTTATTAAACCTTCTTCAACTAAAGGTACAAGAAGAGGACAAGCTACCTGAAAAGTTATAATTTTGGAATTTAATTTGGCAATTTCTCTTATATAGCTCTTACTGTTTATTGTACCCCGTGTGCCAATAATTCCGATTTTTCCGTTAATAGTCGATTTTACAGCATCAGCGGACCCGGCTGTAATTACGTCAAATATAGGAATACTCGTAATTTGTCTTAAATTACTTGCAGCAAATGCTGATGCGGTATTACAGGCAATAACTACACATTTAACCTTATTCTTAAGCAAAAATGTTAAATCTTCTTTGGCAAACTTATTTACAATTTCCTTGCTTCTCGTACCATACGGAACTCTTGCAGTATCGCCTAAGTAGATTATATTTTCTTTAGGAAGAGCTTTTCTAATTTTGTTAACTACTGTCAAGCCTCCCAATCCGCTATCAAAAACTCCGATCGGCCGGTTATCCATGAAGCAATTATACAGTAAGTTACAGTTTATTGACCTCTTTCTTAAATTGATTACCTCTTTCTTTATAATTGGGAAACATATCAAAAGATGCAGTGGCCGGTGATAAAACCACAACACCACCTTTTGGAGTAAGTTCTAAACATTTTTTTACGATTTGCTTCATTTTAGGCTTGCCCATTTTGATTATATTTTTCGTGCAATTTGCCTTAAGTAAAGCGTTATAAATAATATCGGTAATATCTCCGATTAAAATAATATTTTCAATATTTTTTTTATTTGCAATTACCATCCCCATTTCGTTATATTCAAGTCCCTTATCAGACCCACCTAAAATCAGGGACATTGGTTCGGAAAATGAATTTATTGCTGCTATCGTAGTCTGTGGATTTGTAGAAAACGAATCATTGTAAAATTTAACACCTTTTACATCTCTAACTAATTCCAATCTGTGTTCTAAACCCTTAAATGAATATATTGTTTTTTTAATTGAACCGGGTTTTGCTCCTGCCAAAGACGCCGCGCAAATTGCCGCGGTAACATTTTCCCAATTATGTTCACCTTTTAGAAGCAAATCACCGGTTCTCCCTATTTCTATTTTCTTCCCATCAGTGTCCAAATAAATTGTCCCATGATTTACGTAGCTACCTTTTACGATCTTGTTTTTGCTGAAATAATATTTTTTTGCACCCGTTAATTTTTCGAACCGTTTACTGGATGAATAGTCAGCGTTAATGACAGCCAGGTTGTTTGTGTTTTGATGTGAAACTATGCTTTCTTTTGCTCTTACATATTCTGTGCTTCCTTGATGCCAATCCATATGATCAAGTGTGATATTAAGTACAACACCAATATGGGGGCTTTTTGTCAAATCTATTAATTGAAAGGATGATAATTCTAAAACCACTAATGATTTTTTAGTTAGTTTTGGAAGCAGATTTAAAACCGGATCACCAATATTTCCTGCTAAGTACACATCTTTACCCTGGTTTTTTAAAATTTCATAGATTAAAGTGCTCGTTGTTCCTTTGCCTTTAGTTCCGGTTACACCAATTATTTTTCCAGGGCATAAATCACAAAAAAGTTTTAGTACAGAGGTAACTATAACTCCGCTTCTTTCTGCATCGACCAGTTCGGGGAGATATCGATAAACCGCAGGAGCTCTAAAAATATAATTATATTTCTTAAGACCTCGAAGGTAATTGACTCCTTTAATAAAATTTATTTTAGCTTTATTTACTTCTGTAATCTTTAAATTAGGATTTCGATCCAAAACCGTTACGTTTGCACTGTGAGAGAGTAAATATTTCGCTGCGTCAACCCCATTTATTCCCCATCCCAAAACCGCTACATTCTTACCTTTGAAATTTTCCACGATATGTTATTTTATCACGATCAGACGAAGTAGTATAATGTTGAAAATGCTAAGAATTTTTAAAAAGTACAATCTTAAAAAGCAAAACGCATTTAAACTTGATGTAATTGCTGAATATTTTGTATCAGTAACACAGAAGAAAGATTTAAAAAAACTCGCTAAGAGAATTGATTTAAAAACCAACAAACATTTTATACTAGGGTCGGGATTTAACACTTTATTTACCGGAAACTTTAACGGACTGATCATCCACCCAAACATTGGTGGGATTGTTAAATTAAAAGAAAACAAATCACACGTGTGGTTTAAAGTTGGCGCGGGTGTTGATTGGACTAATTTTGTAAAATTTGCGGTAAGTAAAAACTTAAGCGGTATTGAAAACCTGAATCTTATTCCCGGCTCTGTTGGCGCTGCACCAGTTCAAAACATCGCAGCATACGGTCAGAATTTTGAAGATGTATTCGTTAGTCTTACTTCATACGATATTATAGAAAATAAATTTGTGAAGTTTAATAAATCAAAGTGCAAATTTGCCTACCGCGATAGTTTTTTCAAAAGGGAAAGCAACGGAAGGTATGTAATAATTGATGTAACAATTAAGCTCTCAAAAATTGCAAACATCGATACATCGTATCACTCACGATATGGCGGGATAGTCGATGAACTCAATAAATTTACAAAGCCACCTTACAATGTTTCTGTTATTGCAAAAGCGGTAGGAAGAATTAGACGAAGAAAGTTTCCGAATTGGAATAAATTTGGTACTGCGGGAAGCTTTTTTTTAAACCCATTTGTAAGCAAAGAAAAGCTTTCGGAAATTCAGAAAATTGCACCGGGTGTTCAGTTTTACCCGATTGAAAAAACAACTTATCCCCCTACTGATGATCATTATCTTAAGCATAGCAGTTATGTAAAAATTGCGGCTGGTTGGCTCTTGGAAGAAATAGGTTGGCGCGGGAAAAGAATAGGCAATGTGTCAACTTCACCTAATCAAGCGCTCGTTGTAATAAGCCATGGAAAAACGAGTCCAAATGAAATATTATCATTCACTAAAAGAATGCAAGATGATTTCGAAAAAGCATACGGAATTAAATTAGAACCGGAAGTAAACATTATTTAATCGTTATTTTATCTCCCGGGTTAATTTTGTATTTTTGAATAAATCCTGATTGTACTTCAATCACTCTAATATATTTAGGGCTCCAGAAAAATATCCGATTGGGTTTAACATTTGCAAATTTACGTACTATGAAGTCTTTATCCAAAACCAGAACGTCAATCGGTTTTTTAACGAAAAAAGTATGTATTCCAAAATGTGTTTCAAAATATATCGGCTCGGATAAATCACTAAACATCAACCCTACAAACTTATTAATACCGAAAAGTTTTTTGACTTTAATTACCACTTAAAAATTAATAGTATCCTTTTCACTTACGTTTTCATGAGTAAAATCTTCCCCCAAATGTCTATATTGACACCATTTACAGGCTTTACTTTCCTGAGGCAGTGGGGATTTAAGTAACTCATCAATATCTTTCATTAACTCCAAAAAGCTTTTGTCGTCGATCGGGATTTCCAACCATTTCGGAGGAAAACTTACCATAGCTGAATTATCGGTAAAATTTACTGTATCGGGATAAAAAATTAAAAGGGCAAGTTTTGTAATTTTATAAGAATTTCCATTTTTAGGATTTTCCAAAGCAAATTTATAAGCTCCAAGCTGAGTTTTATATTTTTCTATTTTATCAATATTTGGGGAACTTATTTTTAAATCAACCAGTGTGTGAGAATTATCCGGATTTTTAACGAGCAAATCATATTTTCCCTTAATAAAAACAGACGTTTCGGGAACGAGAATAGAATCTACCCAACCTTCCTGATTTACAACTTCCCCATCCGGTAAATCATCGGACAAGGTTTTAAGGTTCTTTCCGACCAGACTTCCCTGAATCCTTGTATTTATTGCCGAAAAAACACCCGGCATCGGCATTGAAGGTTGAGTAATTCCCTTTTTCACTTTAAGGCAGTAACAAAGTTTACATTCCTCATAAAGATAAGCGAAATCGGACGGAGACAATTTAAACATGTCCATATTCTACACCCGGGACAATATATTTATAAACCACAAATGTATAAATTCAAAAAAATCAAAGAGGATTTTAAGCCGAGGCTATTTTAGCTGTAAGCTTTTTATTACTGATCGGGCTACTTCAGAATCAATACTTAATGTTTTTTCCACTTCTCCCCCCGTGTAAAATCCAAGTAAACATATCGTATCATTTTTGGTAAAAATAAATCGGGTTTCAGAAGTTCCACTTGGAAATTCCCAGGGTTTATTGTTCTCAAATACCAAAGATGTATTACCCCCAATTTCCACATCTTCGAGGCGTTTGTAAGTAAACCATTGGTTAAGATTAGGCTGATTTTTATCTCCAAGTGAAATACTTTCTCCAACTTTTAATTTTATCAAAGCCTGATAGTTTTTTTCATTGAAGTTGTAGATCTCCCCCTCCTCCGATTTATTGTCAGCGGTAATAACTGAAATATAAATAAAATTAGTGCCTCCTTTACCACTTTCTTTCCCTTCAGGTTTAACTAAGATACTATAATCTCCGGAGTTTTCTACTTTAAAGCCTTCAGGAAGCTTAAGGGTAAACTTTAATTTATCGTTTTTATAATTTGATTCATCAACGGGCCAACCTGTAACAGCTGCGTTTTGTGCGTCCTTCGGAACTTGTGGTTTCGGTTCGTTTTTCCAAGTAAAATTAAACCAAAACAAAGCCAAAAGAAGAATAATAAAGACAGAAAATGTAATTATTCGCTTAGTCATATTTATATTCTTACCGTTAAATATTACCACGTATATCAAAAATAAATCACGCATAATAATTTATTAAAAATAAGTAAAAATAATGTTTAGGATACGCTCGAAAGGCAACAGTTAAAAGAAATATTTGAGACCTTCAAGTTCGATTGATGTACCGATATTACCTAATTTCGACCTCATAAACTGTTGTATTATTAAATTATGAAGAAAAATATTGGAACTACCGATAGAATAGTCCGTTTGGGAATTGGGATTATTCTGATAGTTTCTTCGGTACTTCAGAAAAGTGGTTTGTCTGCAATATTCGGAATATTTTCAATTTACGAGGCTGTTGCCGGATGGTGTATTTTTTATCAAATTCTGGGTAGAAATACTTGTCCTATAAAGTACACGGGATCAGGGGTGCCAATATTTAAAAGTTTATTAACAGGATTTTTAATCTTATTTACAGCAATTATCCTAAATTTAGTCGCAGGATATTTTGGCTGGATTACATGGTATGACCTGATACGAAACTATCCGGAAGTTTTGTCAAAGTTAAACCTCGATAATTTTTTATTTCTTTTTGTTCTTTACCCTTTTTGTTTGGGCTGGGTTGGTTTAATAAAAATAAATATTTAGATACTTATTTATCCGGTTTAGAAGTATAACTATCTTTTTTCGACACAGGATGCTAATAGACCTTAGGTTACAGGGATGTTGTAAAGCGTTAATAAATTCACAATTTGTCCTCGGGTACATTCCAAGGTCATATTATCGAGATAATATCATAAAACTTTTCATTACCTTAACTTAAAAGTTTTCTAACATTTGCAGTTGATCATTTACCTGCGTGTTTACCGTTTTTAACAAATCCAATGTTATTATTGTGCAAATTACTAGGGACAAAATCGTAAGTACAACTGCGGCAATACCAACGGCTTTTGATTTATAATCACTTTGGCGCAAATAACGAAACCCAATAAATATTCCGAATGGCGGCAGGAATATACTTTCCAAATAAACAATTATTTGTTGTTGTAAGCTTGTGGAAGGAGGCTTTGGTTTTAAGTTTTTACCGCAGTTATAGCAAAAATAATCACCCGGTCGTACATCAGTGTGGCACGTTGGGCATTTTACTGGCTCATCCATACAGTAATACTATTCTAAAAACCTAAATAATAATAGCTTTATGATTTTGATAAGAGCTAAATATATTAGCTGACACAAACAGTCGTACTAGTGTTACTCAGTTACATTTTTCTTTAATCTACGTAGTTTATCATTATAACTACGCACTAAATCTCCAGCTATGGGGCAATTATCTGATAACACTTTCCAAGTAGAAGCTAGCTCGTCAGCATACGCTGCATCTTCTATATAACTTCTTAGAGCACAATTCTCAGAACCGCCACATATTCCATTTCTGCAAGGAAAAGTTTTGTGTTCTTTACTTTTTTTCAATCTGTATATTGTAACTTATTTTATTATTTTTACGAAAATAAACGATGCTGACAAAAGTATAATAAAACTTGCTATAAACCAGCTTACCAAAATTCCTACCGGAATATTAAACATTAAATACGCAGGAAGTGTAAAAAATAAAAAAGACATTGCAACCATTAGGTCGGCAAAATAAAATATCCTTTGCTTTTTATTCTCCGGCAAATGCTTCCGCAGGTAATAATAAATTAAAGCTAGTGATACGCCCGTCACAAAAGTAAAAACTAGTGATGTAATCATGAATTCCGCAGGTGGGGGACCATTACTTGGCATCATTAATTTACTCCAAAGTCCGAAATATTGCGGGTCAGTATAATAACCCATTGTCAAAAGAGCCTCAACTTGTCTTATGACAAATGAAATTACAGTAAAAATTGCTCCGCTCAAAATTACTTTTTTCCAGGAGATTTCTTTAATCCAAAAAACCATGTTTTTCACCACCTTTCCAATAAACTATTTTTTTCTAAATAAATCTTCATCTTCGGGAGTTTGTTTTCCTAATGCAAATCTTAATCTTGCTTTACCTGTTTCAATCATTTCATTGTCACCTGTAGCTTTGCCAGATTCTATTAATCTCCTTGCATCTGTAATATCCTGAGCTTTCAACCAAGCTTCGTTACCTACAACTGACATTTTTTGCTCTCCCTGTGTTGGAGAAACACCTATTCCTAATCTTTCCCACCATTTGCTCATAAAATTTTAAATTGTTCTAATACTTGTTTATCCACTAACATTATTAAATAAAATTATACATCAATAATAATCAACTTCGCAGTTCAACAACTTTTAAAGAAGATGTAAGACCTTTTACAATTCTTAAATTGTATGGCTTAACGCTGAAATAATTCGCCAAGACCGAAATTACTTCTTTATTTGCCATACCTTTGTAAGGAGGTGCCTTTACCCAAACTTCATAATTCCCAAAACCTTTCTTAATTACGTTAGTTTTTTCTTTTCTTGTCTTAACACTCACATCCATCCTCATTTAAAAAATTATACAATTACATTCTCAGAAATACTAATTGCGTCGAGTCAAATTTCTATAAATTTATACCTCTCTCGCTTCCAAACACAGCTTTATTGATTCTTCCCTTATATGTTCTGTAAAATCTTTTCTCAATCTGGATCTGTTTCCTGCTGCAACCGGCGCTTCAATTGCCTTACCAAAAGAAACCTTTACAATACGCTTTTCTCCGTTTTCACGAAAACTTGGCAATGCTCTGCCTTTAGGCAAAACTTGCTCAAGACCTACCAACGCAACTGGTATAATTGGTCTTCCGGATCTGATCGCCAACTCCGCTCCACCTGTATGAAATTGTCTTCTGTCGTTTGGAAGATTAGACCGCGTTCCTTCAAAAGACATCACCAACGAGTATCGTTGCAAGAAATTTTGCGCAATATCCAAGCTTTCATAAATACCGCTTGTACTGCCGCTTCCTCTTTGCATTGGGAAATTTGGTACCGCCAGTGAACTCATCACACCCATCACGTATCCAATCAGTCCCCCTTTATACCAATAATCAGCAGCCGCAGGATAAATAAGATTTATTCGCAGATCTGCCGGTATTGCCCATCTTACAACTGGGGAGTCCACGTGTGTTGTGTGCGGGAAAAATGCAAAAATAGCGGTTTCTCTGGCTGTTTGTTCGGGATTTCGTAAAAATTGCAGATTTTCTTGCCCGATTACATTGAATTGCATTCTATCCAAAAGTTTTCCGAAAGTATTCCGTGCGATTTCTTGATAGGGTTTATGAAATTCGTCTTCCGTTCTCACGCGCATATTCTAACTATACGAACGAAAAGTAGCAATATGTGGAGTCAAATTTGATGAAATATATCTGTTAAGACGTTTCTTCTTTTTTTACCACTTTCATTCTCCTCGATAATACCTGAAGAACCATTGCACGGTCTATTTCAAATCCGGGAAGCATAGAGATTCTGTAGCCTTTACCACCTTGCTCAAAACCGTTAAAAGCAGATTGCATGAATGTCCAAAGTGCAAAATTCATTGCAACTTGACTAGCTAAACCTCCAAGATCAGAAGTTTGTGCTTCCGTACCACGAGAGATAATAGAAATATATACATGTGTATAACTCAAATAATTACTTATTGCGTTTATGTAAATGGTAAATATTTTTTGGACATTACTCTCAAGAGCAAACAGATGCTTCTTACCTTCATTCCGGATAGCTGTTTTTAATATTCCATCTATTTCGGAAGCCCATGTTCCAGTTTCTTTCAGATTCGCACCGTTTCCAATTATTTTTCTACCTACAGCATCCATATTAACTTTCAATCTTAAATTCATCCAGTCTGAATTATGTAGGGTATGGTATTGTCCCGATCTTTCATCCGCCTCTGTTCTATACAACTCTATCTTTCTCAAACCGGACTTCCCAGCCAAAGCACTACCGTCCGAATTAATTCCGACAATTTGTACCTCTGAGGCACCAGCATCTCTCTCATGATAACCAACAACCCTTGTGCGAGAAATGCCTCCCAATTGCATTAATGCTTCAACCCGACGTGTGTTAATACGAATTTCCTCTTCATTAATCCATGACGGAAAAGGTAATTCAATTTTTAAACGATCCGAGTGAAAGTGGCTATTGTTTAATGCAAACCAATTATTATCCCGCTCAGCCATAACGGAGCAATTATATTGGTATAGGCCACTAAAATCAATTATTTGGGGTTAACTTGGGAGAAATTAATTTTTTATTAGATTTGTTTCCAGTTTTGTAACTCTTTTTTCCAATTTATCGAATTCTTCAATAGTTGGTGCATCTTCCTCAAGAAATGCAAGTTGCTTTCCTATTTTGTTAATTCTTTTTGTTAATCGTTCTTCGACACCATCGATTTTCTCATCTAACTTATCGATTTTATTACTTAAACCATTTACTTTGTTATCAACTTTCTTAATTTCACCAAGTAATTCCTGCTTCATGGCAGACTGTCCATTTACAATTGTCCGAAACATTTTCTTTACATCGTCCATGTTTACATTTAACTCTGTGAAAGACTTTAGGTCAATATTTAAAAATTAACAATAGTGGTCAAATTGGGAGAAATTAATTTAGATTCGGATTAATAAATTTGATATCTTCCATGGCGGTAGACTTTCCGTGGTGAAAGTAATTAAGTAAGTCAGGATCCTTTAACGCATTTAGATCTCGTACAGATACAGGAATTCCTAAACTTACTCCATTATACCCAAGTTTAAATGCCCAGTCTTGTTTTGCAAATCTTTCCCTTTGTTCCGGTGTTAATTCAGAAAAACAATACCTTTTTCCATCCACGATAAAATCTCCTAACTCATCTTGGGAAAATTCTATACTCATTTAGAGAAATTATACATTTTGTACTCACTAGAGGCAATTATATTACAATCCTGACAATTGTGGTGAGTTCAATCGAACCAGTAAAATCGAAGGATTACAATCCTGAGTGAAATCTAAGGACTGCGAAGCTAACCAAAAGTCGAAAAAACATATAGATGATTATTATGTATAAAACAATTCAATTTCCCGGGGTTGAAAGTTCAAAAATATTTATTCCAAGTTTTGCTGATATCTTTTGTTTCATTTTGTAAATATCCTTATCAAGAAAATTAAAGAACTTGTCAATTTTTCTATCCATTTTTATAACTCTTTTTTCTAGTGGGTCTATTCTTTTAGCGACAATGTTATCAATTGCCTCCAAATCAGAAGTCGTTAATGCCATATCTCTATTTAACTCCATGAAACAAACCCTGTCAACGCGAAACAAATATGTGTGAAGCTATCCAAAAGTCGAGAAATTATGGGGTCAAATTTGAAAATATTAAGATCTTTTTAACTTCCTGAAGGTTGATTCCCTTTTCCTATATTTTTTAAAATATTTCTTAACACTCCTGCTTCTCTCTAGTTTTCTGATTCGTCCTGATAAAATATTTACTGTATCCTTTTCGGATGGTAAATCACCTTCAGACATATAACTATTATGTAAGTTTTAAATGATGAAGTCAAATTTGAAGTTTTATTTACAAATTAAGCATTTGGAAAACTTTGTAAACTATAACTGCCGGCCAGAAGATAGATTTCACAATTCCCAGCAAAACCGCAGCAAAAGAGGTTGCGGTTTGCATGAAATAAATAAATGCACCGAATATTCCGATTCCGTAAAGTGCACCGCCTCCGGCGTTACATTTCATATTATTTCCGGACATCATTAAATTATTAAATCAAAATTTAAAAAAGTCAACAAGCCACAGGATCAAATTCATAAGTTTACTTTAAATGCTTGGTTTTCAAGGCTTCTTCAAAGGAATGCTTGTATTAGGTGTTTTTTGGAACTGAGATGAATCAGGACACGTTCTTCTCCCACAATCGATTTTAAGTTCCCTATAATATTTTCCATCCTTTCTTATTGTAACTGTTCTACACGGACGAACCAAACCCCCGTTGTATTCTCCGTAGAAATCCGACACTTCTGAAGTAAAATATGGAGGTGTTAAGTACAACTAAGATAACAATGGCTTGGGAATTGTTTGAAGCTG